>JAEYQQ010000062.1 GCA_023409955.1 Bacillota bacterium | reverse complement strand
GTTATGAATACATGCGCCTTTAATAGGCAAAAACTCTTTGGGCTTTAGAGGATTGGCTTTCACTGAAACATGCTGTTTCATGGCATTACCAGTAAGGGTACCGGAATCAAGCAGACCGGCATAGCTTCCTTGATACAGAATCTCTCCGCCGTTTCGCCCCGCAAACGGACCCACATCAATCACTTCATCCGCAATAGATATCACATCTTTATCGTGCTCTACAACAATAACGGTATTGCCCTTGTCCCGAAGTCTTTGCAGCAGCTTTGTCATGCGGTGTACATCCCTTGGATGCATACCGGTGCTTGGTTCATCGAAAATATACATCATACCATTCAAGGAACTACCCATATAACGCACAAGCTTCAGGCGCTGCGCCTCACCGCCCGACAGGGACACAGTTTCACGATTCATGAAAAGATAGGGCAAGCCAATATCAATCATTCTAGTTAAGGAGGCTACCAATGATTCAACAATCGTCTGAGCGTTGGGTTCAGTAATACTTTTCAGAACATCTCTCAGTTCCGAAAACTCCATATCACACATTTGGGAGATATTATAGCCCACGACCTTGCATGATAGAGCAGCTTCATTCAAGCGCTTACCGTGACAGGCCGGGCACTCCACCTGCTGGATAAGCTCAGCCGCATGACTTTGCAATGCTTCGCTTTTATCCGACAGATCTCTTTTGAGTAAAAGCCGGGAATACTGGTTGTAAAGGCCTTCAACCCGCTTGTGAACCCGTTCGCCGCCCTTTTCTTCTGCACCGTAGAGCAGGAGGTTTCTCTCTCTTGGTGAATAATCCTTCCACTTCTTATTAGGGTCGAATAGCCCGCTGTCGTGATACTGCTGCCAATACCAACTGCCTGGGCGGAACAGCGTCATATCTACCATGCCAGTGTTCCATGTTTCTTCCGGCAAAATTACAGCTGTAATATCCAGGTCGGTTACGTTCCCAATCCCTGAGCATACAGGACACATACCGTTGGGAGAGTTAAAGGAAAAGCACGATGCTGTTCCGACGTAAGGATTACCGATACGGGAAAACAAAACACGCAGAGCTGAATACATTTCGCTGATGGTGCCAACTGTTGATCGGGATTTCCGCCCAAAGTATTTTGGTCGATTATCACCGACGCAGACAGGTTATCTATACTTTCTACTTTGGGGCGCTCATATTTTGGCAGTCTCGAGCGTACAAAAGCAGGATATGTTTCATTCAACTGCCGTTGACTTTCGGCCGCAATCGTGTCAAAAACAATACTTGATTTACCGGAACCAGATACACCGGTAAACACAATGATTTTTCCTTTTGGAATTTCCAGTGATACATTTTTCAAATGGTTCTGGGATAGCCCCCGAATAATGATCTTATCTTGTTGTGGCATCAATGTCCGCCTCACTGTCTTTATTCTCTTGTGCTTTGGTCATTCCACGCAGATAAAAACCTCTGTTCAGCAATATGCCTGCCGCCATAGCCAACAGCATCACGCCTGATGTGACCATGAGCAGCCGCATGGAGACAGCATCTGCTAACGGGCCGAACACCAGCATACCCAGGGGCAGAAATCCGGAGTACATCGCCCCGAACAACCCGAACACACGCCCGATCATATCAGACGAGGTATTCTCTTGTAAAAGCGTGGTCGAGGCCGTCTGTACCATCGTCAGCGCAACACCGTATACCGCCATGAGAATGAGGTAGACAACAAAGTTATCTGTTGCACCCATACCGATGGCCAGCGCTCCGAAGGCGATTATGCCAACCACCAACGTTTTAACTCGGTTTTTGAATCCACCCCATGTACCTATGAGCAGGCCGCCCGCCGCCATGCCGATGAAACCAATGACTTCCACAAGGGTCAGGTACCAATAGGTGTCTCCATAAAAGCGGCTGACAAAGAGTGTGGCCAAAAAGCCTGCCGGAACGCATAGGAAAATGAACACTCCAAAAACCAAAAGAAGCTGTCCGATAAAGCTTTCCTTTGCAGCATATGTAAAGCCCGCTTTCATTTCGGAAATCATTGAGGGGGCTTCAACAGCTTTGGTAAATGGAATCGCAACCGCAGAGAGTATACCAATACCAACAATAGCAGTAGTAACATCAATCATGAGGGTTGTGCCAAGGGTACTAAAAGACAGTACAGCGCCAGCAGCAGCAGGAGCAGCAAACTGCACAAGGGACTGAATCGTAGAATTGATACCATTAAACTTCATCAGCTTATCCTCTGGGACGAGCTGAGATATCGCCGCATTTACGGCAGGTGTCTGTATGCCGGTTCCGATAGAACGCACAACAGAGATGGCTACCAATGACATTAAAATCGGCGTACCTTCACCAATACTTGGCATCAAAATCGTCAGTACAAGGGTTGCTGCAGCAATCAGACTGTCCGCCAGAATGATCAATTTTTTGCGTGAGTACCTATCAGCCCAAACGCCGGAGAAAAAAGAGATAAGAAACTGCGGTACATAAGCTGCAACGGTGAGTGCCGAAACCCAACCACCAGATGACGTATTAAGCGTTGCAAACCAGATGATCGCAAACTGAACGAGAGACGACCCGAACAATGTTACGCCCTGACTTGCCAAGAATAAAATAGCTTTCTTCTTATAGTTTTGCATGATAAACCATCCTCCATTTCTATCAGTTGACAGTATACCAAAGAAATAAAGGATGGTGTATTACTGGAGGGTAGCAAGATTTTCTTTTATATGCCCAAGCATCCGAAGGAGCCTGTCTGCGTCAATCAATGTATTTTGAAGCGACAGTATCAACCAATCGCATACCGAGATAATGTCTTCATTTTCTTCCGGTGTGTTTAGTAGCTTTTCTACCGACTGTGTCGTTTGGCTGTCCAGGCCGTTAAGCAATCTTAGAATAGCTGAAAGAGAATAGTTTGCACACCGAAGTGTGCGGACAATATTCAATCTTTCCATATCGGCGGCAGTGTAAATACGGTAACCGTTTTCTTGGCGTTTGACTTTAATGAGCCCGCTTCTCTCCCAAGTACGGAGTGTTTCCAAGGTCACTCCCAGCGTTTTAGCCGCATCCCGACCATTGATCTCCAGTGCCTCTGACACCGTGTTTTCGCTCAGTATCTTTTCAACGGAGTAGATGGCTGCCTTTGCATTTTTTATTTCTCTTTCAATCATTGAGCGATAATCTTCTGCAGCAGCAATAGCAGCGTCAAAGTCCTGTGCGGCACAGAGGCGAACAACTGCTACCGCCTTCTTTCGAAGACCGTTTTGCAACACTTCTGCCTTCATTGCACAGCGAATCAGCTTGCATTGTTCAAGCTGCAAATCCGTGTATACGCGATAGCCATTTGGGAGGCGCTCAGGTTTTGTCAAAAACCCTATTTCTTCGTAAAAACGGACGGTATTCACATGTATACCAACCATATCTGCGATTTCTTTCGTTGTATATATTTGCGTTGCCATGATGCACCATCCCCTTATGATATGTAACATATTGATGACATCTATTTTACCAACGATTTGAGAAATAATATATTGATGCAATAAAAATAGGTCATCATAGCTTGTTTATATTTGGTTTTCTGCCCATGCATACTCATCAAAGATTAAGCAAAAAACCCGCTAATACAGCGAGTTTAATGGCACTACAGCAGATTTCGAGTCTACGACACTTCGGGTATGTTGAAATATGAATGTAGTAAACAGCAATTTCTTCTAACCAAACGTTTTTCCAGGTAATGTTATCTACTCTAATGGATTATTGCTCACGTTGTACTTGTGATTTAGAAGGATAACAAGGAAGCTTGATAATGCCTTGTTTATAAGGTTTTTACTTACACCGACATAAAATCTCCATAGTTCTCAATTATCTATCAGGAAGAAAGCATAACCGGTTTCTTGATTGTAGATTGCGTAGCAACCCAGTTTATTAGTAGGTATCACACTTAGAGGGCCAGATATCCAGCTTAAAAAGCTTTCAGTTAGAGCGTCTATTGGCGAATCTGGTGTATACATGAGAAACGACCTGCCGCTTTCAAAGCCATATGGATCAGAGGCAATATACCTTACTCCACCAAGTATGTGGTCCTTGGCTTCCCATGGTGTTAATGTGTCTAGTGTCATGGAATATGTATAATCGTTAATCTTTTGCAAATCTGTGAATTGTCCGCTAAAGCCACGAAAGTAATGCGTACCGTTTGGATATGCCTCATCAGCGTCTCCCATATCGGAATCTCCGAAGTCGCCAATGAAAGATCCGTCGGAGGACAGCGTTATTAGCGTACTCCACGCACCAGCACCGCTACAAAAAATGTACTCTCCAACGGCATCCGATGGTATAAGAGCATCACTAGACACAGAAGTAAAATCGCGTGGATTTTTGCTATGATACTTGGCATCGCTACAATAGCAATTGATATAGTCAGCATCGACCCAACCTGTCAGGCCAACCCATGAATCGGGACTGGTTTTATCTGACTCAATTATCTCAACCTTAGCATATCCATTCTGAAGCTTGAGCAAAACAAAATGATCTGCCTGTTCCAGGTGACCAAGAACTTTTGAATTCTTTGCTTCCTTTCTCATTTTAAGATAGTTACCGGTTCCATGTAGATCGGTAGAGTTCAAGTGCTGCTCAAGATGGACAACATGGTAATCAGAATCGGTATTGCTAACTATGCTTCGAGCTTTTCCAGCATAAGCGTTGTTGATGGTCATCAATACAAGAGCAAGAAATAGAACAAAAATTTTTCGTTTCATTTTTGATCCTCCGATCTTCAGAGATGTATCCTTACGATCACAACACATCTACCCATTTTAATGTCATAATCTATTCGGCATTTCTTTACATTTTCCTTTTCATTGGCTCGAGCTAAAAGAAAGATACACACTAACATGTATCTACGTTTCAGTGTGTATCTGTAAATATAAACCAAACGAAAGACATATCTTAGCGAGCCTCTTGATGGATGCATATAGGTTATGCAGTAGACACATCATTGTGTAAGAATTTATATACCAAGTATCTATAACTTCCAAGCAGAGAATGCTATAATAGAATTGCACAATACACACATAAAAGGGGGAATATACCAATGAAAAGGTTTGTGGGTTTTGTTTTAGCGTTTGTAATGCTTCTTGGATTTGCCAACGCTGAATCGGTCGCGCCGACCAAAGACATCGTTGTGCTTTACACCAGTGATGCTCATTGTGGTGTTGACAACGGCTTCGGCTATGTCGGCGTAGCCGCGATACGTGATCAGATGCTTGCGAAGGATAATCATGTGGTGCTGGTTGACAACGGTGACGCGATTCAGGGAGAACCTGTCGGCACCTTGACCACAGGCTCCGCTATCATTGAGCTGATGAACACTGTTGGCTATGACGTGGCCATACCCGGCAACCACGAATTTGATTACGGCATGGATCGCTTCCTCGAGCTAACGAAGCTCGCGAAGTACCCCTACATCAGTTGTAACTTCAACAAAGAGGGCGAGACCATTTTTGACCCCTACATCATCAAGGATTTCGACGGTGTAAAGGTCGCATTCATCGGCGTTACCACCCCGCATACCATTACCTCTTCCGCGCCTAAGTACTTCCAAAACGAAGCAGGCGAGTTCATATACGGCTTCTACCAGGATGAGAACGGCGAAAAACTTTACACAGCAGTGCAAACAGCCGTTGACTCCGCACGCGCTGAAGGTGCCAATTACGTGATCGTAATGGCCCATCTTGGCAACGAAAGCAGCAGCGCTCCATACACCTATTCCGATATTATCAGTAATACCAGCGGCATCGACGCTCTGCTGGACGGTCACAGTCACGACACAGATCAGGTCATTATGAAGAACAAAAACGGCGAGGATGTACATCGCTCCGCCTGCGGAACCAAACTTGAAGGAATTGGCTATCTACGCATATCTGCCAAAGACGGCTCCATTACCAGCGGGCTGTACTCCTGGAGTAACGACGTTTCCGTCCCCGCACTGTTTGGCCTTAAGAACGATGTGAACGCCGCCATTGAACGTGCCACATCTGCTCTGAACGCAAAGCTATCAGAGGTCGTCGCACACACCGCTGTCGACCTAACCATCAACGATCCTGTCGCGGTTGATGCCCAGGGTAAGCCCATCCGCATCATTCGCAACGCCGAAACCAACCTTGGTAACCTGTGCGCTGACGCCTATCGCGCTATGGGCGGTGCCGATGTGGCGTTCGTAAACGGCGGCGGCATCCGCGTAAGCATTCCAGCCGGTGACATCACCCTAAACGATATTCTCAAAGTTCACCCCTTCGGCAACGCCCTTTGCGTTGTGGAAGCCACCGGCCAGCAGATCCTTGACGCCCTGGAGTGGGGCTCCCGTGTTGTTCCTGATCAAAACGGCGGGTTTCTACAGGTTTCTGGCTTGACTTACGAAATCCATACCTACATTGAGTCCTCCTGCACACAGAACAATGAAGGCCTGTTTACCGGCGTGGCTGGCGCATATCGCGTTAATAATGTGAAGATCGGCGGCGAGGATATCGATCTTACCAAGACGTATACCTTAGCTAGTCATAATTACATGATTAAGGACTCCGGCGACGGCTTTACCATGTTTAAAGATAACAAGATATTGCTGGATGAGATCATGTTGGACAATCAAGTGTTGATCAACTACATCACGGATGTTCTTAACGGCGTGGTTGGCGAGCAGTACGCCGAGCCATATGGTAGCGGCCGTATTATTGGCGTGCCTGAGAAGCCAGCTAAGTAATTAGTGTTAACGCCTTATAGAGAACACAGTTCTATGCATTGTGTCGCAGCTTATCGTTACGACTGTAGATGAGCCTATCCCCTATGCTCCACAACAAAAAGATCCAGCAAACTTAGATGTTTGCTGGATCTTATCATTAGGTGCTGATCGAAAGTTAAAGCCCAATGTAAAGTTTAAGTATTTTGCTTTTAGTAATCCGATGCCTAGGGGTCTATCGCTAATGATAATGATAAAATACCCGAGGGTAAAATATTTAATTGATCTATACTAATCAGTTTCAAATGTTTACCACTGCCGTTGAAGCAAAATAATACTCGGGACTCCAATTATCCGCAAGCATTTTTACAAGCAGCTTACCTGTATTTGCAGCATCGTCATATGCGGTATGCCAAAGCCCTCCCGTTTGGATGTTCTGCTCTTCGGTGGCTCTGCGCAAGCTTGTTGTGAAGACATCTCCTTTCATGTGTTTATAGGCAGCTGCCAAATTCAGATAATCATCCGCTAGAATTGGATTGGGCAGGCCATGCCTTTTACAGCCTTCCTCAACAACATGATAATCTGCGTCACCCCACGCTACAAAGTACGTTTTCTGTGGTACATAGAGAGAACGGATTATCTCCAGCATATCACGGAATTCAATTGCCGATTTCATATCTTGCTCCGGGATCATACCAAAGGCCATGCTTTCCTTTACATGGTTAGGATAAAAGTGTGGTTTCACAAAATGTTGGATTTGTCCTATAGTCTCAGTCGTACCGCCATCTATTTTGACCGCTCCGATTTCAAGGATCTCCGAAAAAAAGCCTCGTGGCCTTCCAACCGGTTTGGTGTACTGAGTAAATTCGAAATCTACAACCAAAAAATGCTTACACATAGATCTACCCTCATTAATGGAAGTTTTATTCTCTAGTACTGTGCCAAACTTATACTGATGACAAATTATACACAATATGTCACAAAGCGTCAACAAATTACTTCTTGATTATCTTTATGTATCGTATAATACGATCATTCACATGAGGACGGTTGATTGCAGATGCTAGAAAATTCTTAATAAAAGAAGAGTCACCTTCGTACAGTCGCAGCAAATGAAAACGGGAAGGCATCTTGCGTAATGGAATTTACTTTAATCCAAGCGTCGATAGTCTGTAAAAGACTATCGAAAGTAACGGAGATATTGGTATGCATGAAATTATGTGCCCGAATTACATAAAAGAGTTCAATCTGGATGAGACAGGTTATGCAGATATTCTATATCAAGTTTACATCACCATCATGCACATAGTATCCCTGGCTTGTCCTTCTTTTACCTGTCGATGGTGCAGCTTTTTGTCATATCGCAAAGCTGTTGGTTGGTATTAGCAGTTAAAAGGCCCTAGCGCATCCCCAGTTTGATGGGCTTTACCGATATCATCGGCAGCAGCTCGCCTCTTGTAGTTTCATCAACGTTTTTTGAGTGGGCTGTCCATGGTTTCGCCGGCTGTCATATCTGTGTACAAAGATGCGGTCCTTATCTACTTCAACAATCCAGAAACACCTGCGGGCTCTTCCGTTCACAATCGATCGCATCGTATGATAGCAGATGCCGTTCTTTTTGCTTTCACGGCCGCAGTGCATATGCCCTTGCAGCACCACGATCTGCTTTCCGCTGTTTTCCAGTATGCTCCGGACCACCGAAGCATTTTTGATTACATGAGGATCATCCAGATCATCCAGCAGTGCATGCACCATCACGAAAACAACATCAGTCAGGCATTGCGCCAGATCGCTTTTAAGCCAGTCCAACTGCTGTTCAGAAACATAACAATTATCCCACTGGCCGTCTCCCGGTTGGTAGGGCCTGCCATGCTCATCAAAGTTGCTGTCCAAAGCAATGAAATGAACACCCTTGTGATCAAAGGAATACCACGTCTGTCCCTGAGGCATATCCCATAACGCAGCCAGTTCATCAACAGGTACAGAATCTCTGTCGTGGTTGCCGATCAGATAATACATAGGTCCATGAAAGCTCTGCATCACCGGCATGATCGTATCAAGCGCCTGGCGGCCTTTCTCCGGCTGCCCTGGCCAGTCGATTAGATCCCCCAAATGCATGCAAAAATCCGGCTGTATTGCATTGATCGCATCTATACAGTGTTTTGCTTTGATTATGCTGTTTCTGTAATACCTGCCGATATTTGCCGCACGGTCGGCATACTGTATGTCCGTGATCACGCCAAATCGAAATTGCTCCATGGTGATTTCCTTTACTAAAATGTTTGATCGAAATTTAGTAGTCATTCGCTGCTTTGCAATGCAGCAACAACAATGTTCATTCCCTTATAAGCTGTCATATCGTATCTAGGTAACTGAGCACACTTTTATTGCAACCATTTTTATCATGACCATGCCATGCGGCGGCAAAATGCTTTCCTCTGTGGAAAACGACTGCCTGACCGTACATGCCTCCTTTACCGATCCATCCTCCAGCGGACATGGAGTGCAGTTCATAATCGCAGGTTATTGCCTTTTCGACCCATTGCCTGGAAACATAGCGAACGCCCTGATAGATACCATCATTGAGATACAGCATACCCAGCTTTAGCATATCTTCAGTGCTGATATAAAGCCCGGTCGCTCCGATGGGATACTCTCTCGGGCAACGGCTCCAGGCCACTTCTGTGAATTGCATGGGGCGTAGCAGCCGTTTTAAGAGAAACGTATCCAGTTTCTCTTGACTAAGCGCTGTAACAAGCCGTGATAGCAGGTAATAGGCCGCATCACTGTACTGTGAATGCTCCCCCGGGGTATACACTAAAGGATGTTCAAACACCAATTGCAGATAATCATCTGTCAGATAGGCTTGAATATCATCCGTGTCAATATCCAAAAAGCCGCAGTCAAAACCGATGCGGTGAGTAATTACATGCTCGACGGTGACAGACTGCCATTTTGGATCGATATTCCCAGGAAGTTTATCAGAAAAGTATTGGATGATAGGATCCGAAACATTAAAACGTCCCTCATCTCTTAGGAATCCAAGCGCAGTCATAACAAAGGCTTTTGCAACAGAATAACTGTTGTTGCACCTGTTGCAGGGTTGAAAGTTATGCGTATAAATCGCATTCCCGTCATAAAAGGCAAAATCATAAATGTTATGACCCAGTGAACCGATCCCCTGAACGATCTTCTGAAAATCCACTTGGAACACCCTCCTTCATAATTTAAGAGATAGATTCCCGAAATTTCCCGGGGGGCACCCCTACTTCTGCTTTAAAAAGCCGGATGAAGGATGACGGATCCAAGTAACCGCACTGAATGCAGATCTCGCTGATATCCAGATCCGTATCTGTAAGCAGGTGCTTTGCTCGGTCAATACGCAGCCTGATCATATAATCGCTCAGCGTCTGCCCGGTGGCTTCCTTGAACTTACGGCGAAGCGTTTGGGGCGTGATATTGAACTGTTCTGATAAAGAGCTTAGGGAAAATTGTGCATTGGAGATATTCTCCTGCATGCAGGCTATGCATTGCTGTATCAGCACATTATCTTCAGACGTGTCCCGCTGCATAACATGCTGCCGGATGATCTGCGAAAAATCAGCGATCTTCTGCGCCAGTTCCGATACAGATTCATACTCGGCAATATTGAAGACATCATAGGCCGAATTGAGCTTATAAGCAACGCGGTTATCCAAACTGTTGATCTCCCGTAAAAGCGCAGACGTCAAATCCACACAGATGCACTTGACCTGTTGCAGAGAAAGACTGCCTTGGCGGATAAAGTCGGTGATCCGCTGCAGGCTGTCCCATATGTCCTGCACATTCCACATCCGCAAAGCACTGATATAAGCTTCCAGCAGTGCTTCTGGATAAGCTTGCGCACCGCCGCTGACGCTGACCTCGTCATAGGTGATCCAAGTGTGTTTACCTTTGATCAGGCGGTAATCGATCGCCGCATGGGCTTCAATATAGCTTTTTCCCAAGCTGGCGATGTTGTCATAGATCTGCCCCATGCCAACTGTCGCATGTATCAAAGAAAAATGCGTTTTAAGCAGTTGTTCACCAAAGGTGTGCAGCAAGGCATGGTTCGAAGAGGGAATGTTGACTATGCCGACAGCAGAGTTGCCGTCCGGTGAAAGACAAAAATAATAAATAGATGGATCTTGCTTTCCATGGCGTAAATGAGTGTCTATGTATTCCCTCTCCTGCTCATTGAGCAGATGGTCAAACTGTAGTATGCAGGCAAAAAAGTATGGATGAGGGAAATCTACTTTCAGCCAGTAGCATAAATTCGACAATTCATCCGGGTCCGAATATTGACCGCATATGATACGAAGAATAAACACTTTTCGCAGTTCCTCAGAGGATAATAGCGCAGTGTTTTTCGTGCTTTCATGAACAAGTTCACTGTACTGGGAGATGGCATGCTGCAATGTCGCAATATCGCTGGTGGGGCCGTCCTTTTGCTGCGGCAGCATACCTTTAATATTACTGACCAGGTGGGCAATGGGTACATAGCCGCGGCGGATGCTGAAAATAAGCATAGCCGCTCCTAAGATCAGGATACTGATGCAGATGACAGACAACACATAAATCGCCGTGTTCAATTCGTCAAACTGTGTGCTGATCTCATCCAGCGTCACCAAATACGTGCCGTGTGAAATATAGACATGAGAATAAATGTAGTTTATGCCGTCAAGCGTTAGCTTTTTGCCTGACAGATTTTTTTGTATATGCGCAAACACCGTGTTCTGCGTCTGCTCATCCATCGTCCGGGTGGACCAAAGAACCGTGCCCGACATGTCATACAAGGCCTGCACACTGTTATTTTTCATGTCTATGATCGCAGAGGCAAAGGAAGACAGCAGCTGCTTATTGAGCACGAATACCGCCGTATGGCGGCCGGAAAGAGGATGTACCAGCAGAAGCCGACTGTCCGCCTGATCAGCGCCAAAGGCGGCCGTCGTGAGCAGCGAGACCGAATGGCTGGAAAGAATGGTTTCCATAAGTTCTTGCGCATCACCTACCTCTGGAAAACACACCGGCGCAAGACATGTACCATAAACACTGAGCAGTAACTGATTGTCTTTATAGCAGATCACAAGGTCGCTGTACTTAAAGCTGGTGATGTTGTATTCCTTGATCGCCATGTAGGCACTGTATGCATTGCTTTGAAAAGAACGGGGTGATAGCCTGGCTACAAGTTTCAGGTGGGCGGCAATCTTAAAGCAATCTTCAAAGGATACCCGCAGCTGATCAGCCGTTATCGCAGCGTGCTGTTCAGCATTATCGTATATTGTTTCCTCCAGCGTCGTTCTTACATTCTGGCTGAACCAAATGGTAATAGTCAGCAGCACAAATGCGATCAGGAAGCAAAAGGAAAGCAGCATGGGCATCAGCAGGGAATGACGCTGAGTGTATTCGGCAGCGTTGCGCGCCTTTGCCGCAAACAGATCCTTATAATTCTTTATTAAACGCATGTTTATCCTTCCTCGTAACCTCCGGGAATTACCTCATTATACCATAGTTAACAAAGCCATTCCAGATTGAAAGGTCGTAAGCGCATTATGTGAAAACGCACATGATATGCCAAAGCGCATATTGAACCCTTTGTACCAATCCGCATGTTGATGTTCCCCCATATTGCGGGCTAAAATCAGGACATCACGATGGAATAAGGAGCACGCTTTCTGATATGCAAATGAGATCGCCCGGTAAAAGATATGGCAGTACACTGAGAAAAATGGCGGAGAACAAGGCGCTCTATGTAATGATCCTACCTGCTTTCGCATATATCGTCATCTTTCATTATTGGCCGATGTATGGGATTCAAATTGCATTTCGCAACTTCAATTTTGCCGATGGCATTTCAGGGAGCCCCTGGGTGGGCCTGAAATGGTTCCAATACTTTTTCAAATCCAACAATTTCTCCTCCCTTGTTATCAACACCCTTACATTAAACTTTTACAGCCTGCTGGCAGGCTTTCCCGTACCCATCCTTCTGGCGCTCATCATGCACAGTGTACCCAACGCACGTTTTCGGCGAATAGCGCAGACGGTCACCTATCTTCCCCACTTCATTTCCGTGGTTGTGCTGGTAGGTATGATGAGCAGCATGTTTTCCATCAACAACGGCTGGGTCAACACCATCATCAAATTCTTTGGTGGTACTCCTTCCTACATAATGGGAGAAGCAAAATACTTCCGCCATGTATATGTATGGTCAACAGTCTGGCAGCAAATGGGTTGGGACTCCATTATATATCTGGCCGCCCTAACGAGCATTGATCCCGGCCTGCATGAAGCCGCCATGATCGACGGCGCCGGCAAGCTGCGGCGTATGTGGAATATCGATCTGCCCGGCATATTGCCGACAGTGGCTATTACGTTGATACTGCGCTTTGGCAGTATGATGTCACTGGGTTTTGACAAGGTGTACATTATGCAAACTCCTCTGAACTACTCGGTATCCGAAGTGCTCTCCACTTATGTGTATAAAATGGGCATCCAAAGCACCAAGTACAGTTACTCGGCGGCGATCAGCTTGTTCAACAATGTCGTTAACTTCATTTTGCTGATCACTGTCAATAAGGTATCCGGAAAACTATCCGGAAACAGCCTTTGGTAAGGGGGCGCATTACAATGAAACTTTTCAGCCGCAGTGACCGCATCATCAATATGCTTTTCTATATTCTGCTATCACTCTTTGCTGTGATCTGCTTTTACCCGATCTGGTATGTTCTTGTGGCATCCATCTCCGATTCCACCTACGTGAACTCCGGGGCACTAATCCTAATTCCTCAGGGCATCCACTTTGCGGCATATGAGTATGCCATACAACAGCCGCAGCTATGGATTGGTTACGGCAATACCATTTACTACACGGTGGGCGGCACGATTTTTGCCCTTATGGTCTGCATCCCCTGCGGGTACGCATTATCCCGCAATGACTTACCATTTCGCGGCGTCATCATGGGCCTGCTCGTATTCACCATGTATTTCAGCGGTGGATTGATTCCTACATACATCGTCAGTTCATCGCTGAACCTGGTCAATACCCGCACAATATTATTGCTGCTTGGCAGCGTTTCGGTCTACAACATTATACTGATCCGCACGTTTTGCCAATCGTCTATCCCGACAGATTTGCGTGAGGCCGCAAGCATTGATGGCTGCTCTAATACGCGCTTCTTTTTCTCCTTTGTTATCCCGTTGTCCAAAGCCATTTTTGCTGTCATTGCGCTTTATGTGGCGGTAGCCCATTGGAACAGTTATTACAATGCGCTGGTATACACAACTGACACTAAACTGCAGCCACTGCAGCTGTATCTGCGCCAGCTGCTGTTGGTCAACACCAGCAATTCAGATATTGCCGACCCTGATTCTTTAGCGGAAATCCAGAAAATGCTGTCAGTGATTCGCTATGCCGTAATCGCTTTATCATCGCTGCCGATCATGTGCCTGTATCCATTTTTGCAGAAATATTTCGTCCAAGGAATCATGATAGGCTCACTGAAGAGTTGAAAACAGGCATTATAGCCTGTTAAAATAACAACATGGAGGATGACATTATGGTAAAACGGTCTCTTTCCCTGGTACTCGGTCTTATGCTGTTTTTGTCCCTGTTTGTCAATGTGGCAGCGGCCGAAGAGCCCCCTGTTGAATTGACCATCTGCACGGTTCGCCGGACCACCGACATTACCACATCGTACTCTGAAAAACATTGGGTACAGGAGTTGGAAAAAGCCTGTAATGTCAAGATCAAATGGATTGAATTATTGGAAGGCAGCACTGCCGAACCCCTGACCGCTTTGTTGGCCGGCAACCTCCCCGATATCTTCTGGGCTGGTTCCATCATGACCGACTCCATTATCAGTCAGAACACCAGCCTTTGGCACCCCGTCACCGAAGAAGAAATGCTCACCTATACCCCCAACCTGGTAAAGTTCCTGGATACCAATGTAAACAACTGGAAAGAGTATCTGACCTATCCGGACGGCAACATTTACGGCTTTGCCGGCGGCAAGATGCACTCCAGGATGCACACCACCAAAGGTATCCAGTATATCAACAAAAAGTGGCTGGACAACCTGGGCCTTGAAATGCCCACCACCATGGATGAATTCGTTGAGGTTCTGCGCGCCTTCCGCGATAATGACGCCAACGGCAACGGAGATCCCAATGACGAGATCCCCTTTGATTTTTGTGAAAACCATTATGCTTCCATGCTGATCGACTTTGCAAACGCATGGGGTCTTCCCCTTTACAGCTCCGGTAATGTATACTATAGCTGGGATGAAAACGGCAATGTTGTAGAAGCTGTCAATACCCCCGCTTACCGTCTGTTCCTGGAGTTCTTCCACCAGCTTGGTCAGGAAGGACTGCTGAACTTGGAAGGTTTTTCCCAGAGCAGCGATCAGTACAACGCCAACCTCAACGCCGGCAAAGTTGGCGTCTTCTGGGGTTGGGGACCGTGCAACTACATCACCAATGCTGAAGACTTTCTGCAATACGAAGCCATGGTGCCCACCCCCGCCGAAGGGTACAAGACCGTGCAGTACACCGCGAACCTGGACTTCGCCAACGCCTACAGGAACAACTTTGTCATCACCCGCAACTGCAAGAACATTGAAAAGGCTTTTGAGATCTGGGAATATGCTTCCGATCCCACCACGGCTTTGAACATCTGCAACGGTGAGCGCTTCTTCTGCTGGGACTATGTTGATGAAAACGGCAACTTCCTGGGTGAAGAAGCAACGCCTGAACAGATTGCTGCCAGCGGGTACAACTATTTATCCATTAAGTACCCCGTGGAAACCGAGGAAGAAATTGAAGCCTATAACCAAGTTCTGCGAGACTGGGATTATGAATGGCTGATTGACAAGACTTTCACTGGCTCCAACACCATCGGTCTTGTGAACATCGCACCGCTGATGCTGGAATCTGAAGGCTATGACACCAGCGACCTTTCCAGTTGGGGTGTGCAGCGCTACGTTTCCCTGGATAAGTTTGACGATGTGTTCTGCCCCTATTACATGAACTTGAACATCATTCCCGCTGAAAAGCAGGAAGAGTTTGACTTCATGACGGACGGCCTGGTTGAAGTGATTCGCGGCTTCTGCGCCAGCAGTGTGATGAACGGTGTGACCGACGAAAGCTGGAACAACTACCTCAATGATTTAAAGACCTACAATTACGACTTCTACATCGACTTCTACAACAAGCTCTACCACAACGAACTGTAACCAGTAACAAGCGGCGCGGGAGCATAAGCCCCCGCGCCCTTATTGACAGAAAGGTGGTTTATTCTATGGAACAGCCCTTTGTACGAATATTGGGTTCAGCTGACTGGCATCAAACAAAGCACAATGATCATTCCTGCTATACGGTGTCTGACAAAATCCTGATTGACGCCTGCCCCGGCGTTGTAACGCATCTGCTGGATCATGATGTGGATCCCATCAACGTTCCTTTTGTATGCTTCACCCACATGCATGCTGATCATTACATGGGTCTGGCACCCCTATTGCATTACTGGCGCGTGTGCAAGGATCATGATAAAGACCTGAGCGGCCTGACCATCATCGGCCCCAAGGCGACCGTTCGCGCTGCCGTAGACAGAACACTGGCTTTTCTTTTTCATGATGCGTCCAGCTTGGATTCCTGCATCAAGAAGATGCCGACCATCGTTGAACTGGAAGGAGACAGTAAAATAGAGATACCCGGGTTTACCATTCGGGCAATGAATTCCGATCATGCGGTTCCCGGGCTTTGCTATCGCATTACGGATGTTAAGACCGAGCATTGTGTCGGCTTCACGGGAGACACACGTTATCAGAGCGCATTTACGCATTTCTTCGCCAAGGCCGATATGCTGCTGCACGAAGCTTCCTTTGGCGCAGGTCCTGTGGATGAAGCGGCCAACAGCAAATGCCGCCATTCCAGCACCCAGGAAGCGGTACGTATTTGCAAAGATGCCGGAGTTAAGCATCTGCTGTTGACCCATACCTACGAACCGAAGCGTGAGGCTGCGCTACTGGAAGCACGGCGGCAGCTGACGATCCTGGTAGATTGGGCAATGCCTTATCAGGTCTTTTCATTTTAAGCTTTCCAATAGAAAGAACAAGCTGTTCACTCACAGGAGGAAACCCACCTATGTGGAAACATAAAATGAAAGCTATCACCCTAAGCTATGACGATGGCATCGAGCAGGATATACGTCTGATCTCTATGCTGGACCGCCATGGCCTGCGGGCGACCTTTAACCTGAACCTGGGCTTACAAAGCCAGGCCAATACCTTTATCAAGTCAGGCCTGACGATACGCCATCTGAACTATAGTGATCTGCCATCTGTTTACGCGAACCATGAAGTAGCAGGGCATACCTATTCCCACGCTCATCTGGAACAATTGGACGAATCAGCGATCAGGGATGAGATTATACGTTGCCAAGATGGCTTACAGCAGCTTTTCGGTCGTGAAATTGCAGGCATGGCGTACCCCTATGGCACCTATGACGACCGTGTTGTAAAGATCGCTCAAGAGGCTGGGGTACGTTATTCACGCACTTGCATGCAAACAGAAAGGTTTGAAATATCAAGCGATCTTATGCGCTTACCCACTACATGCAGGCATGCAAATCCCCGCTTGCTAGAATTGGCTGAAGCGTTTGTTGCATTGCAGCCGGAAAGACCACAGCTGTTTTACCTGTGGGGCCACAGCTATGAATTTGATGAAACGGATAGCTGGGATATGATGGAGTCGTTCTGCAAGATCATATCCAATCATGATGACATCTTCTACGGTACCAATGCAGAAGTGCTGCTTGCATAAACTCTTTCTATAAAAGCTGCGAAAAGCCAAGATATTCATGGCTATTCGCAGCTTTATTGATGGATGCTTTTGCTTCTAGTGTTTCTTGCTACAAAGCTTAAGGCCTGCTTATTCTCCTGATAAACCTGTAAAGAAGAAGCAACTTTAAAAACTGTTGGTCAAAATGGTGTCGAAAAAGAGAAATGGTTTCCCGCATATAACGGTGTCCCAACGGCAGGATCATGCAGATGCATCCACCACACTGAAAATATATGCCCATGCATTGAAATCCCGGGATATTGAGGCGGCTGTTAAACTGGAATCGGCATTAGCATTTTAATGCCGATTCCTTCTTTATTTATCATGGCAAGCGTATAAGGATCCCTCATATATAAACCATCTGCGAGGGGCTATAGCAACGTTAATGATTTAAGCGTTGATTTTCCCGCCCAATATGGATGAAACGTGTCTTGAAGGCAACAGGAGTGAATAACAAACACTTTCCATTGCATAGAAGTTTCGGCGAAAAGCATGCATGGATGCCTGGGACAAATGTAGTAAGGCTGGGAAGTTGGCGAAATGAACACTACAGGGATATGAAGTTCAGCAATAATTATTCATCATTGTTTCGCCAAGGTATTGCATATAGCGCAATCGTAAGGGCATCACCTGAGCGGGAGTTTTATTCAAGGCATACTCAAACGCAAAATCATTTTGATATCCAATATTGAAAAGGGCTTTCATTACATCATCCCAATTGATATTCCCTTCGTAGGGCAGCAGATGCAGGTCGATATCCGTTCCATAGTTGTCATCAATATGCAAGGCCTTGACCCGGTGCCCCAGCATGGTCAGGGAGTCGTACTGGTTCTGCCGGGAGATGTTGGCGTGTCCTGTATCCCAGCAGCAGCCCGCTAGGGGATCATTGATCGCATCTACCAGTTCCATCAATTCCTCGGCCGAGGAGCAGAAACGATGCGGTGTGGCTGACCGCAAAATCATGTTTTCAACAGCGATCCCCACCTGGTAGCGATGGGCAACCTCCTGAAGGGGTTTCAAATATTCGGCAAAAAAGCGGATGGACGCTGCTCGGTCGCCCTCAGTGAGAGAAAAAGGATGAATGACCGTCCATTCTGCCCCAAGGATGCTACTGGCGATCAGGCAGCGCTTCTCCATAATACGCAGCTGGTTATGGTCCAGCTTCTGATAGATATCGGCATTCACCGAGATGCAGTGGGTCTGTTTGCATGAGATACCAGCGGCTTCACCCGCTTCACGGAGACGGTTGATTGTGCTCTCCCAATCGGGATCGGTCATAAACCCTTCAAATCCCTTGTTTTCTCGAATACAGAACTCCCAAAGGCTCCAATCCAGGCTGTCAAATCCTGCTGCTTTGATGATTCCAGGTATTTCTTCCATAGCAAGCGCTTTATCTTTGATAACATTAGGATGAAGGATTGCGGTGGATGTGGCAATATGCATGGTATCTTTCACCTTTCTTAAAATATTAATCGATTTAGGTTGATCTGCAGAAATACCAGCGAAAATGCTTTCTACATATCCGCCGATCTTTCGTTAAAATTCCTCCGTCATCGCCTGCCCATCATAGCACGATCCAGCGCCAAAGGCAAGCGCCGCCTAGGTTTCAATGTTTACAAACACCCCTTGACAACGAAATGTCAATAGCTTATAATCGAGTACAATAAGGAGCGAAGTGAATGAGTATAACGATTTCTGATGTAGCCAAACGGGCTGGCCTCTCCACGGCTACGGTATCAAAATACCTAAACAACAAGCATGTATCGCCCAAAAACGCTCAACGGGTAGCTGCGGCGATTGAGGAGCTTGATTATCACATCAACGACTTCGCGCGAGGCCTGCGTACCTCTACATCCATGACCATCGGGCTGCTGATTCCCAGCATCAACAATATTTTCACTATATCCCTGATCAAAGAGGTGGAACAGCTTCTGATCAGCCAGAATTATAGTGTTGTTTATTGCGATTACAGCAATGACTGTGCCAAGCTGGCCCAGAAGATTACCTTCGTACATAAGAAAAAGGTAGATGGCATCATCCTGCTGGCTGGCTGCGCAGCAACGCAGGAAGTGAAAGACAGCCTTTTACGGGCGCAGCAGGACGGTATTCCCTTTGTGTTTGTCAACGGCGGGGTGGAGGGACTGCAGGCTGATACGGTGTTGGTGGATACCATCAATGCCATTTACCGCTCTGTGCAGTTGCTGATCTCCAAGGGGCACCAGAAGATCGGCATGTTCGCCCCTTCTCCCAACCACTGGAACACCCGGGAGCGTGAGGAGGGATACCAACGGGTTTTTACAGACCATCATATGGAGGTGGAGGATCGACTGCTTTGTACTACATGGAACCAGAATTCCAGCCCCGAAGAAATGCGCAGAGAAGCAATTGCCTTTTTAAAAGCAAACCCCGACATGACGGCGCTGCTTTTGCCAGGTTATCAGCTAACGCTGGCGGGCCTTTATGCCCTTCACACCTTACATCGGGTACCAGGCAAAGATATCGCAGTGATTGGCTATGATTGCGCTGAAATCAGCGATGTTCTTCAGCCAAGCCTGGCGTTTGTCCGCATTCAGGCGGAGGAAATCGCCAAGCATGCCGTGGACATGCTGTTGGCATCCATGCGCCATGAATCCAAGCGGCCCAGAATTATCAGGGTCACCTCCCATTTGGTCGAAGGAGATTCGCTGGAATGTAGCTTCTGATTTTTTTTATTAAAAATATAAAACGATTTATATTTTTCACTAGTATATATTGATTCCATTTACATCCATGCTTTCCAAGGATTTCTCACGCAGTTTAACTCCCATGGCATAATGAAAGGAGACCTTTTGTATGCAAAATGACAATGCTGAAATAAGCCTTCCTGCTTCTATGACGCTTGGAAGCAGGAAGCAACCACGAAGGAAAAACGGCTGGGATCTCTGGCGCCCCTACTTATACGTTCTCCCTTCGATTTTTCTGCTGCTGATCTTCTACATCTATCCAATTCTGAACAATTTTTATCTCAGCTTTTTTAAATGGGATCTGATTAATCCAAAGCAGTTTATCGGGCTGGAAAACTTTGAAGCCCTGATTACCAATAAGACATTTGGCACGATTTTCAAGAACACACTGACTTATATGTTCTGCTCTGTAGGGCTGACGGTTACAATCTCCCTGTTTATGGCAGTTTGGCTGAACCGGCCCACCAAGTTCCGCACGCTGATTCAAGGATTCGTATTTACACCCCACATTATTTCTCTGGTTTCCGTGTCGTTTATCTGGATGTGGCTGTTTAATGAACGCTACGGCCTGCTGAATTATCTGCTAGGCTATCTGGGCATTGAGAACATCCGCTGGCTAAGCAGCAAGGAAATGGCCATGCCCGCCATTATTCTTGTTTCGGTGTGGAAACACGTGGGCTATGACACACTAATGCTTATCGGCGGCCTGCAGGCCATCCCCGTCCAACTTTATGAGGCTGCAAGCCTGGAATCCAAGAACGGTTTCAAAATATTCAGGCATATCACCCTACCCATGCTATCGCCCACTCTTTTCTTTGTACTGATCATGAATCTGATCAACGCCGCCAAATCCTTTGATACCATCTCCATTATGACGCAAGGCGGCCCGGTGAACGCTACCAATACACTGGTGTATTACATCTATGAACGGGCCTTCAACTATATGCAGATCGGCCGGGCATCGGCAGGCGGCGTGGTGCTGTTCATTATTTTGATGATACTTACCATTATGTACTTCCTGATGCTGAACAAGCGAGTTCACTACATCCATTAAGAAAGGAGCAAAACCATGAATGCAAAGAAAAAACTGATGCGGTCGGTGGATATACTCGGTCTGAGCATCACTTCGGCCATCTTCCTGCTCCCATTTGTATGGATGATACTCACCTCCATCAAAACAGATGTGGAAGCCGTCAAAATCCCTATCCAGTGGTTTCCCGCAAAGGTCCAGCTGGGCAATTTCATAAAAGCCTGGCAATCCGGCCCCTTTCTGCTCTATATCCGAAACAGCTTCGTTTATAGCGCAGGGGTCATTCTGGCGCAGCTTGTCACCACCATTCCTGCAGCCTACGCTTATGCCAAGTTTGATTTTCGAGGTAAAGCCTTTCTCTTTTATCTCACTATGGGAACCATGATGATTCCAAGTCAGCTGATTTTTGTACCGATGTATCAGATGATGAGCTCCTGGCGGCTGATCGACAGCTTCGCCTCCTTGATCTTGCCATTCTCCGCCAGCGCCTTCAGCATCTTCATGATGCGGCAAGCCTTTAAAAATGTATCGGATGAGCTGATTGAAGCAGCCCGCATCGACGGCCTGCGAGAACTGGGCATTGTGATCAGAATCGCTACGCCCAGCGCCATGGCCAGTGTGACCACTTTTGTGCTCTTCAGCTTCATCGGCCATTGGAATGACTACTTCTGGCCCCTGATCATGACCACCAACGATACCGTGCGGACGCTTCCCATCGCCATCGCCCGCTTGAACGACATGGAGGGCGGCACAAATTGGCCGGTTCTTATGGCCGGCAATGTGATCCTGGTGCTTCCGCTACTGGTAGCTTTCTTCCTGGCACAGAACAAGATTGTTCACGCCTTTGCCTACACGTCTAAATAAGGATTTATTGTGCGCAAAGCGCGATAAAGAAATATGTGAAAGGAAGGGATCCCATTGAAACGGTTCTTGAACATTCTTCTGGTACTCATGCTCATTCTCACCACCTGTGGCACCGCTACTGCGGAAAACAACGGAAAAACGGTCATCCACTTCTGGCACTGCCATTCTGGCGCTCCGGCTGAAGCTCACGAGTATCTGGTAAACGCATTTAACGCTTCCCAGGATAAAGTCGAGGTTGTACTGGACTACGTAGCCAACTCCTACAATGATCAAAACAGCAAAGTGAAGGCTGCCATCATGGCGGGCAACGCACCTGAAGTCAGCCTGGGCGAAGTGATGACCATGTCCAATCTTGCCAAAACCGGCACGATCCAATCTCTGGATGAGTTCATCGCCGCAGACGAAACATTCAAATATGATGATTATGCAGAGGGCGTTAAGACGAATACCATCATCGATGGCAAGGTGTATGGCATGCCCTATCAGCGCAGCACTGCCATTTTGTACTTTAACAAGACCATGCTCAAAGAAAACGGACTGAATGAAAACGGTCCCACAACCTTTGAAGAACTGGCCGAATTCTGCAAGGTCTTGACCAAGGAAGGCCAATTTGGTATGGTTCAGCAGTTGACTGCCTGGATTCATGAAATCCTGGTGGATTCCTTTGGCGGTACCATGATCAATGAAGATCAGAGTGAAGTAACCTTCAACTCCGAGAACGCCATGAAGGCCATCGAGTTCTACCGTACAGGCATGACCGAAGGCTGGCTGGATATGAAGGTTGGCGGCACTGCTACTGCTGACGCCCGTCTGGAGTTCCAGAACATGCGCTCTGCCTTCATCATCGATTCCACTGGTACCCTAAACACCTATCAAGGCTATGCCGACGGCATGGGCTTTGAACTGGGCGCCTGCGTGATGCCTGGCGTTGCCTCTTCCGCAGGCGGCTGCAATCTAGTGATGATCGCCGGTCTGGATAAAGAAAAGGCGCAAGCCGCCTGGTCCTTCATGAAGTTTATGAACAGCTATGAAGCCGCCCTGTATACCACCGAAGTGACCGGCTATCTACCCATCCTCAACAGCTTGATTGAGGGCGAGGAAATGTCCAAGATCTACAATGAAAAGCCCATTTATGCAGTAGCTGCGCAGCAGGTACAGCGCATCATTTCCCGGCCCAACAATGAGGGGTATGCAGAGGTGAATACAGAACTGCTCAACATACTGACCGAGCTGGTGCTGGATCACTCCCTGGATGCTCAGGCCACTATGGATGCATATGCCGAAGAGGCCAACGAAATCCTGGCTTCTTACCGGTAGCCTAATTAATTGTGGGGAAGCCGTCATGGCATACGGCTTCCCCACGCACTCATGTTTATCCGCTGTCCCTGAACGATCGGGAGAGACAGCCAACTTTCACGCAGGAGGAACATCATTATGGCGGTCCGGTATCTTCTCCCGAAAGACGGAAACTTTTACAAGGCGAACCTGCATTGTCATTCCACTTGCTCAGATGGTCGCTTCAAACCAGAAGAACTTAAAGAAGCCTACAAGTTGCGGGGCTATCATATTATTGCGTATACGGATCACCGTGTGTGCATTGACCACAGCAGGTTAAGTGATGCCAGCTTTCTGGCACTGTCCGGTAGTGAGCTTGATAACATCTCTACTCCTGATGAGACTCTCTGGCAAAAAGCTTGCCACATCTGCTGTATCGCCCGAAAACCAATCACCTACACACCGATGATTCAATTGAAGTATGGCGGTCATGAGCAAGTAAATGAAACCATTCGCGAATTGATAGACGCCGGCTTTATCGTACATTACAATCATCCCGTGTGGTCGGCCCACTCCGCTGCGGATTTTACTCCTATGGAAGGCCTGTCAGGATTTGAGGTATATAACAATTGCTCTGAAGTATATGGCATGGAGGGCAATGCGCTCCATGACTACGCACTGTTTTTGAAGTCCGGTAAACGCGCCTATCCCGTGGCCGCGGATGACAACCATAATATGGTTCATAATCGTCGGTTTATATCGGACTCCTTTGGCGGGTTCAACATGATTAAAGCGCCGGATCTGACTTACGATAATATCATGGCTGCACTTGACGCGGGTCACACCTACGCTTCCACGGGCCCGGCCATTTATGAATATACGCTGGATGGTACAATGCTAAGCTTAAAATGCTCTCCGGTCAGCAAGGCGGTCCTCAAGAGTTCCCGGGTGGGCATGAGCCGGCAGAACATCATCATGCCTTCCGATGTGATCACCGAGGTAACTTTTGACCTGTCGGATAGCCATGACTTTGCCTATATCCAACTGCTGGCTGCAGATGGCACCTTTGCCTGCACCGCGCCTGTATATGAAGCGCAATGGCGTTCCTGAAGAACTTAGGAAAGGTTGAAATGCCATGATAGCATTTGGAACAGGCGGATGGCGGGCCATTATCGGAGAGGATTTTACCAAAGAAAACGTGCAGAAGCTGATGCTGACCCTAGCCCGCCGTATGAAGCGAGAAGATACTGCGGAGCGTGGATTTTGTGTGGGTTATGATCGGCGATTTTTAAGCCGACAGGCCGCCGAGTGGGCCTGTGAGGTGATGGCGGCGGAGGGAATTCATACTTACCTGATTAACCGAGAAGCGCCTACACCCCTTATTATGTTTACCGTGCATCACTACGGCCTGCATTACGGTATTGCTGTGACTGCCAGCCATAACCCGGCCCTATACAACGGAATTAAGCTCTTTACCAAGGGTGGCCGTGACGCAGTGGAAAGCATCACCAGCGAGGTTGGTGAAGAAAGCAATCGGGTGTCTCGGGAAGAAATTCAAGTTCTCAGCTACGCTCAAGCGCTACGAGCCGGTCTGGTGGAGGAAGTCAATCCACAAAACGCCTACCTGGATTCTATCATCAGAGCTGTCAACATGGACGCCATTCGCTCCCGCAATTTGCGGATCATTTTGGATCCCATGTATGGCGTCAGCCGTACCAGTCTACAAACCATTCTACTCACCGCACGGTGCAATGTGGATGTGATTCACGAGAGGCACGATACTCTTTTTGGAGGTCGCTTGCCCTCGCCTACCCAAGAGACACTAAAGGCCTTGCAAGGGTCTGTACTGGAAGCCCAAGCAGACATTGGTATCGCCACCGATGGCGACGCCGACCGGCTGGGCATTATTGACGATCAGGCCAGGTTCATTCATCCCAATGAAATACTGACACTTTTGTATTATTACCTGCTGAAATACAAAGGCTGGCGTGGCCCGGCTGTGCGGAACCTGGCGACCACCCACCTGTTGGATCGGGTCGCTAAAGCTTTCCACGAAACCTGCTATGAAGTGCCGGTGGGCTTCAAGCATATTTCCTCCGCTATGGACCAGTATAACGCGGTGATCGGCGGCGAATCCTCCGGCGGCTTAACAGTACGGGGGCACATTCGGGGCAAGGATGGCATTTATGCCGCTGCCCTGCTTGTAGAAATGCTGGCCACAACAGGCAAAAAGTTGTCTGAGTTGGTGCAGGAGCTATATGACGAGTTCGGCTACTTGTACATGGCCGAATATGACTGGCTTTTTGATCCGGCTAAAAAAGAGCGGATGAACACGCTTCTTCTGGAAGAGAAAAAATTGCCAGAGTTCCCGCTGGAAATCCAGTCTGTCAGCTATATGGATGGTTGCAAAGTGCTGTTCAAGGATGGTTGGATCATCACCCGCTTTTCCGGTACTGAACCCCGCCTTCGCATATTCTGCGAAATGCCTTCCAAGGAAAAAGCTGATCGTATGTGTAGTATCATGGCTGATTTTTTGGGGCTTCAGTAAATGGTCTGCTTTGTCGGACCAAGCCATAGCAAGGATCTTAAATTCGCAGCCCAGTGAGTAGACCGAATCTTCTTTCAATGGTTTTCGGACTTTCATCGGAGTATTGAATCGCTCCTGCGCCCTGATTTTAGACCCATAATCAACGGACTTCGATCGTGCACTTAAGCATTCTAACACGATTCTCCAGGTGGGTACCCATTAATTGAAAAAGCCGGGCGCCTTTCAACTGGACATATGGTTCCACCAAGAGCGGGTGCAAAAGTCAAGCGCCGTGCATTAACTGAAAAAGAGATTGAGGCTGTGCTGAAAGTAATAGATAATCATGAGCGTAGCGATTAACTGGCTACGCTTTTTTATTTGGGTGTTCGCAGAGGTGAAGCCCTGGGATTGAAATAGGTCGATTTCGACTGGGAGGAACGAATGGTTCATATCCAGCGCGATATCGATTATATGCACAAGGCTTGCAACGCCGAAGGTGCTCTTATAACAGCAGCTGCTGACCGGCACATCCCCATACCCCGTGAGCTATTTAACATACTCTACTATCAGCAGGGGTTTAGCACCGCTGATGTATTTGCAGGCAAGGATGGCAGATCTTTAGCCAAAGCAAGCTTCGAACGCATCTGGATCTCCAGGATGTACGATGCTGGGCTTATAAAGCCCAGGGAGGGAAAGCAGTGGAAAAAGCAGGATACACGGCAAATGTGGACACCGATCATCACACCGCACAACCTGCGTCACAATTACATAACAATGCTATGGTTGATTGGGATTGACCCACTGGTAGCCATGCAGCTGGCTGGGCATAGCAGCTATCAAGTCACAGCAAACATATATACACATTTACAGAAGGAGCATGTAAAGCGCGCAACTGTAAGCATTGATTGAGTCTTTTCAAATAGGGCTACATATGGGCAGCAAGCGATATGATAAGCACCCATACCCAACTTGAACGGCCCCCTCATGGGGGCCGTTCAAGTTCTGTTTATTGTTTTACATTACAGCTATATTCCAAGAAGTTTGTGTTGATATCTGCCATAATCTTCTCGTGATATCACGCCTTTATCATATATACACTATACCATGCAACCAGTTAAATAAATCAAATAATCGATTTTAAAAGTTGCATAAAAGATGCTCCAGCCCAAATATCATAACAAAACATTCCTCGTAAACGTAATGTTTTCAAGAGTTTTATGTGTTGGATATGGTAGAATTCGAATTTATGACACTTCAGGTATGAATATTAAACAATGTCTATAAGAGTATAAATAGATCAATGAAATCAAGGGTTTTCCGTGACACAAATGGACATGGTTTCAAATAAAAAGTTTCACTTCAAATCATAATTTATGCCCATAACGGAAATAGCGAAAGATTCTAATCCTCTTATCCAGTCCAAATAAGGTCGATCGATTTGATACAAGAGTATCTGAAACGATCGACCTTTTTCTTTTTTGCACAAATGCTTTTATCGCGCGATTGTGTTAATAGGACATATCTTCTGCATTCTGTTGTTTTTTCTTTAGTATTTCATTGATTTTGTCCGTATTCTTTTTGATTACGGAATAAATGATCGCCCAGATCGCTAAATAACCAAGTATAAATATGACGGTAAATACCAGGATCGGCGTTGCACCCCATTCCAGCCAGCCATTAAGCAGATAAGTTCCAAGATAGCTGATATATAGAATGCAACCATGAATCAAAATTGCCAGCATCAGAGGCAGCCGTTCGATCTGATAGATAAAATTCATGCCGCCAGCAATAAAGGCAAGGGCAGATAAAGAAAAGATCCCAAGGCAGACCTGGTTCACAGTTAGATTCTGCACAAGGCCTTGATGCTGCAAAATCAGATAGAAGATGGCCAAAACAATCGGTCCAAAACCACAAGCAACTAAACCACGCCGAACAAATTCTAGAACATGTCTTTTCATTTTTCTTCATACCTCCTTCTGATTTCTGCAAAACAACGTCTGGAAACATATTCCCGATAGCCGCACTGAAACACGGCATCCACACCGCCGCTGAACGCTGCATCAAATCGAAGAATGCGATGTTCATTGGCAAGGGTAGATTTGTTAATGCGGATAAAATAAGAAGGCACAACATCCTCTAAGTCACGAAGCCTGTCCTTGATCGAAAAGTGGTTGCCACCCCCATCAATGGCAATCACTTTTCTGTCCAGAATGGTGATACACTCAATTTCGGAAAACACCAGCTTCCGCATCTTATCATCTCGATATCCCATAATACTGTCCGCACCGGAAAAGCTACAGACAAGATCTTCGATCTGCTGTGTCAGAGAAGAAGGTGCATGCGCGACAACTGTTATTTCTTCTTCTGCATTTTTGTCAATAATGAGTTTGTATTTCATCGCCTCAAATCCTTACTGCTTTTTCATTTGTCCGAGGAAACAGAACACAGCGATCACCGTTATTAATACACTGTACAGAAGAACCGGTAGAATGTGAGAAGCTGCAAGCTCAAAGTTTCCGTTGAATAATGCTTTTTCCATTTCTGCTGCGTGAACAAAGGGCAGTGCATTGGCAATTTTTTCAAACAACCCTCCCATAAGATTCAAATCAAACCATACACCCGAAAGCCATGCAGAAAGATTGGTAAGCAATGCACCGCAAATACCGCCAACCTGTTTCACACCGAAGAGACTGCCGCACAGAAGTCCCAAAGCAATATTGAAAATCGCCATAGGGATGATCCCAATGACAGCATATACAATATTGGTGCTGACAGTCAAGCCCAAAGGAATCGCAAACAGATAGCAGATAACTGTCTGTCCGATAGCGATGGGGATTATCGGGAGCATATATCCAATGATAAAGTCAAATCCTGCAAGGGGTGTCGTGTATAATCTCTGCAAAAGAGCGCTTTCCCGGTCCTTGGCAATCAACGTTGCGGAAAAAAGGGTCATAAACGAAAGACCGAATATAGTAATGCCCGGAGTCAGGGTGTCGATCTCAAACAGGCTCACCGGAATATTTGCCTGCATGGCACTCAGAAGTAATAGCAAAACCAAAGGAAACCCCAGACCAAAACCAAGATTGATGGGATCGCGCAAGATTTCTTTGGCACATCTCTTTGCAAATGTCAGCATTCTCATACCACAGCCCCCTTCACAATCGATACGAAAGCTTTTTCAAAATCGTTGGTTCCAGCCACCCGATTCAATTCTTCTACCGTTCCTACCGTAAGAAGTCTGCCGCTTTTCATAATACCGATGCGATCAGAAAGATCCTCTGCTTCTTCCATGTAATGAGTCGTCAGGATAATCGTTACTTTGCCTTTCAAAGAGCGAATCACTTCCCATAGGTCGTGCCTTGCAATGACATCCAAGCCAAGAGTAGGTTCGTCCAGGAACAGAATTTGCGGTTCGCTGATCAGCGCCATGGCAATACTGACCCGGCGCTGCCAACCGCCGGATAACTTACCGGCTTTTCTCTGCAAAACGGCATCCAAATCAAATTGCTCGGAAAGCTCCAAAATCTTCGCTTTCGTCCTTTCTTTAGAAAACTCGTGGATACCGCAAATCAGTTCCAAATTCTCTTTGACAAAAAGGTTCGGAGCAACTGCGGTCTCCTGGGGAGATACGCCGATCAGCCGTTTTACCTTTTCCGGTTCCTTTGTAATGCTGTAGCCACCCACAATGGCATCCCCACCCGTTGGTTTTGTCAGACAGGAAAGCATTTTGATGATTGTAGTTTTTCCCGCACCATTAACGCCCAACAGGGAAAACAATTCACCCTGCCGGATTTCCAAATTGACCTTGTCCACGGCAGTTAGGTTTTTATACTGCTTGACAAGTTCCATTGTTTTAATTGCTTGCATTTTCTTGTCCTCCATTTTGCTTTCATCTACGAATAACATCATAGCAAACTAAAATAGAAAAATGTAGATTTTTGTCTCTTCGGTCATTTTTGGTGTCTCATCGGTTATAGAAAACCTAATGTTTAACGTCTCCCGTTATGGTTTCATTTTATAGTGAACTAAATGAAACCATCTGATACCGTATTATTATTATCTAAACTTCACAAAAAAGCTCAGAGAATAAACGTTCTCTGGGCTTCATATTTATATGAATACACTACTAAATACACCGTTTGCTTTTTACGCAGGCATGAATCTCATGTCCACCGTAGCAATCTAAAGCCTAGGGGTGCCAACTCCATATCCATCCATAGGATTAGTGAGATAACATTACGAGCTGTTGTCCCCCAAGTTTTTTATAATCATTCCAATAATTGGCGTATATACCATGAAGTTTCTGTTGCTATCTGCCATAATCCTCTCGTGATATCACGCCTTTATCATACATACACCATTCCATGCAACCAGGTAACAAAATCAAAAAAGTGATTTTTTAAAAAAGTTCCACTAAAGTTGCACTAACCAAAATAATAGTTACCCGCATATAACAAAACTA
>JAEYQQ010000041.1 GCA_023409955.1 Bacillota bacterium | reverse complement strand
ATGAACCAGACCAGCAAGCTCAAAGCCCATGACGAGAAGAATGAATGCGGTATCGGTGATACCGTTCGCGTGATGGAAACCCGCCCGCTGAGCCACGACAAACGCTGGCGCCTGGTGGAGATCATCGAAAAGGCGAAGTGAGCCGTCGTAAAGGAGGAAAACCCCTATGATCCAGCCGCAAACGCGACTGAAGGTGGCCGACAATTCCGGCGCCAAGGAAATCATGTGCATCCGTGTCCTGGGCGGCTCCTTCCGCCGGGATGGGTCCATTGGCGATATCATCGTGGCAAGCGTGAAATCTGCCACCCCCGGCGGCACCGTCAAGAAGGGCGATGTGGTCAAGGCTGTTGTAGTTCGTATGCGTAAGCAAAAGCGCCGTCCCGATGGCAGCTACATCCGTTTTGACGATAACGCAGCCGTTATTATCAATGAAGCAAAAATGCCCCGCGGGACCCGTATCTTCGGACCTGTGGCACGGGAACTGCGCGAGAAGGATTTCATGAAAATCGTCTCGCTGGCCCCGGAAGTACTGTAAGGAGGTGTAACGATTATGCATATCCGCTCTAAAGATCAGGTCGTTGTCATCTCCGGTGACGACAAGGGCAAGAAGGGCAAAGTCCTGACTGCTTATCCCAAGACCGGCAAGGTCGTGGTGGAAGGCGTGGCCGTTGTCACCAAACACCAAAAGCCTCGCCAGCAGGGTCAGCCTGGCGGCATCATCCACCAGGAAAGCGCCATTGACGCCTCCAACGTGATGCTGGTCTGCCCCAAATGCGGCGCAGCCACCAGAATCGGCCGTATCGCCGATATCGTGGAAAAGGACGATGGCACGAAAGTTAAGAAAATGGTCCGCGTCTGCAAAAAATGCAAGGCAAAGATCGACTGATAAAGGGAGAGGAGACGGCAAATGGCTACCAGAATTCATGATAAATACTTTGCCGAAGCTGTGCCTGCCCTGAAGCAGAAATTCGGCTACAAAAATGTAATGGAAGTACCGCGTTTGGAAAAGGTCGTCATCAACATGGGTTTGGGCGACTGCAAGGACAACGCTAAGGCGCTGGAAGGCGCTGTGGCAGAGCTGAACGCCATCGCCGGCCAGAAAGCCATGATCACCAAGGCCCGCAAGAGCATCGCGAACTTCAAGGTGCGTGAGGGCATGAACATCGGCGCAAAGGTCACCATCCGTGGCGTACGGATGGAAGAGTTCATCGATAAATTGATGAATATCGCGCTTCCTCGTGTGCGCGACTTCCGCGGCGTTTCCACCAAGGCGTTTGACGGCCGCGGCAACTATGCCCTGGGCATCCGCGAACAGCTCCTGTTCCCTGAAATCGATTACGACAAGGTGGAAAAGGTACGGGGTATGGAAATTATCTTCGTAACATCCGCTAAGACGGACGAGGAATGCATGGAACTGCTTCGGCTCCTTGGCATGCCGTTTGCACAGTAAGGGAAGGAGGAAAACTCAAAGTGGCTAAGACTAGTATGATCCTTAAACAACAACGGCCAGCGAAATTCTCCACCCGCGCCTATACCCGCTGCCGCCTGTGCGGCCGGCCCCACTCGGTGCTTCGCAAGTATGGCGTATGCCGTATCTGCTTTAGAGAATTGGCCTATGCCGGCCAGATCCCCGGTGTCCGCAAGGCCAGCTGGTAAGCGGGGAAGAACGGAAGGAGGTTCCACCATGGTTGTGAATGATCCCATTGCCGATATGCTGACCCGCATCCGCAATGCCCAAGTTGCCAAGCACGACACCGTGACGTTGCCCGCAAGCAACCTCAAGAAGGCTGTCGCAAAGATTTTGCTGGCTGAAGGATATGTAAAGTCTGTAGACTTTCAGGATGAAGGCCCTGCAGGCAGCATCAAAATTGTTTTGAAGTATGTCAACGGCAAGCAGCAGCCCGTAATCGCGGGCCTCAAGCGCATCAGCCGTCCCGGTCTGCGCGTGTATGCCCGTTGCGAAGAATTGCCCAAGGTGCTCGGCGGCCTCGGTATCGCCATCATCAGCACCTCCAAGGGCTTGATGACCGATAAGGAAGCCCGTAAAAGCGCCGTAGGCGGCGAAGTGCTGGCTTACATCTGGTAAACCGACTGTCAATGGAGGTGCGATTATGTCTCGAATCGGAAAGCTTCCGATCACCGTCCCCGCGGGCGTGACGGTCACGGTTTCCCAGGATAACACCGTTACGGTGAAAGGACCCAAAGGGCAACTGTCCCAATGGGTGAACCGGGATATTACCGTGAAACAGGAAGGCGAAATATTAACCCTTCTCCGCCCCACGGATTCCAAACCCCACAAGGCTATGCACGGCTTGTACCGCAGCTTGGTAAACAACATGGTCGTTGGCGTAACAGAGGGCTATGCAAAGACTCTGGAACTCGTCGGCACCGGTTACCGCGCTCAGGCTGAAGGCAAGAAGCTGACGCTGAATGTGGGCTATTCCCATCCCGTGGTCTTTGAGGCCCCGGAAAGCGTAACTTTTGAAACACCCGCCCCCACCAAGATTGTGGTGAAGGGCATCGATAAGCAGCAGGTAGGCAGCCTTGCCGCCGACATCCGCGCCGTACGCGAACCCGAACCCTATCTGGGTAAGGGCATCAAGTACGAAACCGAGCGGATCCGCCGCAAGGAAGGCAAGACCGGCAAGAAGTAAGAAAGGGAGTGAACGCACATGTTCAAAAAGCGTGACCGCAACGAGATCCGCGTGATCCGACACGCGCGCGTCCGCAAAAAGATCAGCGGCACCCCGGATATGCCGCGTCTTTCCGTGTACCGCAGCCTGAACCATATTTATGCTCAGGTGATTGACGATTCCAAGGGAGTCACCCTTGTGTCTGCTTCCACTGTAGATCCCAACCTAAAGGGGCAGTTGGCGGAAGTTGATAAAAAAGGCGCTTCCAAGCTTGTTGGCAAGCTCGTAGCTGAGCGTGCCCTCCAAGCCGGCATCAAGCAGGTGGTCTTCGACCGGGGCGGCTATGTCTATACCGGCCGTGTCGCAGAACTGGCTGCCGGCGCCCGTGAAGCCGGGTTGGATTTCTGATTAGAAGGAGGATACACGCATGCAACGCTTCGAACAGGTCAGCGAATTCAAAGAAAAGCTGGTAGCTGTCAACCGCGTCGTGAAGGTTGTAAAAGGTGGCCGCAACTTCCGCTTTTCTGCGCTGGTTGTTGTGGGTGATGAAAAGGGCCGCGTAGGTGCCGGTATGGGCAAGGCCGCTGAAATCCCCGAAGCCATCCGTAAAGCGGTGGAAGATGCTAAAAAGCATCTGGTCACCGTACCGATCACAGGCACCACCATTCCTCATGAAGCAGTGGGCTACTTTGGCACCGGCAAAGTCGTTCTCCTTCCTGCTCCGGAAGGTGCCGGCATCATCGCTGGCGGCGGCGCTCGCGCCGTCCTGGAACTGGCCGGTCTGAAAGACATCCGTACCAAATCATTTGGCACCAGCAATCCCATCAACATGGTGAAAGCCACGCTGACAGGACTCAAAACGCTTCGTTCCGCCGAACAGGTGGCACGGCTCCGCGGCAAGACCGTGGAAGAGCTGCTGGGTTAAGGAGGAGAAGACAATGAAACTGAAAGTCACATTGATCAAATCCCCGATTTCCAGCTTGCAAAAGCACATTGATACGGTCAAGGCCTTGGGCCTGCGCAAAGTGGGACAGAGCGTCATCAAGGAAGATAATCCCTGCATCCGCGGGCAAATTTTCCGGGTGAAGCATATGATCACCGTGGAAGAAATCAACGAGTAAGGAGGGAACAGCCATGAAACTGCACGAGTTGAAACCCGCTCCGGGTTCCACCACCGCCCCTAAGCGTTTGGGCCGCGGTACAGGCTCCGGTTTGGGCAAGACCTCCGGTAAGGGCCATAAAGGCGCCCGCGCCCGCTCTGGCGGCGGTAAGGGCCCCGGCTTTGAAGGCGGACAGATGCCCTTCATTCGCCGCGTTCCTAAGCGCGGCTTCACCAATATCTTCGGCAAGGAATACGCAACTGTAAACGTAGAGCGCCTGGATATTTTCGAAGATGGAGCTGTGGTTACTGTCGAGTCCCTCATGAGCGCCGGCATCATCAAAAAGACGCTGGACGGCGTGAAGATTCTGGGCGGCGGCGAGCTGACTCGGAAACTGACTGTGAAGGCGGACAAGTTCACAGAATCTGCAAAAGAAAAGATCGAGGCTCTCGGCGGGAAAGCCGAGGTGATCTGAAATGTGGGAAACCCTTCGCAATGCATGGCGCGTGGAAGATCTGCGTAAGAAGATCCTGTACACGCTTGGTATGCTGCTGTTATTCCGTCTGGTGGGCGTTATCCCCGCCCCCGGCGTGGATACGGCCCGGATTGGTCAGGAGACTTCTACCTTGCCTTTGCTGGGCTTGGTGAACATGATGACAGGTAATGCCTTCTCTCAAATGACCATCATGGCCATGGGCATTACCCCTTACATCAACTCTTCCATCATCATGCAGCTGCTGACCATCGCCATCCCGGCGCTGGAGCGGATGCAAAAAGAAGGCGAAGAGGGACGTAAGCGTATTGCAACCATCACTCGTTATGTAACCGTTGGTTTGGCCGTTATCCAGGCCATCGGCTTGGTGGCCGGCTTAGGCTATATCAAAGCCGGATGGTTCAATTATGTACTGGTTGGCATCAGCATGGCAGGTGGTACTGCCCTTGCCATGTGGATTGGCGAACGCATTACTGAAAAGGGCATTGGCAATGGCATTTCGCTTTTGATATTTGCCGGTATTGTGAACAATCTTTTCAGAGGCTTGATGGACGGCATCGCAAGTGCTTCTACCATCACTGCGTGGTTAGGCATTCTGGCGGTTCTCGTGGCGGCTGTAGCCATGATCACACTGGTTACATACGTTGATCTAGGAGAGCGCAGGGTTCCTGTGCAATACGCAAAACGCGTAGTTGGACGCAAAATGTATGGCGGACAAAGCACCCACATCCCCATGAAGGTGAACTCCACTGGCGTTCTGCCTTTGATCTTTGCTTACTCCTTCATGGCGTTCCCCGGGACCATCATTCAATTGATTGGTGGTACCACAAGCAGTGCGTCTATCTGGTGGAGCACCTACATGGGTGCCTCCTCACCGGCGAATCTAATCATTACTGCATTGCTGATTATTGCATTCACGTACTTCTATACCTCCATCAGCTTCAACCCCCAGGATATCAGCAAAAATATTCAGCAGCAAGGTGGCTTGATCCCGGGCATCCGCTCCGGCAAAGCTACGGTTGATTTCCTGCAGCGCACAAGCTCCCGCTTGACACTCTTTGGTGCGTTGTTCCTAGCCGTACTGGCGACGATTCCGACGATTCTTACTATCAACTTGCAGGCTGAAGTTCCCTTTGCGGCATCTTCCCTGTTGATCGCAGTAAGCGTTGCTTTGGAAACCACACGTCAGATGGAAAGTCAGCTGACCATGAGGCATTACAAAGGTTTTCTCTAAAAACATCTTTCGGTTCATGCCGCCTCATGATATGATAGAGGCGGCATGACGCCGAGGGATTCGGCATATGGTAGATGAAGTGCCCTGCCGCTGGAAAGGAAGGTACGCTTCAAATGAATATGATATTTCTTGGCCCTCCCGGGGCTGGAAAAGGTACACAGGCTCAGCGGATATGTTCAAAACTTGGCATTCCGCAGATCTCAACCGGAGATATACTCCGCCGGGCGATTCGTGAAGGCACGGAAGTCGGCTTGAAAGCCAAGTCGTTCATCGACGCCGGTCAGCTTGTTCCTGACGAGGTTGTTATAGCCATCGTACAAGAACGCTTGAAGGAAGAAGACTGTGCCAAAGGTTATATACTGGATGGTTTCCCCCGTACAGTACCCCAGGCAGAAGCGCTGAAAGGCATTGCCGGTATTGACGTGGTCCTGAATCTGGATGTACCGGATGAGGACCTCATTTCCAGGCTGTCTGGTCGTCGCGTCTGTGTAAAATGTGGTGCCACGTACCATGTGAATCATCTAGATGGCAAGACGGACTGCGCTGCCTGCGGCGAAAAGCTCATCCAGCGTGATGACGATCGGGCTGAAACAGTGAAAAACAGATTGACGGTTTATCACCGTCAGACTGCTCCGCTGGTAACGTATTACCAGGGCGAAGGCTTACTCAGATCGGTAAGCGGCGCTCAGGGGATGGATGAAACATTTGCAGACATCCTCAAAGCTTTAGGGGTCGAATCATGATATATCTGAAAAATTCTGAGCAAATCGGTAAAATGCGCGATGCTGGTGCCATCCTTCATGAAGTTCTTCAAAAACTTCGTGATGCAGTCAAGCCGGGGGTGACCACGGCTGATCTGGACATTTATGCTGAGCAGCTCATCCGTAAGCACAAGGCAATTCCTTCTTTCCTCAATTACCATGGATATCCGGCTACACTGTGCACCAGTGTGGATGAGGAAGTGGTTCATGGTATTCCAAGCCACGATGTGGTGCTCAAGGAAGGATCCATTATCAGCGTCGATTGCGGCCTGGTATTGGATGGATGGCAGGCAGATAGCGCCTTCACCATTGGTGTGGGAGAAATATCTGCCCAGGCTGCAATGCTCATTGAAACCACTGAGCAATGCTTCTGGAAAGGTGCCGCCAGCGCCATTGTTGGAAATCGCCTTGGAGATATCGGGCATGCAGTTCAAACATGGGCGGAAGCCCAGGGCTATTCCGTCATTCGTGATTTGACTGGGCATGGTATCGGAAAATCGATGCATGAAGAGCCCAGCGTATTCAACTTTGGCGAGGCTGGCCATGGGATACGCCTTCGCAAGGGGATGACACTGGCCATCGAGCCGATGATCGCCATTGGCAACTGGCCTGTGGAAGAAGCGCCCAATGGCTGGACCTTCTCCACCAGGGATAAAAGCCTTGCAGCCCATTATGAGCACACCATTGCCATAGGAGACGGGTTGCCGGAAATCTTAACTCTTCCCGGGTTTGCCTGGAAGGAGGAGAACGCGTGAAGCCCATTCCCTATGAAGTTGGGCGCGTGGTTGAATCCACGCAGGGGCGGGACCGCGGACGGTTGTTTGTTGTCATATCCGTGGTAGATGACGCGTTCGTTTTCATAGCGGACGGGACCTTGAGGAAAATGGACCGGCAAAAGCGAAAAAAGATCAAGCATTTGCATGCCAAGCCTCATCTCATTTCAGAAGTTGCCATGAAGCTTAACAACCAGATCACCGTTTCCGACAGCGAAATACGAAAAGCATTACAGGCTGTGCAAGAACCAACCACAAGCAAGGAGGGCTGCGGACTTGTCCAAGAATGATGTCATAGAAATGGAAGGCCACGTTATTGAGGCGCTTCCCAATGCTATGTTCCAGGTGGAGTTGCCAAATGGCCATCGCATCATGGCCCATATCTCGGGCAAGATGCGTATGAACTTCATCCGCATCTATCCTGGTGATAAAGTCACCATTGAACTTTCTCCCTACGACCTCACAAGAGGCCGCATCACCTGGCGAAGCAAGGGCTGAGCCGCCATTCAAGTTACCGCCCGCCGGGCGGATGCAAGGAGGATATCCCCATGAAAGTCAGGCCTTCCGTAAAACCCATTTGCGAAAACTGCAAGATCATCAAGCGCAAGGGCCGCGTGATGGTGATATGTGAAAACCCTAAGCATAAGCAAAAGCAAGGCTGAAATGGGGGCATAGCCCCCAGCGCCTGACTCAAGGATGTCTTATCTTGAACGTCCTACATTGGGGAACGGCGCATGCAAAAGCATCAAATAGCAAACTGTCAAGCCTAAGGGTACCATCCCTTTGGCAGGTTCTTAGGGGAATAGCCCCCCTAAAAGAAGAGGGTTAGAGCTTCGTGGGCGGCTGCATAGGGGGATGACCCCTGTGATCCATGGGCTTTTACCGATAGATCGCAATGTAAACTCGGTGCGCATGCACCAATGAAGGCACGCTGTAAAGCAGCGTAGCCGAACCAACATTTGGAGGTGTGTTTCACACATGGCACGCATTCAGGGCGTTGACCTGCCCAGAGAAAAGCGAGTGGAGATTGGACTGACCTACATCTTCGGTATCGGTTTGCCCACCTCCCAGCAGATTCTCAAAGAGACCGGCATCAGTCCCGATACCCGCGTAAAGGATCTCTCCGAACAGGAAGTTTCCAAGTTGCGCGAATATATCGAGCATAACTTGAAAACCGAGGGTGACCTGCGGCGCGAAGTTTCTTTGAATATTAAACGTTTGGTCGAAATTGGCTGCTATCGTGGCGTTCGTCATCGTCGTGGCCTGCCCGTCCGCGGCCAGAACACAAAGCAGAATGCACGCACCCGCAAAGGTCCCAAGAAGACTGTGGGCGGCAAGAAAAAGGCTGCTAAGTAATTCACGCGCTCGCGCAAATCATAACGACTGCCCTTTGGGGCACGGAGGGATGAATCCATGGCACCTAAGCAAAAGGTAAAGAAGGTAACGCGCAAACGCCGTGAGCGCAAACTGGTGGAGCGCGGCGCAGCCCATATCCGCTCCTCCTTCAACAATACCATTGTCACCATCACCGATACCAACGGCAATGCGCTTTCTTGGGCATCTTCTGGTGGTCTCGGTTTCCGCGGCAGCAAAAAGTCCACTCCCTTTGCCGCACAGATGGCTGCTGAAACCGCAGCTAAAGCAGCAATGGAGTACGGCCTTAAGACGGTTGAAGTTTATGTTAAAGGCCCAGGTTCCGGGCGTGAAGCCGCTATCCGTTCCCTGCAGGCTGCAGGTCTTGAGGTTAACATGATCAAAGATGTGACGCCCATTCCCCACAATGGCTGCCGTCCGCCCAAACGCAGAAGGGTATAAGGAGGAGGTAAGGTTCTATGGCGAGAAACATGCAACCCATCGCGAAGCGCTGCAGGGCACTTGATATCTCCCCTGCCATGATGGGCTATTCCAATAAAAAGTCCACACGCAATCCTGGTAAAGACAAGCGCCGTAAAGTCAGCGAATATGCCACCCAGCTCAAAGAAAAGCAAAAGGTGCGTTTCGTGTACGGCGTGCTGGAGCGTCAGTTCCGCAACTACTACGAAAAAGCTTCCAACATGAAGGGTGTTACCGGCGAGAATCTTCTCCAGCTGCTGGAACGCCGTCTGGATAATGTGGTGTACCGTCTTGGCATGGGCAATACCCGCCGTCATGCCCGTCAGCTGGTGACCCACAGCCACATCCTGGTCAATGGCCAGCGTGTAAACATTCCTTCCTACGCAGTCAGTGTAAATGATGTGATCACCATTCGCGAAAAGAGCAGAGGCTCTGAGCACTTTAAAGCTTTGCGCGAAGGCAGCAGCACCATTGCTCCCAAATGGCTGACTTGGAACGCTGCCGAGCTTACCGGCACAGTTACCGCCCTCCCCACCCGCGAGGATATCGACCTGCCGTTGCAGGAGAACATGATCGTCGAGTTCTACTCCCGTTAAGAGCAGTTAGATTTCCTCGACCGACGGTTCCATCAAGGAGGGTTAAGAATGATTGAAAAATTTGAACCGGCGCGCATTGAATGCCTGGAAGTGGGCGACAACAACCGCTATGGCAAGTTTGTAGTGGAGCCTCTTGAACGTGGCTTCGGACAGACCCTTGGCAATGCGCTGCGCCGTGTGCTGCTTTCCTCCCTCCCCGGTGTTGCGGTATCCTCTGTGCACATCGACGGTGTGCAGCATGAGTTCTCTACCGTGCCCGGTGTGAAAGAGGATGTCACAGAACTGATTCTGAACTTCAAGGAACTGGTGGCCAAGCTGTACTGCGATCAGCCCAAGCAGGTCTATATCGACATGCACGGTCCCTGTGAAGTAACAGCTGAGGACATCCGGGTGGATGACGAAGTTGAAATCGTCAACCCCGATTTGCATATTGCCACCCTGAATGAAGGCGCGCATCTGCAGATACAGATCATGCTGGACAAGGGCCGTGGCTATGTGTCCGCTGACAAAAACAAGGTGAGCAACATGCCCATCGGTGTTATCCCTGTTGACTCTGTGTTTACACCCATTAAAAAGGTGAACTACACGGTAGAGGATACCCGTGTCGGCCAGATCACCGACTATGACAAGCTGACTTTGGAAGTTTGGACAAACGGTAGCGTTTTGCCCGACGAAGCCATCAGCACAGCAGCCAAGATCTTAAGCGAGCACCTTGCCCTGTTTGTAGGTCTGACCGACCATGTGATGCCGGTGAACTTCAATTTGCCGGAAGACGACAAAAAGGAAAAAGTGCTGGAGATGACCATTGAGGAACTGGATCTGTCTGTCCGCGCCTACAACTGCTTGAAGCGCGCTGGTATCAACAGCGTATCTGAGCTGGTGCAGCGCAATCAGGAAGACATGATGAAAGTTCGCAATCTGGGCAGAAAGAGCCTGGAGGAAGTGGAACAAAAGCTGGCTGCCCTTGGTTTGGGTCTGCGGCCCAACGATGATTAACACGGGGCGTTGAACGCCCATTCCGTAAAGGAGGAAACACCCCATGGCAACGCAACGTAAACTGGGCCGCACCGCCGATCAGCGCAAAGCGCTGCTCCGCAACCAGGTAACAAACCTGATCTGGTACGGCCGTATTGAGACAACCGTGGCCAAGGCCAAGGAAGTCCGCAGTGCCGCTGAGCGGCTTATTACCCTGGCCATCCGCGAATGCGATAACAATGTGGAAGCCACTAAGGAATACCACAATGATAAAGGCCAGCTGGTGACCATCACCGTTCAAAATGACGCTCCTTCCAAACTGCATGCACGCCGCTTGATGATGGCGTATCTGTATGATATTCAGGAGCAGAAGAAGGACGACGAGAGCAAGGCCGATTACAAAGAGCGCACCCGTGATAACAAACATCCTGTGGTGGAAAAGCTCTTCCGTGAAATCGGACCCAAGTTCAAGGCTCGCAATGCGGAAAAAGGCTGCGCAGGCGGTTATACCCGCATCTATCGCCTTGGACCCCGTCGCGGCGATGCTGCCGAAATGGTGATCCTGGAGATCCTGTAATCTTAGGGGTTGCAGGTGGTTATATCAAAATACCAAGTCTGTAATGAATAAAGCAGACTTGGTTTTTTCTATTATGTAAATTATGTAGCTGATTACTCGAACTAATATTCTGATTCGTTTTCCATCATATCCACAAAGAGGTCTGCCAGCACTGGATCAAAATGCCGTTCCTTATTGTTCCTAATCGCTTCCAATGCAGCTTCTTTGCTCATTGGCTTGGCGTTTTCAGCACCATGCAGCCTGCGCTCATAACTTTCTGCCAGTGCGATGATACGTGCGGCTACCGGGATTTCTTCCCCTTTCAAGCCTTTAGGGTACCCTGTTCCATCCCAGCGTTCTTGGTGTGCAAGCACGATTTGCGCTATATCCAGCATGTCATCAAAGGCATTGAGAATTCTGAAACCGACTACAGGATGGCGTTTGATTTCATTCCATTCCATTACGGATAGATGATTGTAATGCCCGTTAAGCAGTTTGTTGTCCAAGACAACCTTTCCGATGTCGTGCAAGTACCCTGCGTCTTGCAATCGTTTGATTTCATCCTCTGTCATGTTCAGCTTTCTTCCCATGGCTTGACATAGCTTACTCACCGTTTCTGAATGCTCCCGCTCTCTGGAACTGTTATCGTGAAGCATTTGCACTATGGCATGCAATGTGCCCTTCATGACTTCGCTGTGCTCCATGATTTTGGAGGTATACATATCTTCTTCTGCTTTATTAACGGTTTGTAGAAGAATTTCATCAGCATGGAGCTTTGCGGCTGTACCCATGGAGACACTGCCGTGCACGGCCTTGATTTTTTCCTTGGCATACTCATTTCGAATTCGAGCCACAATTTGCTTAGCTTCATCCTGTGTTGTATGCGGCAGCAGCAGCGCAAATTCATCACCGCCCCACCGGGCAATGATATCATCAGCCCGGCAGATGTTGCGCAATACCTTTGCAAGGCGTACCAGAAGCATATCCCCATAAGTATGGCCAAACACGTCGTTGGTCAACTTAAGATTGTTCACATCGCCTATGATGATGGATAGAGGCAGGTTTCTTGGTGTATCCAGCCGGCTTAACTCCTCTTCTAAAAATCGTCTGTTGTAAAGGCCGGTCAATGAATCATGGAAGCTCAAGTATTCAATTTCCCGTTGTTGTTCCTTTTTCTCCGACACATTTCGGAAGACTAGAACAACGCCAAGCAGCGCACCAGATTCATCTTTGATGGGCGCAGCACTATCTTCAAGATAATACCGCTGTCCGTTTCTGGAGGTCAATACAGCATGGCTATCAATTTCATGCATGGTATGTGTCTGAAGCACGTTTTCGACTGGATCCTTTAGGAGAACGTCGGGGCTTTCATGGGCCAGTGCAAGTATCTCTTTATAATACTTGCCAACTGCTTCGTTTTCATCCCAACCCGTCAACGCTTTAGCGGCAGGATTCAGAATTTCAATGATACCGTTGGGATCAACCACCATTACACCATCGCCTATTGAAAACAGTGTTTGCTGGTACCATGTACGCTCATACGAAAGTTTTTCTTGATATTCTCGTCTTATGACAGCGTTCCATACGCCGTTTAGCAAGAGCAGGGTTTGGTTGACATCATCCTCAGTATAAGGGGTTTTCTTGTTGGCCAAATCAACCACGGCTGCAATATGATCGTCAACAATTACAGGTACAGATAAAATGCATTGGACTTGCAATTGATCATGCGATTTGCTGAAAGGATGCTGATGTATTCCTTGCAGCTGGTTCTTGATTACCGGCTGGCGTTTTCTCGCTGCTTCTCCCCAAAAATCATCATGATGTAGTTTTATGCCATACTGTTGCTGGGCTTCTTCATTATCTGTCAGACTTCCGGATACAGCTGCTAATGTCATTTCACCTTGTTGTTCATCAAACAGATAAATATGGCCATAGCAGCTTTCAGTCAGGCTTAGCATCTCCTTCAGGACATATTCTAGTTGTGACTGTCTGCTGTCAAATGACATGGAAAGCATATCTGCAAGAATCTTGTTACGACTGCCTGCTTTTTTCTGTATATTTTCATTTTCCCTAGCCTTGGTAATATCACTAACATATGCCCCTAGGCCCATGGTTCCACTTGGCAGCGGCACAGGAAATTTCAGCGTGCGGTAAGTCTTCCCATCCCATTCCATTTCGTCTACAACAACCGTGTTTTGGTTCATGGCATGTAAATCCGAATTCAGGCGTATGCGCGCAAATTCTTCCTCAGACAAATCAAAATCGGTGCAGCCAATAATTTGTTCTTTTGTGCGTTGATAAAAATCCTCCATAACTTTGTTGACTAACACATACTTAAGGTTTTCATCCTTCAAATAAATCAATCGATCATCTGCATCAATGAATGTAGTATGAAGCTTTTGTGTGTATTCCAATTTTTCCATAGCAGACTTGATTCGTTTTCTGCTATGAAAAATTGTTATAGATAGTATTAATAAAACGACAATTACTGCTGCGCCAGTAATGAAAATAATAGTCATCAGCAGATTCTGGTTTTTTGCTAGGATGGTTGCATCGGTGATGTCATGAATGATGGAAAAGAGCAAGGGTCTGCCGCTGACGGTAACGGGATCTGCAAAAATCTCCACCGTCTTGAGATCTCCGCTTTTCAGTTTGTGTTCGGTAACGAAGGTGTTGCTTCTTTTTGCTTTCGCCTTCTGGAGGTTTTCTACTGCTTTGTCTTGCGCCTGTGTATCTACTTGAAATATGGACATACCTGTCAGGGTATTGCCAAGGTAACCATAATACACCTTTGCTGCATTGTTTGCGTATATGATGTTGCCGTTATCCGGATCTAGCAGCAATATCACAGCACCATGCTGATCCAGTATTGTTTTTTCAGACAAGGTAAAATCTTCGATAGCATTGCCGTGATTCGGGAAAAGAAAGGCTAAGCAGAAGATAGCAAATAGCATACATACGCTCTTCATAGAAATCACTCCAGTTGCAGCATATAACAAACTGGCACGCCACAGTGCGTGCTTTGATTAAAATGTGCATGACAGCAAATGCAATCTTCGAGCTCGCTGGGTTTCATGGTTGTTGATATAAGATAACCCTTTGGTCTTATGTTTTCGCTTGCTGGCAGGAAGGTTGGAGCCTTACTCGTTCATTCGTAGGGAGACAACATGAAATTTAGGGGCATGTCAAAACATTAAGCGCAACAGTTGATCTAGATTCTGTATCCGAAAGGTGTACATTACTTAGCAATTAAAACCTGATCGTAAGTCAGAGAATAGGGACTATTAAGTGAAGTGTGTTATGTGTCTTTTAATGAAATTCACCGCTGTCTATCATCTGGCTTTTAATAAAAATCATGAAGTTACGCTTATTGTTTTTCGCTTCTCTTTTGGCTTAACAGTAGGTCTGCGTCTATCCTGCCCTAAGATTAAGGGTGGGTGAGTCAATCAACCAGGCTGGCAAAATGCTATCTTTACCAAGCCTTGGCGAAGGTGATCGGCCGATGCACCTGTATCACAACTTTCCAAGGGATAATGTTACACATAGCTGGCGTGTGAATACAGCACCAGAACCGCTATAGATATAGATTCCTCATTATAATACTATTTCCTTTATTTTTCCATGCTTACTGTATATTTTTTGTATCGACAGCAGTGATAGACTAATTGTTTCCTATACGTTTATTCACTTTTCGACAGGTTCCTTCCGCATCCGGGGCAAAACTTGAAGGACTGTGCCAGCTTGTAACCGCAGTCAGTACAGAAATTGCCGTTTGGATTGGACCGATCAGCAGACTCTCCGTTATCTGATTCCGGTATACCGGCAGGATCACCTTCTTCTTTGGAATCTACAATGTCCACAATGGAGTAGCGATCTTTGCCCTTATAGTTTCTGTAGTTGTAGATAGCGCCTGCGATGGCTGCTACAATGAAAAGAACGACGAATAAAGGCATAATCGAAAATGCAGTGTCTACAGGTCTAAAGCCCATGCCGTATGATGAAAATTCATTAACAGAACCCGACAAGTTAAGTGCAATAATTAACGTGAGCACACCAAATACAACTGCAATGATGCTCCCAATCAGCCCCATGCCGGAAGGCCCGCGGCCTGGCTTGATGCTTTTCATAAATAACACCTCCACCTTAATGTATTTTAAGTATATTCCTAAGCATGTTGTATGGCAAGGATAGGAAATAAGGTGGAATATATATGCATGGTAAATTGTTCAAGGGGAAGACTACCCTATATGCACCAGGCGTGCATAACGCATAAAAGGTGCAGATGCAGGCAGGAGAAGGATGGAATGAAAGACTGGCCGCCGGATGTAAAAGAGAAAATCAGCCAATGGATGGAAGCGACAGAACGTCTTCGGCTGGCTGAGTATATCCAATACATAGACAACAAAAAGCGAATGCTGCTTAATCACTTTATTAGCGGTGTTGCCAGGGGTCTTGGCACAGCTGTAGGCTTTACGATTTTAGGCGCAGTGCTGGTTTTGATATTGCAGGATCTTGCGGCTCGTAATTTGCCCGTTATTGGTGACTTTCTGGCCAAGATTGTTGCCATGGTGCAGGATAATCTGAAGTAGATGACAGAGGAATACGCCCGTGATATAATGGGCAAAAAGCGTGGGAGGGGCGGAATGCTGTTTTTGCTGCCCGTTGGCATTTATGTTCTGGACCGTGTGACAAAGGTTTGGGCTCAGCAGGTACTTGCTTTTGAGCCGGGCGGGATGACTGTATGGAATAATATGCTGCGCTTGGTCTATGTTGAAAATACAGGGATGGCATTTGGCATGCTGGCGGGGCGCCGTTGGTTGCTGGTGTTTTTAAGCCTTGCAGCGGTCATAGCTGCTTTTATATCCTTAAGGCCATACAGGCTTGGGCTATGGGCAAAGCTATCTCTATTATCCATAATGGGCGGAATGGCCGGCAACCTGGCGGACAGGCTGCTCTTTGGCTACGTGGTGGATATGTTTGACCTGCTGTTTGTTCGCTTTGCCATATTTAACGTAGCAGATATCTTTATCAGCTTGGGTGCTGTGTTTTTGTGTATCAGCCTGCTGTTTCGGCCGGGGGATTGGGAAAAGAGGGAGGAGAAGGCGCAAGCATCATGATAGAACAAAAGATTACTTGCCTTGCGGATGGCCAAGAACGGCTGGATGTTTTGCTGAGCGCTGCTTGTTCGTTGACTAGGTCCAGGGTGGGACAACTGATACGGGAAGGCAGGGCCAGTGTCGATGGGCAGGTTGAGGAGAAGCCCGGAGTAAAGCCCAAAGCGGGAGCCAATTTGATTCTTGTTATACCCGAGGACAAGCCAGCGCAGATAACAGCGCAGGATATTCCCCTTCACATTATGTATGAAGATGATGATCTGGCTGTGGTGGAAAAGCCCTGCGGTATGGTGGTGCATCCCGCTGCTGGGAATGAAGATGGAACGCTGGTCAATGCACTTTTGCATCATTTGAAAAATCTTTCAGGTATCGGCGGGGTTATGCGGCCAGGCATTGTCCATCGTCTGGACAAAGATACATCAGGCCTTTTATTGATTGCCAAACATGATGCAGCTCATGTTGAACTTTCCCGGCAGCTGCATGACCGGGAAATGGAAAAGCATTACCTAACTGTAGTGGAAGGTGCAATGAAGGAGCTGTCCGGTACAGTGAATACGCCCATTGCCCGCAGCAAAGCAGACCGCAAGCGTATGGCGGTTGACCCCATGGGAAGGCCTGCCATAACGAAATGGACGCTTATGCAGCCGCTCAGAGGCGGTTCACTGCTGGATATTCATTTGATAACAGGCCGCACTCATCAAATACGGGTTCATATGGCTTCTATCCATCACCCTGTGGCTGGGGATGTAATTTATGGGTTCCGGCATGGTCTGGTTGCTCCTCGTTTAATGCTTCATGCCAGGTCACTGGCTTTTACCCATCCCACATCCGGGGAGAGATTATGCTTTGAGGCCCCTTTGCCAGAGGCTTTTATATCCGCACTTGAAAAATGGAAAATAGTATAGGCAGTAAAAAATACCCACCTAATAAAAGGTGGGTATTTTTCTTGTAATTTATATGGCACCGATCCAATCATCATAATGATAAGGCTTGATTTTACTATACTTCATATAGGGGAAAAACTTTACATCCTCTGCCAGCAAATGGCCCATGAGCACTTCGTCCAGCATAAATGAGAAGAAGGCGGAGGACTTCAGATCCCCTTTCAGATACAATTGCTTGACCTGTAATGCTCTTTCTGTAAGAGACTGATGAATGACAGCATGTTCCGGATAATTGGGATACTGCACTTCCTGCATTATCTGTTCTTCATCATGAAAATGCTTCACAATATGTGACAGCAAGGCTTCAAGCACCGGAAGGACATCGCTTTGACTCTTTTGGGTCAGTGACATATCCATCAACCTATTGGCCAGTAAAAGGAGTGTTTTATGCTGGCTGTCTATTAATTGATAACCGCACTCCCATTCGCTGCGCCAGGCCAGCTGTACGGAGGCAATAGGCATATCTTCTGTGCTGCCGCAAACGGATACACAGTTGCGGCCATCGCTTTTGGAGCGATACAGCGCATAATCAATTCGCTTAAACCAGCGGTCAAATGTTTCAGGGGGGGCCCACTGTGCAGCGCCAAAGCTGGCGGTTACCTTGCCTGCAATGGAAAAGGAGGTCTGGGAAATGATGATGCGCAGCTCCTCTGCAAGCCGTGCCGCTTCCTCCAACTGGGTCTTTGGCATGAGGATCATAAATTCTTCTCCGCCCCAGCGGGCCAGTGTATCAGTGTTCCTGATAAATCGTTCTGCTATGGATGCGACCCCGACTAAAACCTCATCCCCGATATCGTGTCCATAGCTATCATTTATTACCTTAAAATGATCCAGATCAAAGAAAATCATGGATAAGGGAATGCTTTGATCCCCAGCCTTACGAATTTCCTCATGCACTCGTTGGTCAAAATAATACCGGCTGTGCGCACCGGTCGTTTTATCGGTTTTGATGATCGAGCTTAAAAGATCGTTTTTTGATTGCAGCGCTTTGGTCAGCTGCAGCAGTTCTTGTTCTTTGGCGCTGAGCTTTTCGATTAGTAAGTTCTTTTCTTGGATTTCCTGGTTCAGCTTTCTTTCCAGGCTTTTGCGGTGGCTGATATCCCTGGATACACCCAAAACAGAGATGGTATGATCTGTATGATTCTGTATTGCCCTGGTGGATATTTCAATGTCCTTGATACTGCCATCCTTGCAGTATTGCTTGATTTCAGTTACAAACGTGGTTGATTCCGGACTGAAATCACCGGAGTATATAGCATTAATAATGGCATCAGATATCTGCTTCATTTTTTCCAATGATTCCGGCGTCAAGGAATCCTCTAGCGATCCTGCCATGGCTTCAGACTGTGTAAAACCTCTGAGCTGCTGGATGGAGGGATTAATGTATTTAAACCGCTTTGTAGAAAGATCCAACATCCATATACATTCCGCTGTGTTTTCTACAAGCAGCTGGTATTTATCCAGCAGGGATTTCAGCTGCTCTATGTCGTCATAAGGCAAATTTTCTTTCATAGCTTTTCATTCCCTCATCGAAAGCCCGCAATACCAGTTTTTCTTTACTATATTATTATACTGAAAAGAACCCAAAATCCAATGGTTTCCTCAATTATATATCATGATTTGACAAAAATCGCAATACGAAGGAATTGAAACCGAAGAGTTGTCTTAATCTAATGTGGAAAAAGTTTCACCATTTACGGCAATATATCAAAACAGGCATTATTATGCAGCGTCAATATTGTGCATGCAAGATGCGTGTCAGGGAAAAATACGCATGTAACGCCTGCTTTTTATAAACAACCGAAAGGAGTGTAAGGGTGACAGGCATCCAAGGGTTGATCGGCTTGCCAGTAATCAAAAGCGGAAAAACGGTAGGTCTGTTGGAGCAAGCAGTATTAGAAGAAAGTGGTAAGAAGCTCCACGGAATAATCGTTCGAGAAGGTTTGGGTGGAGCCAAGTGGGTGTCCTCGGAGCACATCCAGACCATTGGTGGAGTTTCAGTGCTGGTTAATGGAGATTTGAAAAAACCACCCAAAGAGGCTGCCTTTCGCCTGGGTCGCGTACAGGATACCACAGGCCTGCGTCTGGGAACTGTTACAGATGCGCTGATTAACCCAGATACGCTGGAGGTGGAAGCTTTGGAGATCTCCAACGGTCCAGTGGATGACCTGCTCTACGGCCGGTGGCTGGCAAGTGACTTTGTGCTCCGCCATCCGCAAAACAGCGGGGCCAAAGCACGAAAAAAGGATCAATTGCTGCCTTGGGTTTTGGTACCCGCCATGGATAGGCAGCCAGGCAAAGCGGATAAAAGGAAGGGAGATGAATGGAAAAAATGAGCATAGGGAAAATGGCTTTTACAGGTGCGCTGGGGTTTGCTATAGGCGCCGGTTTGATGATGATGCCCAATGGAAACAAGTGGCGCAAGGTTGTTTTGAAAGAGGCGGAGAATCTGCGCCGGGCTGCCCGGAACTGGTGAAGCAATCTACTACATGCCTGCCGGCTGGCAGGGCCTTATCAAATAGGACTGGAACGGGGAGGATGATCCCCGTTCCAGACCTTTTCTCAAAATCCTTGGTTTTTTTATAATGAAAGACCTTGAAAATAATTAGAGTATCCCTTTATAAGGGGAGATGGATCATGACAACTTTTGAAGGTGAAAAGCGCAAACCTGCCGGCGCGAACCAGCAGCTGATCAAAGGGCTGGCCATCGCGCTTTTGTTATTTGTATTGATTCTATGGAAAGTGGTTTGGGCGCTAATTGTTCAGATTGCCTTTGGCCTACTTGTTATGGCGGCGGCACTGCCCATTTGCCGCCGGTTGGAAAAAAAACTATCCAAGGGAGTAGCTGCATCTATTTCCATGCTGATATTGGGTGGAGTCGCAGCCGTATTTATTTTGCTGCTGGTACCGCTTCTTTGGCGGCAGACAGGGCAATTGGCCGGAATGCTGCCGGGAATTTTGATGCAGATGAGGGGTAAGCTGGAGGTGGCGCAGGAGTGGCTGTCCCGCCAGGGTGTGCCTGTGAATGGCAATACACAAAAAGTAATGCTTGACAAGGTACAGGAAATGGCAGGCGGTATTTTGCCATCCTTGATGAACAGAGCGGCAGGCTGGGTGAATAACTTGTCCAAATTGTTTCTGGCACCTGTTTTCGCTTTCTATTTTCTTCGGGACCGTGAGGAACTGGCGCAGCGCATATCGTTGTGGGTGCCTTTAAGATACCGACGCAAGGCTGTGGCTGTAGCCAGGGAAATGCGCAGGGAAATCAGCGGCTACTGGCGAGGACAACTGATGATATCCGGTGTTATTGGCGGGATGACGGCTCTGGGGCTGCTGATTGTCGGCGTGCCGGCATGGTTGTTGCTTGGCCTTTTGATGGGTCTGTTGGAATTGGTTCCTTATATCGGCCCGGTGCTGGGTACGATTCCGGTTTTCCTTTTTTCCCTTCCGCTGGGTTGGGGGAGGGTTGCATGGGCCATTGGCGTTGTAGTTCTGGTCCAGCAGCTGGAGGGTGGAATGATCTCGCCAAACCTGATGTCCGGGGCAACAAAACTTCACCCGGTCACCGTTCTTCTGGCTATATCAGCCGGAGGATTGGCCGGTGGCATAACGGGTATGCTTTTGGCTGTGCCGATCATCGTTTCCCTGCGGGGTGGCATGCGTATGATTCGCAGAGAAAGCACCCAGACATAAATGTGTGGCTTTCATGCAAATATATGAAGAAATTGGGAAAGCGTCGTTGAAAAAACGTTGTTGCTGATGTATAATGGTTTCAGGTCAGGGAAGGGAGGGAGACCAATGCCCGACGCATTTGAAACGACTAAGCTACCCCCGCTTACAGATAGCGGAAATAAAGCCAATGAGATTCTCCGGTATGTATATCGGGCGCTGCAGGCAAAGGGCTACGATCCCATTACCCAGATCGTAGGCTATCTGATATCCGGTGACCCCACCTACATTACCAGCCATAACCAGGCCCGCAGTATGATCTGCCGTATTGAGCGGGATGAGCTTCTGGAGGAAGTGGTTAGGTTTTATCTCTCCGGTCAGGCGGTTAACGGTTAACCGGAGTTCAGGTGATGCAGTAACCCGAAGGCATTCCACACCGCCTTGCATGCTGATAGCCGGGTAAGGAAAGCTCCTTTTTCGGCATAGTATAAAGGGGTAACCCTTTGGCGGAGGAAGCCTTCGATTATTTTCAGGGAGGATTCCATGAACGAACGGATACTGGCACTGGATGTGGGAGATGTACGCATCGGCATTGCGGTAAGTGATCCGAACCGGTGCATTGCCCAGCCTGTATCCGTCTACCGCCGTGTTGGCTATGGCCCGGATGTGCGCCATATTCTGTCTCTTTGTCAGGAATATGATACCCATCTTGTACTTTGCGGTCTTCCCAAGAATATGGACGGCAGCGAGGGTGGCCAGGCCCAAAAGGTTCGTGCTTTGGGCGGTGAGTTGGAAAAGGCAGGGCTCCATGTATTGTATCAGGATGAACGGCTTTCAACCGTAACTGCGGAAAAAGCGCTGCTGGACGGCGGCATGCGCAGAGAAGACCGCCGAGGTACAGTGGATAAGGTGGCGGCAGCCGTTATTTTGCAACAATGGCTCGACAGCGGCGAAATGCCTGTCGATAGAAATCAAAAAAGCGAGGACATAACCATGGAAAGCAACGGCAATATCATTGAATTGGTGGATGAGCAGGGCAAAGCTGTTGAGTTTGAGCACCTGATGACCGTTGAACATGAAGGCGATTATTATATCGTACTGATGGCCGCCCAAGAAGATGAAGAAAATGAAGAGGGCGAAGTCGTCATTCTCAAGATGGAGAAGGATGACAAGGGTGAAGATTGCTACGTCACCATCGAGGATGATGATGTGCTCCAGGCAGTGTTTGAAAAATTTGTAGCCGCCGTTGAGGAAGAGGATGACGCGATCCCCCAGGACGGTGAGGATGAGGACGAAGATGACGAATAACCCCCATGAGGAGATTGATTCCCAGGCGATTGCCGATGCCGTGGTTGAGCTGACCGCTCCCGATGGCAAGGTGTACCGTTTCCGCTATGGCGCCGTACTGCCGTATGCAGGCCAGGAGTATGTGGTGCTGGTGGAGCTGGAGAACAATGAGAACGATGAAGAACAGCTGCTGATTACACGCCTTTCCAATTCTCCAGAAGGAGAGCTATCTTTTGAGGTGGTAACGGAAGACGATATCATTCAGGCTGTTTTTCAGAAATATATGACAGAGTCCGTACGGGGTTCTTTAGATTTTGAAGACGGCTGCTGCGGCAATTGCAGCTGTGATGATCAAGGGGATGGTTGCAGCTGCGGCCATGATCACGATCATCAGTCCACTGGTGGCTGCGGCGGTGCTTGTGGTTGCAATCATTGACGGATGTCATAACTGGCGGGATGCGCAGGCCGTATCCCGCCGGTTTTTTCGATTATGTGATTGATACGTAATGAAGGGGTGATATCATGCCGCATTTGTTTGGGAAGAATATTATGCTGCGGGAGTACCGAAGGGACGACCTGCCTTTTATTACTGCTTGGGTCAATGATGCAGAGACTACGAAATATCTTGGTGATCTGTTTATCTGGCCGCAAACGGTGAGAAACAGCGATGATTTTCTGGAATCACGCTTAAGCGGTAGCCGCCGCGAGGCTAGCTTTGTCATCGCTGATAAATACACCCAGGATTACTTGGGCCAGGCAGATTTGATGGATATCAACTGGATTGACCGCTGCGCAACAGTAGGCATGGTGATTGGCAGAAGTGACAATAGAGGAAAAGGCATTGGTGAAGAAGCACTCAGGCTCTTATGTGATTTTGCCTTTTTAAAGCTTGGGTTGATGCGGTTGGATCTTCATGTATACAGCGGCAATGAAAGGGCCATAGCTTGCTATGAAAAGGCTGGATTTGTAAAGGAAGGCGTTAAACGTAAGGCCAGATATTGCAACGGTGCTTTTATGGATGTAGTTTTAATGAGCATTCTTCGGGAGGAATGGGAGAAAACACGCCAGGAATAAGCAAGGGCAAATTGATGCAGGATAATGCAAAGGATATCTTGAGCACGCCGGCTACATACCGGCGGCTGGAAGAGGCAGATGAATGTATCAAGGAGCATTGGTTCGACTTCGGGCATTTGAGCGTGGGGATGTAGAGGCTCATTGGGCGTTCATGAATGATTATACCACCATGCGTGGTATGTCCTCTGGTATATTGTATCCCTCCTCTTTGGAGGATGAGGCCCGCTATTTGGACCAGCAGACTAGCTTTACCCGCGGTGAATACCAATTTGCCATCGAGACACTACAGAAGCAGCTGATTGGCCGGTGCGGCTTCACCCGTGTGGATTGGAAGAACCGCGTGGCGGAAATTGGCATCATGATTGGCGACCAAGCGTTTCGCGGGAATGGGTATGGCGCGGATGCGCTGCGGCTTCTGATTCGCTTTGCTGGGGAAGAGATGAATCTGCACAAGCTCAAACTCATGGTGTTTGCTTTTAACCAGCAGGCCATCTCCTGTTATGAAAAGTGCGGATTCGTCAAGGAAGGATTGTTCAAAGGCGAATTGTGGCGTGAGGGGGCATATCATGATGTGGTGGCCCTTGGGCTATGCCTTCAGGCCTGAACACCCAGGGCTTTTTTGAAGCATACCATAAACCATCGCCCATTTGTTTGGGAGATGGTTTTTTCATAAGCAGTGATTGACTTTGATAGGTCCCTTCGTTACAATAACCTGTATGGCGCAAGGGGCGCGTCTTTCTTTGTGGAGGGTGAAGAAATGGGAATTAAAGTAGCGAAATTTGGCGGAAGCTCCCTTGCGGATGCAGGCCAGTTCGAAAAAGTCCGGGCGATTGTTCGTATGGATCCTGAACGTGTATTTGTTGTGCCCAGCGCGCCTGGCCGTCGATTTGACAAAGATGACAAGGTGACGGACCTTTTGTACCGCTGCCATCGCCTATGTGCGGCAGGTGAAGATTATCAGGAGGCATTTGACCTGATCGCTGCCCGGTACATGGACATTGCCGAAGAGCTCGGTCTTTCCATCGACCTTGGCACAGAGCTGGATACCATTAATGAAGCAATTGCCAATGGTGCTTCGGCTGATTATACTGCCAGTCGTGGTGAATATTTAAATGGTCTCTTATTGGCCGACTATCTGGATATGTCATTTGTTGATGCTGCACAGGTTATCTTTTTTCGTGCAGATGGAACCTTTGACAGCGAAAAGACACAGGAAGTGCTCTCCGCCAGGCTTTCGGAAACGAAAGCAGCCGTGATTCCCGGCTTTTATGGGTCAACCCCTGATGGCAGGATACGTACTTTTTCCCGGGGCGGCAGTGACATTTCCGGTGCGATTGTAGCCAGGGCAGTCTGCGCTGAAGTGTATGAAAACTGGACGGATGTTTCAGGTTTCTTAATGGCTGATCCCCGGATTGTGCCCGGTGCCAAAGAAATTGAAAGCATTACCTATCAGGAACTTCGGGAGCTTTCTTATATGGGCGCTACTGTGCTGCATGAGGATTCTGTTTTTCCGGTGCATAGGGCGGGAATCCCAACCAATATCAGGAATACCAACTGCCCCGAGCATCCGGGTACCTATATACGCTTTGGCAAAGTGGAGAAGGAAAATCCTTATGTCATTACAGGGGTGGCTGGCAAGAAAGGCTTTGCTGTAATCTCTGTGGAAAAAGCCATGATGAATACGGAAGTGGGTTTTGCCCGCAGGGTTATGCAGGCCATTGAAGAGCAGAACCTATCCTTTGAGCATATGCCCACCGGCATCGATACGATGTGTGTTGTGGTGCATCATGACGCCCTGCAAAAATGCCGTGAAGCCATTATCAACCGTATTGTTGAACTGGCAGAACCAGATACCATTACCATTCATGACAACATGGCCGTCATCGCAACCGTAGGCCGTGGCATGGTACACAACTGCGGTACTGCAGCACGTTTGTTCGGTGCCATGAGCCGCTCTGGCATCAATGTGCGGATGATTGATCAAGGGTCCAGTGAGCTTTCCATTATTGTGGGTGTAAATGATTCTGATTTTGAGCAGACCATCCGCGCCATCTATCATGAATTTGTAAAAGAATAGCTGTTTATGGAATGATATTCCACTGAACAGGCTGCCTGCTGTCTTACTATGCAAGCTGATGATGCTTGCATTTTCCTTTTATGGCAAATAAGATGCACCGGTCTTTCGGTGTTAATGTCGGGAGAAGCGTTATGCAAGTGACTTTGGAAATGTTTCTGATCGTTTGCCCCATGGCCCTGCTGGCGGGCTTTATCGACAGTGTGGCCGGCGGCGGCGGGCTGATTTCTCTGCCGGCTTATTATCTGGCCGGACTACCTGTTACATTGGCAGCCGGCACCAACAAATTATCTGCAGCGTTGGGTACGCTAGTGGCTTCCATCCGCTATGGCAAAGCAAAGCAGGTAAACTGGCCGGTGGCGCTATCTGCTGTGCTGGGTGCGCTGCCTGGAAGCGCATTGGGTGTGCTGGTGATGCAAAGGATCCCGGGCGATATCATGAAAATTATGGTCATATCCATCATTCCTTTGGTGGCTGCCATTGTGCTTCGCCGGCGTGACTCTATGTCACCTAAGCTGCGTATCCCGCAAAGTAAGATCATTCCATTCAGCTTTGTCACAGGCCTTCTCATCGGTTTTTATGATGGGTTGGTAGGGCCTGGGACAGGGACGTTTCTAATCCTTTTGTTTACAATGTTCCTGGGCCTTGAGGCGGTTAATGCCAGCGGAACCGCGAAAATCGTCAATCTGGCCAGCAATGCGGCTGCTCTTGCAACGCTTTTGTCAAAGGGACAGGTGCTGTTTCTGCTGGGGTTGCCCGCAGCGCTTTGCGCTATGGCAGGTGGATATCTTGGCGCCGGTATAACCATACGCCGTGGTGCAGGCTTCATACGCTGGATGCTAGTGGCGGTACTAGCCCTTTTACTTGCAAAATTATTGCTGGATGTGTTAAGATAAACTGTTTCTGACTGCGTTTTTCGCAAAAAAAGCACAGTAATTGCCAAGAAAGGAACGCTGCATATGATACAAGCGCAGGAAAACTGCTTAACGTTGACGGTGCCGGCCGATCCAGATTGGATGCTAGTGGTTCGCATGGCTTTGGGTGGAGCAGGTGCCCTGATGGGGCTTGGTATTGACTTGGTGGACGATTTGCGTACCGCGGCGGATGAGACTTGTGACTTTCTGCTTCACCAGCCCAGAAAGGTAAAGTGTGTCACAATTGTCTGTCACTTGAAGGAAAATGCGGTTTGTACTGTGTTTACTTGCGATTTTGACCAAGAATGCCAGTCCTGTGAGGAAATGGACCTGGATGTGACACGCGGGATTCTGGAAACCCTGATTCCCAAGGTAGAACTTGAGGAAGATGGGGTGTGTATCCGTTCGGTGTCTCTGACGCTGCCGATTCACGCGCAGTAAGGAGGCTTTTATGAAGGATGAAAGATTGGTGCCGCTGTTGGTGGAATACCGGCAAGATCCGCGGCCTGAGTTGATGGAGGAGCTGGTGGAAGGCTATCTTCCCCTGGCACGCCAGATCGCCCGCCGTTTTGCGGGCCGCGGCGTTGAGCTGGAGGATTTGGAGCAGGTGGCCAGCATTGGGCTGATGAAGGCTATCCAACGGTTCAAACCTGAGCTGGGACTACGTTTTGCGACGTATGCTACGCCTACCATTGCTGGGGATGTCCGCAATTACATAAGAGATCGGGGCGATGCACTCCGCTTGCCCAGAGATGCGAAAAACAGGCTGTATCATATGCAAAAGGCCCGTGAAAAACTGACCTTGGAATTGATGCGCGATCCTACTACGGCTGAGCTTGCCTTGGAGATGCAGATGTCCATAGAAGACCTGCTGGCTTTGCTGGAAATGCGGAAATCTACCGATGTGTTTTTCCTGGACGCACCTATGGATCCAGATGAAGAGCAGCGGGTGATTGCACGGTTTGGCGGTGAGGACACGGGCTTTGATGCCGTGGAGCACAAGGACTGGATCAACTGGGTGTATAAACTGGTGACCCCTGAGGAACAGAAACTGCTGGAGCTAAGGTATGAGCACCGTTTGGGCCAGCGCGAAACAGCCAGGCGCATGGGCGTCAGCCAAATGCAGGTATCCCGTATGGAACGAAGAGTGCTGGCAAGGCTGAAAAATGTGGAACAGCAGAGTATTCAGTGATAAAGTATGTAAATCTTGAATCGTTTTGAAATTGTTGCAGGAGTTTTGCGAATTCATAAAGAATATCCGTAAAATCTCATCTAAAGGAGGGGCGGCATGTACGGACAGCGGTATCCAGCACGAAAGCGGACAGGCTTGGGCCGGGTGATATTCGTGCTAGCCGTACTGGGCTTCTCTGGTTGGTACATATATACCACCTTGGTACCAAACGGCATCAGAACGGCTGAGATTTCCTCCGGCCCTCGGGGATTCAGTTATCCAGGCGATGCCATGGTTGTTCGTAATGAAACAGCCTACGAGGAAGATGGCGTTACAAACATTCAATATATAGCCGAGGAAGGCAGCAAGATTTTTCCGGGTGAACTGATCTGTCTGGTATATTCCTCCGGTTACAGCCAAAAAGAGGTCAATACCCTTCAAAACTATCGGGACCAAATCAAGGACTATCATCGGAACCTGCTCGCCAAGGAAAGCAACTTTGACCAGAAGATGATCCGGCTGGAGAATGATGTTATCCAGCGAGCCAAAGAAGTGCGCCAGATGGTGCAAGGTGCCAAGGGCAATATGCTCAATCAGGAGAGCATATTGGATACGGCGATCACCTTAAGGCAGGATTACATACGTGAAAAGTATAGAGATGACACCCGCTTAACCCGCCTGTATGATGATGAAAGTGCCCAAGAAAAGCGGATTCAAAGCTACACCAAGCAGCGTGCCGCCGGGCAGGAGAGTCTGGTCAGCTTTTATACAGATGGCTATGAAGAGCTAAGCCCCAGCAATTTTGATCAGATCAGCCCTGCCCAGGTAAGAGCGATGATCAATGGTGCAAAGCCGCAAAAGACGGTGGTGCAGCGGGGCCGCACGACAATCTACCGGCTCATCCGGGAGCGGGACTGGGGCGTACTGATGCTTGTCAACAGTGCCGATTGGACCCCCGTTCAAGGGAATACGTATCAGCTGAGGCTGGAACAGTTTGAAAACACTATTGTCAACGCTACGGTTCAATCCTTTACCCGCACCGGGGGAGAGCTTCTTCTGAGGCTTACAGTATCTGGTGATGTGTATCCTGTTTTGTCCATGCGCACATGCCAGGCCCAAATCGGCGAGTATGTCAGCAGTATGATGGTACCGGCCGATTGTATTTACAGTAAGACGGATGAGCAGACGGGAACGTTGATGGATGGCGTAGTGGTGGTGGATGGCATCAGCCAGTACTTTGTACCTGTCACCATTGTCTCAAGAGTAGGCAACAATGTATATATTGAGGAAAATGGCACTGGCATTTTACGGGAAGGCTTGACGGTGCGTGTGTTTTAACCGGAGGAGGCTGTATGGGGGAAGGGTTGGCCAAACGGCTTGCTTTGATTCGGGAGCAGCTAGACCAAGCTTCGGTTCGCTGGGGTAAGCCGCCCCGGATTATCGCCGTAAGCAAGACCATTGCCGCCGAAGAGATTAATCTGCTGGCTGCTTTGGATGTTTTGGATCTGGGTGAAAACAGGGTGCAAGAGATTATGGAGAAGGCCCCTATGCTTTATCCAAAATTTCGGATGCATCTCATCGGAAGGTTGCAAACAAACAAAGTTAAATATATAATAAATAAAGTATGCTTCATACATTCTCTGGACAGAATGGAATTAGCCCGAGAAATCAGCCGGCATGCACAAAAAGCAGGCCTCGTGATGAATGTTCTGGTGCAGGTGAATGTGGCCGGGGAAGCACAAAAAGGGGGCATCAACTCTGATGAAACGGAAAGGTTTATCAGGGATTGCGCTTTGATGCCGGGTATTTGTGTGAGGGGATTGATGGCGATTATGCCCCTTACGGCAGATGTAGAAACCCTGCGCCCTTTGTTCCGGGAAATGCGCAGCCTTTTTGACAGCATAAGCCAAATGGAGATTCCCGGTGTATACATGGAGGAATTGTCCATGGGCATGTCCCAGGATTACTTGATCGCCGCCCAAGAAGGTGCCACCATGGTGCGTATCGGTTCGGCGCTGTTCGGGGCTCGGAGCCCCAAGGCTACCAATAAGTAGGAGGGTTCCCATGGCTTTTCGCGACATGTTTGACCGGGTGCGGGACAATGTTACTCAAATGACCCGCAGGTTTTTGCATGGGGAGGAACAAGGGTATTATGAACAGCCTTATGGCGCACAGGAGGGGTACTATGACCCAGCCCAGGCGGCCTATGGCCAGGAGTATGCAGGGTATGCGCAGTATGATAACGCATATCAGCGTCAGCAGCCCTATCAGCAGCCTACCCAGCAACCGGTACAGCAGCCCTATGCTGGGTATCAGCAGGAGGCATACCCGCCCCAGGAGGGTGGTTATCAGTCACCCTATTCCGGCAGCTACTCCCAGCAGTCTCAGCCGCAGGCTCGTAGTGGACGCACACCTGTACAAAGCGTAGAAAAGGTAGTCCCTTTTCCCGGCGTTATGAGTGACAGATCCGGTAATACGTATGCGCATGAGCTTCAGATTCTTCATCTGCGTGACAGAGACGAGTGCCGTGCGATTATAGAACACCTGAAAAATAACTGCACGGTTGCCTTGAACATGGACAACATTGCCAACGATACAGAAAAACAGCGTTGTGTGGATATGCTCAGCGGCGCTGCATATACTTTAAACTGTAACATCAGCCGTATTTCCACCCGCGGCGTGTATGTCATTACCCCCGATGTTGTCCGGGTATCGCAGGATGATGCCACCAAGCGTTTAAATGGTGCAGCACGTCAGCAAGGACAGCGGCCCAGCCGCGCCCACAGCTATGCTTCCGGGCGTCCCCAGGGACAGGATGCATATGACGTTCAAGAGAATGCATATGGCGGTTATCCGCAGCAAGAAAGGTATGCCCCCCAGGATAGGTATGCTCCCCAGGAAGATGCCTCGTATCCGGCGGGCTATCAGCAGTCCTATGACAATGACGGAGAATACAAAGCAGCCGGGTATTATGCCCAGGATACCCGCCGTGCAGCAGGATATGGCCGCTGATTCTTTTACATACGAGAGGAGGCGATGCGGATGAGGCTGCTGTTTGAGCTTTTATCGTTGGCTGCGTTCCTGTATCAAATTGCATTGGTCATATATTTTGCCATTGGCTACATAAAACCAGCTCAGTCACCTTTTACGCAATTTTTGTACCGGCTTGTTGAGCCGGTTTTGATCCCCATCCGCCGTTTACTGGCCAGAATTCTCCCTGCCAACTGGCAGCGTATCGATTGGTCACCCCTGGCGGCATGGCTTCTGGTCAGGTTTCTGCGTGAATTCCTGGATATTCTCCGGCGGCTATTTACCTGATATGGCATCTATGCCGGTAGATAATGTACAGGCGAGGCTGAAAGAACTGTGCCAGCGGAGCTTAAAGCTTACGGTGCAGCAGTATACACGCTTTTTGTCACCGCCTGAGGCGGAGCAGGCTGTAAGGATTGCCAGGGATAATGGCTTGAGCTGCACGCTGTTTGGCGGGTATCCATCAGCAGAGCGTGTCATGGCCTGCTTCCACATGGAAGGTGATATGCCTGCGTTCCCTATCAGATGCATTCGCATCACTTGGGATGAAAGATACCATCAGGCAGAGCACCGCTCCTTGCTGGGCAGTGTGCTGGGGCTGGGTATTGAACGCAGTGTGGCAGGCGATATCATTCTTGAAAAAGGCAACGCTTATTTGATGGCAGCCCAGGACATGGCGGATTTTATTGCTCAGAACCTTTGCAAGGCTGGCAGAACGCCTGTACAGGCAATGGTGATGGAGGATCTGCCTACCGTTGAGCAGGCGGCGGGAAAGACCTTTCGCGATACGGTGGCATCATTACGGCTGGATGCTATTATCGCATCCGGGCTGAACATGAGCCGGACCGAGGCTGCGTCCTGTATCCAATCAGGACTTGTGCTGGTCAATCATAGGCCGGAAACCCGAACGGATGCACAAATGCATGAAGGGGATTTGCTCTCCATCAGGGGTCATGGACGACTGTTGATCAAAAAAGTGGGGACACCCAACCGAAAGAAACGGCTTCCCATTGAGTTTGAAAGCCATGGCATCCATTGATGATAAATATTTTTTTCCAGTTAGAAAGGAGACCGCGCACATGCCAATCACCATCCAGATGATCGAAGAAAAAGAGTTCAAAACCAAAGTACGCGGCTATGACCCCGTAGAGGTGGATGAATTCTTGGATGAGATTTGTGACGAGCTGCTCAGCGTGCAGGATGAAATTGCATCCCTGCAGGAGCAACTGGCTCAGGCGCGGGCCCAGGCGGCCCGTCCGGCTCGGCCGGAATCAATCGCAACACCTCCGCCCGCGACACGGCCCCCGATACCTGCCATCGCAAAGGAGCAGGAGGAAACCTTGCGAAAGCTGCTGGTGAACGCCCAGCGCGTGAGCGATGAGACGGTCGCAGAAGCCCATGCCAGGGCTGAGGTTATTGTGGCAGAGGCACAGAAAAAAGCGGAGGAAGCAGTGGCTGATATCGCTTCCGAGCGGGAATCCCTTGCTCAGGAAGTGGAGATGCTGCGCCGTGCGGCCAAGGATTACAAGGACCGTTTTCAGCGCCTTGTGGATGATCAGATGCATATCCTCAAAGCAGAAACCGAACTGTTCGAGGAATAAAGCGGTCTGCTTAGAAAGAGCTTACTGGATGTTTCAATGGATGGCTCCCCGAATAATGCGGGAAGCGTATTCAAATACCATTTTTGTACATATCATCAAAAGAACACGATTTCCAGTCGTGTTCTTTTTTATTTCTGAAAGGAGGATGCCTGATGATTCTGGGTTTGAGCCACATAACGTTGATGGTTAGCAACCTGCTTAAAAGTAAGGAGCTTTTTTGCGGCGTGCTTGGCGCAAAGGAGGTATATGACAGCGAGGATGATACATTTTCAATTTCCCGAGAAACGTTTTTGCTGCTGGGCGGGCAGTGGATTTGCCTGATGGAGGGAGATGCTTTGCCGGAGCAAAGCTACAACCACATTGCTTTTCGGATCAATGAGGAGGATTTGGCAGGATATCAAAAGCGGCTTACCGATGCTGGCGTTATCATAAAAGAAGGCCGTCCCCGTGTTTCAGGGGAAGGCCAATCCTTGTACTTTTATGATGATGATAACCATTTGTTTGAACTGCATACCGGGACACTATATCAAAGGTTACAGCGGTATGCAATGTCTAAATAATGCCTTTATGCAAAAGTGTAGAAGGATCAAAGCTTATGGCACGATATCGCCCACGCCGGAAAGCACATAGGTAGGCTGGTAGGGGAAGGACTTCATTTCTTCAATATCGGTGACGCCGCTTAATACCAGTACGGTATCAATGCCACTTTCAATACCGGAGATGATGTCTGTATCCATTCGATCGCCAATGATGGCCGATTCCTCCGGTGTGACCCCCAGTATTTGCAGGCCATGCTTCATCATCAGGGGATTGGGCTTGCCCAGGTAATAAGCCGAGCGGCCAGTGGCCAAGGCAATGGGAGCCATTAAAGCCCTGGTAGCGGGCGCAATGCCGTTTTCGATGGGGCCGGTCAGGTCGGAGTTGGCGCCGATAAGCTTTGCACCCTTCAGTACCAAAGATACAGCCTTCTCAATCTTATCATAGCTGTAGGTACGAGTTTCGCCAAGCACCACATAATCCGGGTTCACATCGTTCATGGTGAATCCGGCATCATACAGAGCGCCTACCAGGCCCGGTTCGCCAATGACATAGGCGCTGCCGCCGGGGCATTGGGCCTTTAGAAAGGCTGCGGTGGAAAGCGCACTGGTATAAAAATGATCTTCAGATACGGTAAGGCCAAGCCTTGACAGCTTTTGTGCCAGCTCCCTTGGCGCCCTTTCCGAACTGTTGGTGAGGAATAGATATTTCTTCTTCTCCCGCTGCAAAAAATCTACAAAATTATGAACGCCGGGGAGGAGCTTGTTGCCGTGATATAAAACACCGTCCATATCACATATGAAACCCTTTTTTGCACGGAGACTGTCAAGGTTCGTTATCTTCATTCCCATCCTCCTGTCAATTGGTAGTATAACGTGTTTCTTGTGAAGTGGCAAGCTTTGCAGGGAATCGGGTAAAATAAGATGTCTAGGTGCAGCGGGGGCAGGATGACGAAGCATGCCCTTGATGGTATAATACCAATATCATTCCTTTGAAAGGAAGCAAAGCCATATGGACATGATCGGGATCATTGAAAATAAAAAACTAGGCCGTATACTGAGCGAGGAGGAGATAGCCTTTTTTGTGAAAGCTGCTTCCTTGGGGCAAGTACCGGACTATCAACTGGCCGCACTGTTAATGGCTATCCGTCTTAACGGCATGACACCTGAGGAAACGGCGCATTTGACCCTTGCCATGGCCCATTCCGGAGACATGGCGGATTTGAGCGCCATTCCTGGCCGAACGGTGGATAAGCACTCCACTGGCGGTGTAGGCGATACCACCACCCTGGTGTTGGTGCCTTTGGTGGCGGCCTGCTCTGTACCTGTGGCCAAAATGAGCGGTCGGGGACTGGGGCATACCGGCGGCACCCTGGATAAGCTGGAGAGCATTGCAGGCTTTCAAATTGAACTGTCCCAGGAGGCATTTATCAGTCAGGTCAAGCGAATTGGCTGTGCAGTCATCGGCCAGAGCAAAAACATGGCACCGGCGGACAAGGTGTTTTATGCCCTGCGGGATGTTACCTCCACCGTGGATAGCCTGCCGCTGATTGCTTCTTCCATCATGAGCAAAAAGCTGGCCAGCGGGGCCGGAGCCATTGTGTTGGATGTCAAGACAGGGTCTGGCGCCATTATGCAAACGCTGGAGGGCAGCATTAATCTTGCAAAGGCCATGGTGGATATCGGCTATAAGACGGGCAGGCCCACCGTAGCCATAGTCACCGGCATGGCGGAGCCCCTGGGCTCCCATGTGGGTAACGCTCTGGAGGTGAAGGAAGCAATCGATATCCTTTCCGGAAGGGCAACCGGGCCACTTTTGACGGTTTCACTTGTGCTTGGCAGCCATATGCTGATGGCGGCAGGCCGAGCACTCAGCCTTGAAGAAGCAGAGGCGCTGCTTTTAGATGCTCTGGCCAGCGGCGCAGGGCTTGAAAAACTTCGGGAGATGATTACTGCACAAGGCGGAGATGGCAGCGTATGCGACGATGTGAAACGGCTGCCCCAAGCGCCGGTTGTACGCAATGTTATTGCTCCCGAATCTGGATACATACAGGGTATGGATACCGCTGCACTGGGCATGTGTGCCCAGCGTATGGGTGCAGGCCGCATCCGCAAGGAGGATGTTATTGATCCATCTGTAGGCTTCGTGCTTAAGCATCGCATCGGCGATGCGGTACTAAATGGGGAACCCCTGGTAACCCTATACGCAAGGGATGAAGCATCAGCTAAGGCTGCTGAAGAAACGCTGCTTGCCAATATTCGTATCGGCCAGGAAAGGGTACAATCGGAGCCTTTGATCCACGCAGTAGTGACAAAGGATAGTATCAGCCGAATGTAACAACACATCATTTGGCATACAGCGTGTGTGCGGTATGACTGCTTATAAGCAGCAATCACACTGTGTAAAAAGACATGCAAAAAACTTGCTTTTTTACCAGCTGCCATGCTACAATTAATCGCAAGAAGCCCTGTGCGAAATTGCACAGGGCCTCTTTGTGCGCAAAGCACAAAGGTTATAAGGAGGCGCTACCCATGGATACCATTCGTTATGATGCAATTGTGATCGGCGCAGGTCCTGCCGGTATCTTCACCGCACTGGAGCTGTCCGCACAAAAACCTCAAAGCCGTGTGCTTGTTGTAGACACAGGCCGTGCCATTGCGCGGCGTGCCTGCCCGGCCAGGACTACGGGCAAATGTGTGCATTGCGATCCCTGTGCCATCGTACACGGCTGGGCGGGTGCAGGCGCTTTTTCAGACGGCAAGCTGTCGTTAAGTGATGAAGTGGGCGGCCATATCAGCGATTATATGGGGCACCCCAAGGCACAGAAAATGATCAGCCATGCCGATGATATTTATCTTCGTTTCGGCGCACCGCCGCAGGTCCATGGCCTGGATGACCGCAAGGTGGAGGAAATCTCCTACGAGGCCAGCCGCCATAACATTAAGCTGATCCCATGCCCGGTGCGTCACCTGGGTACGGAGAATGCCGGTGTTGTTTTGGAAGCCATGCATGATTACCTGGTGGGGCAAACCAATACCACTTTTGCGGAACTGACAACCGCCAGCGATATCCTGGTAGAAAACAACCGTGTTGTGGGCGTGAAGCTGGTGCCCAAGCGCGGTGAACCTTACACAGTCTATGCACCGTATGTTGTGGCAGCCCCGGGCCGTGGCGGCGCTGTATGGCTGGCAGCGGAAGTAAACCGCCTGGGTCTGCGTACCCAGAACAATGAAGTGGACATCGGCGTTCGGGTGGAAGTACCCAATGCCATTATGGACCATCTCACCAAACACCTGTATGAGGCCAAGCTGGTGTATTATAGCGATACCTACGAAAACAAGGTGCGTACCTTCTGCATGAACCCCGGCGGCGTGGTCAGCGAGGAGCATTACGAGGGTGGTATCGCTGTGGTCAACGGCCACAGTTATGGCGATGAGAAAATGCGCACGGGCAACACTAACTTTGCCATGCTGGTTTCCACCCGCTTTACCGAGCCTTTCAACAAGCCTATCGAATATGGACGCTATATCGCTCAGCTGGCCAACATGCTCACCGGCGGGCCCATTATGGTCCAGCGGCTGGGGGATCTGTTACAGGGCCGCCGCACCGATATCAGCCGCCTGA
>JAEYQQ010000200.1 GCA_023409955.1 Bacillota bacterium | reverse complement strand
TTCCGCACCCTCGTAATTGGGAATTCTTCCATTCGTTCCGATGACCGTTCCCGTTTCAACATCGATCTGACCGGTTGCCGATACGCCGATCCCTTCGATGGCTATACCGCTCTGCTCCAGAAATATCATTGCTTCATGGATCACCGTATTCAGGATGGGCGTCTTATAGGCATCAAAGCAGACGCTTGCCTCATGTCGGTCATGAATCGTGCCCAGGTGATCGATCATCCCCATTTTGACGAAGGTGCCGCCTATGTCTACACCTAAGATCATACCTTAAAATCCTTTACAGCATTCATGAAGCGCTCTGCAATTTCCAACGGGCGCGTAATTGCCCCGCCAACCACCACCGACCATGCACCGATTTCCAGCATTTTTCGAGCCTGCTCCGGCATATGTACCCGTCCCTCTGCAATCACAGGGCAGGGCAGCGCTGCGGCCATCTGCTTTACAAGCTCGTAATTCGGCTCTCCTTTACAGTGTGCGGTGGCGGCTGTGTAGCCATTCATGGTACTGCCCACCAGATCCGCGCCTGCCTCAAAGGCGGCAACCGCCTCCTCCAACGTTGAGCAGTCCGCCATAATGATGATATTGGGATACTTTTGCTTGACTTGTTTAAGAAATTCCGGAGCAGTCAGCCCGTCGCCCCGAACGGTATCTGTACAATCAATAGAGACAATATCGGCCAGCGCTTCCATGCACTCGTCCACTTCCCGCATCGTCATGGTGATCCGGCCGGTATAACCAGGGTATTCCCGCTTGATCAACCCGATCACAGGAAGCCCGGTTTCCTCCTTGATTTCTATGATGTCCCGCTTGGAGCTGGTACGGATCATTTTTGCTCCCGCCTGCTTGGCGGCCCGGGCCATCAGGTACATGACGGACTGATCCTTCCTATACAGAGGCTCACCGGGTGTTGCCTGGCAGGAAACGATGATCGTCCCCTTGATTGCGTAAAACAACTCCTGTTTTGTCATCACAGGATCCCTCCTTGCTACTTATCATTTATTGATTACTCGTTCAGTAGCCCAAAATACAAGCCCCATAGCATGCCGCCGGCAATTTCCGCAACCGTCCAGCCGGATTCAATGGTCCAGATGGACCATTCCCGATCGTTGTTGACGCCATTGATCTCCATGGTTTCTGCATCAACAGCCCGTGCCCAAGCACCATGCAATTTGGGATCGGGCGACTGAATCTGAACGGAGGCAATGAACTGAACAGTCCTTTGATACAGGTCATGAATACGAGCATCCTTTGTCGCGCGCCACGCCGCTGCCAGTGATACCGGAAGCCAGTTCATGGAATACAGAAAATCGCATACGGGGTCCCCATTATGAGAAAAGACGCTGCACTCCCCTGACTCTGCCCGGCTGCAGGATGCGGTATATCCTTCATCATGCTCGATAAAAGCGCCATTCCGAAATTCCATTCTGCACAGATCGTCAATCACGGAATAAAGCCATTGCCTGTGTTCCAGCGTTTCTTCCGCCATAAGCAGCAGGGAAAGCGGAAGAATCAATCGACAGATCTCCTGTGTCTGGCTGTGCTCCCGGGCAGTCCATGGATAAGCTTGCATGATGGTCGTCAACCCACGCTTACCCGCATTCAGATATTTCTGCTCATGAAGCAGCATGCCGCACAGCAAAAGCGCTGCCATATACCATCCGTTATAATGGCCGCTGGGGTTATCGGCGGGCGTATTGAAAAGCTCTGAAATGGTTGTCTCATAGAATCCACTATTTTTCCACTTGGAACCGCGCTTTTCAAGCCTTGCAGCCCGTACGCGTTCGTGCTCTTGCGATAACCAGTTGACCTGATTCACCCGCAGCCCATCTGTACCCGTGGAAGCCAGCAGGTAATCCAGCGCCATTCTCAGCAAAGCCTCATCCCGTAAATCACCCGTCAGCCAGGCTCTGGCGGCCAGCGGAATGATAAATCCCCGGGATGCGTCATCCTGATAGCTCGCATTTTGCCACCAGCCAAGGGAGCCACGCACCATTCCCCGGTGCACTCCGCTTTTCAGCTGCATTGAACGCACGGTATCATACAATGCGTCGGCCCACTGCCGATCCTGCTCACGGTGATGTGTCTGATAGAGCAGTTCATACATCAGTGCGGCTTCTCCCATGGAGTCAAGGCGGACCTGCGGTGCGATTGCCTGCTGCCCATCCGGACGGATCACAGAGGAAATGCCCTCCTGCACAGCCTTTGGAACGCCTTCGACCTTGAGCAGCATACCCGAATGCTCAAACCATATCACGGCGTTTTCAACGGCCTGACGGACCGTTTGCTTTCCATCGAGCATATAGGTCTCCCGTCTCAGGCCCGTTGCCATCTCCTCTTTCCACTGGCCACCAAGAAAAGCAACGATCTGCTTTAGCAGCTGTTTCCATGCACCAAACGGTGTAAAGCGTGCCTTAGCAAAGTTGGACATCCGGAATGCGCACTGCAATAAATTGGGTGTCTCCTCAAAGATCGCCGCATCCCAATCACGTTTTTCCGGAACGGGTGATCGCCTGTATCCATCAGGCCGCCTGACATACTGATACCAGATGCTTGCATTTTCCGGCAAAAACTGAACCGGTACACGGGTATTGTTCTGCTCATCCAGAATGATGCCGCTGTCATCATCGGGCTTTACGCAGACCGGGCGATCACAGAGGGTGGGAACAGGATTGGCAAAACAAGCTTCCCCTGCCCCGGCAGCATATTCGCAAAACACACGTTTTCCATTCCAGCGCTGTTCCATCAAGGCTTCGCGCAAATGCGGAAAGAGCGCCTGCATCGCATCCTGCGTTCCGCCCAAAATGGCAAAGGCGTCATACGCATTCAAATCCACCGGCTCATTCAAAGAGATCTGCCTGCATTCAGAAAATGATGCCGCAAGCAGACGGCTCAAATCCGATTCTTCCAACCGCATGATTAACAGTTTTGACATCATTGTCCCCTCCTTTTATGGCAGGTACTTTTGGATGACCCAGGCAACGCCATCTTCATCGTTGCTGGGAATCACCTCATCTGCAGATTCCTTGGCTGCATCAATCGCATTTCCCATAGCAGCGCCCAGCCCGGCGGCACGAAGCATGGCAATATCGTTTTCTGCATCGCCAGCGGCAAGCACCTGCGCCATCGGTATGCCGAAATACGATGCCGCATCCCGAAGTCCCGTCGCCTTGCTTACACCGGAAGCATGAAGCTCTACACTGGTACGCAAATTGCCTTCTGCCCACATATCCGGGCAGCGTTCAAGCATAGCTAGCAGCACCTCTCTGGGTTCATCCGGCAAAGGAAAGATCTCGAACTTCAAAATATCCGATGCATGTTCTTCAATCACTGCAGCCAGATCCGTCACAAAACTGTATCTGCACTGCATCTCCGGCGGAAGCTGCGCATTCATCCGTTCATAATAACGGGTTACGCCGTTGGGCGCTAGTGTATAAAGAACATCATTGGCATACAGATTGCCGCCCAGATGATAGTACTCGCAAAACCGCAACAGTTCCAGGCAGCGCTGTGGATCCAGCATCTTTCCCGAGATGACACTTCCATCCCATGTCGTGACAAGCGCGCCGTTGCCGCAGATCACCACATCTCCCATACCAGCCTGCATCGCAATGGGCCGCGTGCCGGAAAAATGCCGTCCCGAACACGGAACGACCATCACCCCCTGTTTGCGCGCTTTTTCAATAGCGTTCTTGGATGCCTGGGTGATCTGCCGCGCAGAGTTGAGCAGCGTGCCGTCAATATCTAGCGCAATCAGCTTTGGCACAAATCCTTCCATCACGTTTCCCCTCTCATCTGGCTAGGCTCAGCAGATACTCGCCCACTTCGACGGTGTGCCGGAGCGCACTGTCGCGCACCTGGGGCGGAACACGATCAAGGAACGGTGTTACCTCGTATGTGATATCCCCATCATATCCGATTTCCTTCAGCGTTTTCATAATAGGCACCCAATCGATATCGCCATAGAAAGGCAGCAGGTGCTCATCTTTCACACCATGGTTGTCTGCAAAATGCGTGGACTTTAAGCGCTTGCCCACCATACGCAGTGCGTCGCATTGGTCGTATCCCACAAGATTGGCATGACCAAAGTCCCAGCAGACCTGCACGCGGGAATCATTGAAAGCATCCACCAGGTCGATCAAATCCTCCGGCGCAGCGGTATAGGTGCGCTGGATGGGCGTCGGATCAAACATGTTTTCAATGACTACGCCCACATTGTGCTTGAACGCCAGTTCAAAATAGGGCGGAAAGTATTCCAGATTGCCTGCCCTGGACGCTTTGTGTGAATAGCCGCGGGTCTGTGTTTCCGTGGAAGCATGCACCGTCATCCACTTGACGCCGAGTATGCCAGAGGCAATACAGGACCGGCGGATCATTTCATCATGAAACTCCCGGTTTTCTACCTTGGGGTTCAGGAAATGGTAAAAATGGGAATGGGATTGAGTGAACTCAACGCCAAGCTCCGCTGCCAGATCGGCGATCCGGTGCACCCACGCATCCCAATCGTCCTGGGCCAGGGGCATACCTGGGTTGCTCATGTCGCATAAGTTCATATCCAGCACACGATAGCCTGCTGCATGGCACCGTTTCATGCAATCTTCCATGGATATCACGCCCTGCACACGCTGGTAGCGATCCATGATATTGGTTGAAGTGGATAAACGCATTTCTCATCATCCTTTCAAAGAGCCGACCATGGTGCCCTTAACAAAATACCGCTGCAGCGCCGGGTACAGAATAAGCATCGGCACACTGGATACGATAATGACCGCATATTTCAGCGTTTCAAACAGCAAAAGGTCGGCTACGGAGTCAATGACCTCAGCACCGGTCTTTTCCTGGCCCATACCTTGCAGCAAGATCTCGCGGAGCACTAGTGACAGCGGATACTTTTCCCTGGACTTCAAGTACAGCAGCGCATTGAAATAAGAGTTCCAGTGCCCGACGCCGTAGAAGATCACCATTACCGCAATGATGGGAGCCGAGAGGGGCAGCACGATACGCAGAAGTGAACCGATGTTGCTGCATCCGTCCATATACGCGGATTCACAGATCTCTTCCGGAATGGACGTTTGGAAGTAGGTGCGCATGATAACGAGGTTCCAAGCGCTGACACAGCCGGGCAGCAGCAACGCCCAGATGGTGTTATACAGCCCCAGCTGGCGTATCAGCAGGAAGTTAGGCACCATGCCGCCGGAGAAGAACATCGTAATGGTAAACAGGAAGGTGATCCCATTTCTGCCTCTGAAATCCCGCTTGGAAAGTGGATAGGCAGCAGCAATGGTCATGACCAGATTCATCGCTGTACCAAGCAGCGTATAAAAGATGGTGTTGGCATAACCGGTGAACATGGATTTGTTTTTGATCACCGCTTGATAGGCCATCAATGTGACCTTCTTGGGGAACAACAGCACATTTCCCCGAACGACCTCCATCGGTGCGCTGAAGGAAGCGCTGATGCAATAGACTAGCGGGTACAGTGTAATGATGAGCGCGATGGTTGCAATCGTGTAGGTCACAATGGAAAATACGCGATCCTCATTAGATCTGCGAATGTGATTGGACTTCATGCACATCCTCCTTTACCACAAGCTGGTTTCGGATACCGATCGGGAAATCTTGTTAACAACAAGAAGCATGACCAGATTAATCACGGAGTTGAATAGATTGACCGCTGTGGAATAACTGTACTGCGAATTGACCATACCCACCTTGTACACATAGGTGGAGATCACTTCCGAAGCACCCATGTTCAGGTCATTTTGCATAAGATACGCCTTTTCAAAGCCGACGTCCATGATGCTGCCGCAGTCACGGATCAGCATGATGATGGCCGTAGGCAGAATCGCCGGAATGGTCACATTCAGAAGAGCGCGAAAGCGGTTTGCGCCGTCGATCTTGGCTGCCTCATACAGCTGCGGATCGATGCTGGTGAGTGCAGACATATATATGATGGAACCCCAGCCGGTCGCCTTCCAGATGTGTGAAATGATGAAAATCGGCCGGAAGTACTCTTCCTTGGCCATGAAGTTCACCGAATTCCCACCCAGCTTTAACAGAAGCACATTTAAAAGGCCGGTATTCGGGTACAGGAATGCATCGATCAAACCGACCATGACCACCGTAGAAAGAAAGAACGGTGCATAAGTCACGGTCTGTACCAGCTTTTTGTACCGATGGTTCCCTACTTCGTTAAGCACCAGTGCCAGAATGATCGGCATCGGAAACGCACAGATCAGCTGGACCATGCTGAGCTTTACGGTATTGAACAGGATGTCCTTGAAGTTATAGGAATTGAAAAAGCGCTGAAAATGCTTGAAGCCCACCCATTTTGATCCGAACACGCCTTTGCTGGGAGAAAAATCCTCAAAAGCAATAATGGTTCCATACATGGGGCCGTACTTGAATATGACCATCCAGACCAACACCAGAAAGATCAGAAGATACAGATCCCAGTACTTGATCAGCGACCTTTTCCAGGAATGCATCCATAGCTGCTTGTGGGTTCGAGAGCTCATTTCGATGTGTTTCATATGCCCTCCATAAAATCAAGAAGGGCGAGGTGTTATTCACCCCGCCCATGGCCGTGTTCAGATTACTGAGCGGCAGTAAGCTGCAGGCTGCGCATATACGCCTGATTGACGATCTCGCAAAGACGATCAGCCCCCATGTTGTTGATCTGCTTGACGTATGCATCCCAGTTCTCAAGGGACTCTTCGCCGGTCACAAAAGCTGCACGCATGGTGTTTACAAAATTGCTGATATCGGTACGGATCACGGAAGCCTCTTCGCCTTCTTGAGACGTGTAGGTGAAAATCGGCCAAATCTCAGTGGGGAAGTATGCTTCCATTGCATGGGCCGCCGCAGCCGGAACAGGCTTGGTCTCACCGCCGTAGAAGTACTTTTCCATAACGATGACCGGGTTATTGCCACCGCAGGTAACGTACGGGGAAACCGCAGCGTCAAAGCTGATGCCGGAAGCAACAGACTCATACACCGCATCCACAAAGGTCAATGAGCCATCCTGGCCCACAACGTGGCAGTCGCCTTCGGTGCCGTAGTTGAAGAACTTCACGCCCTCTTCCGTGTAGAAGTAATCAACGAACTGGAGCGCCAGAGGTACGTTCTCACACTCGGAGGTGATGACCCAGTTGCCAATGGAATGCAGGTCAGAGCGAACAGGGAACCAGAACTTGTCGCCATTGGGGCCTTCGAGGGCTTCTTCGATGCCGATGAAGTTTTCGGCGATCGCTTCCGGAATGTTGGAGAAGTTGGTGTATACGATGACACCGTACTTATCCTCGGCCGCATTGGCGGTATACTGCGCATCCTTCATGGTGAAGATGGCGTTATCCAGCAGCTCTTCGATGTACAGTTTGTTGCAGAAGGTCAGCATGTTTTTCCAAGACTCGCTGGCACCCAGGATGCGGGGGTAACCGGTCTGAGGATCTGCATCCACAACGGTGTCATGCACGCCGCGGGTTCCGCCGCCGAAGGCACCGATCAAAGAGTAGTAGATGTAGTTGAAGTTGGGCGCACCGAAGGGGATTTCATCCGCCACGCCGTTGCCGTTGGGATCGCCGTTCTTGAAAGCTACCAGGACGTTATACAGGTCTTCCGTCGTATTGGGCATCTCAAGGCCGAGCTTGTCCAGCCAAGTTTTGTTGACAAACATCTTCGCCGCAACCTTGTTGGGGACGGATTCAATGATCTGCGGCAGAGAATAGATCGCGCCGTCTGGCATGGTCAGAGCCGCCTCGATGGACGGATGCGCCTTCATATAAGCGTAGAAATTGGGGGCGTAGGTTGCCAACAGATCGCCTTCGTTCAGGTTGATAAGATAACCTTCATTAGAGCCGAATTTGATCTGATTGTCCGCACTGATGCCAAACTTGAGGAACACGTCCGGCAGTTCTCCGGAGGCAAACGCCATGTTCAATTTTTCCGATGCTGTACCAGCCGGGATGTTTTCCCATTCGATGTTGACGCCAGTCATTGCCGCATAAGCCTGCCACATTTTCACCTGACTCATGTCCGGCTGCAGGGAAGAGTTGTTCACCATAATGTGCAGCGACTCTCCATTGGTCGTCAGCGGGAAATCGGCCAATGCGCAGGCGGGCAGCATTAGCACTAACAGGATAGCCAGGAACCTTTTCATTCGACATACCCCTTTCAATTTTGGGAACTTTCGCGTCCCTTCTTGTCCGAATCATACAAAAAAGCCCTGCTTGCTTCAACATTCATCTACAAGCAGAGTGCAGTAATTTGAATATTCCATATTCTATTTGTGAACATTGTCATTTAATGAATATGTTTTTGTCACACGCCTTTCCAATTTATCTTTCTGTAATGCATAGGCGTGATGCCTTCGATCTTTTTGAACTTGCGGGCAAAATTGGATTCATCCAGGTAGCCACACTGCTCCACGATCTCCCGAAGGGACTGAGTGGTAGTAGTCAGCAATCTTCTGGCAATGTCCATGCGCAGTGAGTCCACATACTGCATGGGCGTCACATTCATGCAGCCCCTAAAGTAGCGCACCAGGTAGGATGCACTGATACCGCATTTCCCGGCGATGAATTCCAGGGACATACCGGTCTCCGAGAGATTGCTTTGCATGCATTCTAGAATGCCGGATAAAAGATCGGTATTGGCAGGCACTTTTGCGCGTGTGTGTTCTTCCTTTTCCGCACGCTCTGTGGATTCTGCAGTTTCCGGTTCCGGCAGATCCTCATACAGCAAAAAGGAAACATCCCGGTCCCGCGCTTCATGCAGGGCAAAGCGGGCGTTGTGATAGGACTCGGACAGGTGCATGGTATCCTGTACCCGTGTACCCACACCCACACGCACATGTTCCATACTCTGGAATACCCGCTCTGCTATATTGCGTGCCTCCGGCGTTCCGGTATGGTTAATGACGATGATCAGCCGCTTGCAGCCGTCACCCTTGGCACAAATGGCCATGGTATAAAGCGTATCCAGTTCTTCGCAGATACGGACAGAGAGATCGCGGCTCTTTTCTGCATCCGTGTACTCCAGCGCACAGCAGGTAAACTCCGGATACTCAAACACTACGCCTGCCTCTTGCGCATCCTGATTGAGACTGTCGATAGATTCGTACTGATCCCAAACCATGTTGGAGATGAACAGTTTTTTCTGGATCTCCCTTTTCTGCTCAATGGTATCCTCTACTAGCTCGTTAAGCAGTGCATATTCGTCCAGATTGCCTTTACGTCCGCTGGTGTACTTGCTCACCAGCTGATGCAGCGGCTGATAATTGTACAGTGCTACCATCCAGCCGGCCAACAGCATGACCACGATCATGACGCCCAGCGTGAGGAAATAGAACAACTGAGTAGCATAATAATCGGTATATAGCACCCCGGGTTCGGCGATCAGCTCATAACGGTACTGTCCTGCATTGCCCGTACAGTGTACCGTCACCGCATCCTTGGGCAATTCGGCACAGCCGTTCAGCGTGTATACAAGGGTATCTCGCTCATAAAATCGAACGTCCAACACTTCACAGGGCAGGAACTGTCTCACGATGTCGTCGACAGTCCCCTTCTTAACATAAAAGGTAATCAGCCGTTTTGGGCTGCTGCTCATATGCGGAAGTCCATATACATAGGCCATAACCGCCAGGGGGTACTGCCTGACAATTATATCGTCTACTGATATTGTCATAAATGATTGATGACTCCGCCTTGCCAGAAAGCCCGCTTCGTCAAAACTGTCCTTTACACCATATACATACTTAGCAAAGCTTTCCTTCTCAAAAATGCCCTGACTGGAATACACGGTTTCCTCGTCCAGCATGCTTACATAGCTCATATCCTGCCAAAAGTTATTGCCGCTCACATAGCGGATCAGCTCCTCCAATAGAGCTTCCCGCTGGGACTTGGAGGTAATTTGCACGTAACTGAAGATTCCATCATTGTTGATCTCCAACACGATACGCATCATTTCCTGATACTGCGTGTTCATCCAATTTTCGATCCGCTCAACGCTCTCCTGCGCCCGCTGATCAATATCTTCTTTTTGACGTTTGATAAACCGGCTGTAGAAAAATACGGAGAACAGTAGCATAACCGTCAACAGCAAAGAGATAACAGAAAGAAAAAACCTTTTACATGATTTTGAACCATGCAGGTTCATCTTCATTAACATACATCAACCAACTCCGTCACAACGGTATACTAAAGGTCATTGTAACACTATACACCCTTTTTTACAAGAAGTGCAAATGGGTTCATGTTACAACGCTTGCAAGACCACAGTACATGTTGGATGGATGAGGAATGAAAAAGGCTGATATCCCTGACGCCGCTGCTGTTGGCCCGTAATGCAGTAATGCTCGGCTCATTGTTTAGCATCCAGAATACCAATCATAGCCAGCAGCGACCAGGGTCCGCAGCTGGAACCGGCGATACTGGCCACAGGTGGAGGAGGAGGCCACGGAGATGGAGCCTGACGCTCTGATGGTGCATACGGTGGTGTAGGCCGCCCAGGCGCTCCAAGTGGCACCATAGTCCGGTTCGGAGTATTGGACCTTTATGCCGCCAGTTATGGTGTTGCTTGTGCCGCCCGCAGTACCCAAAATGGACAGGTTCACATTGCCCTCGGACAGCTAGCATACCATCATGGGCATTGTCATTGGCGTCGATTTAATGCATTAGATGACTAGATTTACGGCTTAGGCGTTGGTGCTTAATACGACACACATTCAAATTAAGCGTTAATACCTACATAGAACACGTTCACCTAATCTGATTACGTTGGCCAGTCCACCGCTTTAGAACTTTCAAGATGTTTGGTACACCTGAACTTTCGCCAGAGATTCTCCCGAGTGGATAAACCTGAAGATATCCCTTGGAGCATAAATTTCTTACCCCATAAGTAGGTGGTACACAATGACCATTTCACTTGAAAACTCCAGATCCGCGCCGCAATGATTTCTTAGGAAACCATAAAAAGGCCTAGGCGGTCTTGCACTATACTAGGTCTTCATTTGTGACAAGATGCTCCTGCCCTTTGCACAACTTATCTCTTGTTTGTTTTTTATTGTCACACCTATAACATAGACAAAATCGAATGGAGAGACAATTAGTTGATGTATTTAATTTATTCATTTATTTACATTAATAATTAAATATGGCATAATCCATATATAGATTAGAGTGAAGCTTCATGAAGTCTCTGTTTGACATAGTACATATTTGATATAAATCTACCATGGCTGTCATGAGGAAATGGAATAGTTTGCAGCCACCGTATACTGC
>JAEYQQ010000103.1 GCA_023409955.1 Bacillota bacterium | reverse complement strand
ACCTGTTCCCATTCCGAACACAGAAGTTAAGCCCTTCAGCGCCGATGGTACTTGGCTGGACACGGCCCGGGAGAGTAGGTCGTCGCCGGATTCCATGGAGCATCTAAGAAATTAGATGCTCTTTTTTGTATGTAGAAAATAGAATGACAGTATAGATATACATAGATAATAGTCCGATAGATAACGATCTATTAGATATAATGGTAATCTTACAGTTGCCAAGATGCTATGATAGTCATACAATAGGAAGAAGTTAATCATAGTGAGGTATTATATGGAAAAGTGGGATTTATATGATGTTACCAGACAGAAGCTTGGCAAAACCGCATATCGTGGTCAAATCCTGACAGATGAAGAATATCATCTAGCGGTAGATGTATGGATTTTGAATGATGCAGGTCAGGTGCTTTTACAGCAGCGATCTACAAAAAAGAAAGTCGGTGCAGGCTTATGGTACTGTACCGGTGGCGCTGCCATTGCCGGTGAGAATAGCCAAGAAGCATGCTTTAGGGAGACAAGCGAGGAACTTGGCATAAAGCCTAATATGAATAACGCTCGTATCGTATTACAGGATACATTTGGACGTTGTCATAAGGATGTATGGCTAATCCATCAGAATATTGCTCCAGAAGAGCTGTGTCTTCAGCCGGATGAAGTGGATGATGTTAAATGGGTAGACATCAATCAACTAGAATCGGAGATGGATAAACCTGATTTTTTCTGGAAGCTTACTTACAAGGACGGCATCTTACGTTGTTTGAAGAAAGCTATAGAAAAAGGACTGATGAATAATGCTTAACACCTACCAAGAAGATTTATTACTTAGAACAAGAGATTGCGATTATCAAGGAACCTGGCGGCTAAGTAGTATCTTTGAAGCGATGCAAGAGGTAAGCGGGGTGCATTCCCATCTTCTAGGCTGCGGCCGAGAAGTACTTTTTGAAATGGGGATTGTATGGATTTTGTCTAGGGTAGAAGTGCATATTGATGCTTATCCATGTATCGGGGATACGGTTACTGTAGAGACATTTCCGGTAAAAAACCGTCGTTGGTTCTTTCCCAGATACTTTGTTTTCAAAAACTCATTAGGGAACAGGATTGGTTATGCTTGCAGTTTGTGGGCACTACTTGATATCCAAACAAGAAAGATGGCATCACCTGACGTTGCGATTCCGTTTATTCCAGATAATAGCAGCTTAGAACTGCCTATGGGTTTACCGTCGACTGTTATCGAGATAGGTGGAGAGGATACATTACTTCAGAGAAAGCCAGCATATACAGACTTGGATGTTAACTATCATGTGAACAATGCCAAGTACATGGATTGGCTCTGTGATGCATTGGGGTATGAACTGCTGAAAGAGAAATGCATTGCATCCGTCAGCGTTAATTATGATGCCGAGGTATGTCCCGATCAGGATATGACACTTAAGCTTCAGCGCGATGGTGATGCATTCAGTTTGTTTGGCTTTCACAAGGATAAACGTCATTTCGAAATTGGTGGAATCTTACAACATAGAAAATAAGTCAATCAGCATTAGAAGCTAGCAATTTTTCAGCTTCCTTCTTCGCAGTCTTCATAGCAGTGGGGAGAGGAAGTTCATAAAGCTCTTTTAGGGAGACCCAACGGCTGTCTTTTATCTCTGCTATCTCTTTTACAGTAAAGTGCATCAAACGCATGTTCCAAACCCGGTGGCTGAAGATATGCCGTGCTTCACCTAAATCACCTTTATATACAGCACCCAATCCCAGCGTATGAAGGTGATTTTTCATTGCCTGCGGTGAGTTGTCATCTTCCAGCAATGCAAACACCCATAAACCGCCAAGCAGCTTTGTCAGACGCTTTTGAATCAAAACCTTCTGCTTGCATATAACAAGGCCTACGCCCATGCTGACTTGTTTAGGTGGCTGCCCTCTTGACTTGATGGGCAGGAGGTCTGCATCTCCTGTAGCATATGCATCACAGCATTGTACCAGCGGACAATTATCGCAAGAAGGGGTACCAGGGGTGCAGATGGTGGCGCCCAGGTCCATCATTGCCTGATTGAAGTCTCCGGGCCGATCCTCTGGCACAAGGGAAGCTGCATCATCATATAGTTGCCTGCTTATGCTTGGAATAACGATATCTTCTCTAATACCTATCAAGCGGCTTACAACCCGCATTACATTTCCATCCACTGCAGGAGTTTTGACAGAAAAGGCAATGCTGGCAATTGCTCCAGCCGTATAAGGCCCGATACCGGCAAGGGTCAATAGTTCTTCCGTTGTTTCAGGCAGTCGGCCTGAAAATGCTTCTACGATCTGTTTCGCTGCCTTTTGCAGATTTCTGGCGCGGCTGTAGTATCCCAGCCCCTCCCAGGCTTTCAGTAGATCATGCTCCGGTGCCTGAGCCAGTGCATGCACAGTTGGAAAGCGAGCCATAAAGCGCGGATAATAGGATAGCACGGTTTCTACTCTGGTCTGCTGAAGCATGATCTCAGAAATCCATATGGCATACGGGTCGTGTATATCCCGCCAGGGTAGAGAGCGCTTATGCGCATCGTACCATGCTAGTAAAAGATGAGCAATGGATGTCTGTGCGAAAATAATAATACTCCCTTTCGTACATGAGCTTGATTAATCATGCTTTCTATTATATCATAAAGCTTCTTCCGATAAATGAAATTATAAAAATGTATGAAAAATAAAGATAATACGAGATAACTAGAGTAAGGGTTTGAATTATAGCCTCAATCATAAAAATCAATCAAATATCAAATAATTACGCCTTATTTGCAATTGGTAATCACTTGATATCTAATTAGAAATACCGTAAACTATGCACGTGCGGTTTAGCACTCACTTTAATCGAGTGCTAACAATATGAAGATTCGATGCAGCGAGGAGGATAAACATGAACGTTAAGCCATTAGGTGACAGGGTTGTCATCAAAAACATTGAAGTAGGCGAGACCATTAAAGGCGGCATTCTTTTGCCAGGTACTGCCAAAGAAAAGCCTCAGATGGCAGAAGTTCTGGCAGTTGGCCCCGGCGGTCTGGTAGACGGCAAGGAAGTCAAAATGCAGGTAGAAGTTGGCCAGAAGGTGATTTACAGCAAGTATGCCGGCACCGAAGTTAAGGTCGATGATAAAGAGCTGATCATCGTGCGCCAGAGCGACATCCTGGCTATCGTAGAATAATACTTTTAACCGAAATAAGAGGAGGTAATATGTATGGCTAAGCAGTTGAAATACGGCGAGGACGCACGCCGTGCATTGGAAAAGGGCCTTAATGCCCTGGCTGATACCGTAAAGATTACGTTGGGACCTAAGGGCCGCAACGTTGTACTGGACAAAAAGTTTGGCGCGCCCCTCATCACCAATGACGGCGTGACCATTGCCAAAGAGATCGAGCTGGAAGACCCCTTTGAGAACATGGGCGCTCAACTGGTGAAGGAAGTTGCCACCAAAACCAATGATGTTGCTGGCGATGGCACCACCACCGCCACCCTGTTGGCCCAGGCCATCGTCCGCGAAGGACTTAAGAATTTAGCAGCTGGTGCTAACCCCATGGTTTTGAAGAAGGGCATTGAAGCTGCTGTGGAAGCCGCTGTTTCCGGTCTTAAGGAAATCAGCCAGCCCATCACCAGCAAGCAGGCCATTTCGCAGGTTGCTTCCATTTCCGCAGGTGATGAAGAAATTGGCCGCTTGATCAGCACAGCCATGGAAACCGTAGGCAAAGACGGTGTCATCACTGTGGAAGAAAGCAAGACCATGAAGACCGAAATGACCACAGTAGAAGGCATGCAGTTTGACCGCGGATATGCTTCCGCTTACATGGTCACCGATACCGACAAAATGGAAGCAGTATTGGATGATCCGCTGATTCTGATCACCGACAAGAAAATCTCCAACAGCCAGGAGATCCTGCCTGTTCTGCAGCAGGTTTCCCAAACCGGCAAGAAGCTTTTGATCATTGCCGAAGACGTGGAAGGCGAAGCTCTTGCTATGCTGGTGCTCAACAAGCTGCGCGGCATTCTCACCACTGTGGCTGTCAAGGCTCCCGGCTTTGGCGATCGCCGTAAGGAAATGCTCCGTGACATCGCTATCTTAACCGGCGGCCAGGTCATCACCGAAGAACTGGGCCTTGACCTGAAAGAAGCCACCTTGGATATGCTGGGCCGTGCCGGCACCGTGAAGGTGGATAAAGAGAACACCACCATTGTGGAAGGCAATGGCGACAAGGCTGAAATCGATGGCCGCGTTGCCAGCATCAAGGCTCAGATCGCCGAAACCACCAGCGATTATGACCGTGAAAAGCTCCAGGAGCGTCTGGCCAAGCTGGCTGGCGGCGTAGCCGTCATCAAGGTTGGTGCTGCCACTGAAGTGGAAATGAAGGAGCGCAAGCTGCGCATTGAAGACGCTCTTGCTGCTACCCGTGCTGCTGTGGAAGAGGGCATTGTGCCCGGCGGCGGTGTGGCTCTGCTGAACGTTTCCTCCAAGGTTCAGGCTGAACTGACCAAGTATGCAGGCGATGCCAAGACCGGCGTGCAGATTGTGCTCCGTGCTCTGGAAGAACCCCTTCGTCAGATCTCTGCCAACGCCGGTATCGAAGGCAGCGTCATCGTGGAGAATGTGAAGAATGCCCATAAGGTGGGTTATGGTTACGACGCTTTGAAGGGCGAGTATGTGGACATGGTAGACCGCGGCATCATCGATCCCACCAAGGTGACCCGTTCTGCCTTGCAGAACGCCGCCAGCGTGGCTGCCCTGCTGCTGACCACTGAATCCCTTGTCACCGATATTCCTGCTCCCGAACCCGCTCCTGCGGCTCCCGGCGGCGGAATGGGCGGTATGTACTGATTTGAGAAAATGGCGCTTCGGCGCCATTTTTTCTTTTTGGCTATTTCTGAGAACTTTCCATCTGTTTTTAATTATTATCTAATTTGTAATCAGATACATATGGTGGTATCATATAAGTAACTGGAAAGGGAGGTCACGGAGGATGGAAAAGAATTTCAGCTTTCCCAAGGAGCGCATCAGCGAGTTGTACTGCCGCCTAACTTGGGCGCAGCTGGAGCTTATTGCAGATGATGTTCAAGAGATTCAGGTACTGGCAGCAGGAGATGACCAATCGGTAACAGATCTGCGAGTTGAAGAACAGGATGGCCGCTTGGTGGTGGAGCAACCGGCTTTGATCTTCTCCTTGAATATAATCTCCCACAAATGGACGCAGGTGTGCATACGCATTCCAAGGGGCTGGCGAGGAGCGATTGATGCCCATACAGTTAGCGGGCTCCTAAACAGCCGCGGCGTCAAAGGCACGGCTGTGACACTTGAAACAGTGTCCGGCGATCTTCGGGCCATGGCAGTAGCATCACAAACCCTTGGCCTGCGTACTGTCAGCGGAAATATAAAGTGCGGCGACTTAACAGGCGAACGGTTGAACCTTCGCACAGTCAGCGGCGGTGCCAGGCTTCAGAGCATTGCTTTTGACCAGGCACGCTTAAGCTGTGTCAGTGGGGATACATGGCTGGAGTTCCGCGCTCCCTTTAGCCGGGTGGAAGCCAACAGCGTATCCGGTGACGTGGAGCTGCTGGTTCCAACTGATACCTTGGACGCATCATTAAAGGCTGTAAGCGGACGTGTACACACATCTGGTATTACCTTGAAAGATGGCGGAAGCATTGTTCGCTGCAGCGCCGTATCCGGTAATTTAAACATCATCTCCACCCTTGATAATGCCTCAAAAGCATAAAACAGTTGGCAGCCTGCCATAAATCCTGTATAATGAGGAGAATGAAAATCATTGTCAACTTGGAGGATGATGGCATGGCAAGAAATAATTTCGGCGGCTTCGGCGGCGGTGCAAATATGCAGCAGTTGATGCGGCAGGCACAAAAGCTTCAGGAACAAATGGAAAAGGCACAATCGGAGCTTGATCATCGTGAATATGAAGCTGCATCAGGCGGCGGCATGGTGAAGGTGACGGTTAGCGGCAAGCGTGAACTGAAAGCCATTACACTGGATCCCCAAGTGGTGGATCCGGAGGATGTGGATATGTTGCAGGACCTGATCATGGCTGCGGTGAACGAAGCCCTTCGAAAGGGTGAAGAAACCCGCGAGGCCGAAATGAACCGGCTGAACCCCGGCATGGGTGGCATGTTTTAAGTATGGCACAGCAATTGGAGCCCATTGCCCGTATGGTAGGCCAATTGGCCAGGCTGCCAGGTATCGGGCAAAAAACCGCACAACGGCTGGCATACCATATCATCAGCCTGCCGCAGGAGGATGTTCATGAACTGGCTGCTGCCATATGGCAGGGCCGCAAGGCCATCCGTTACTGCAGTCTGTGCGGAAATTATGCCGTGGATGACACATGCGCCCTGTGCACTGACGAAAAGCGGCGAAACGGCCAGTTGTGTGTCGTCAGGGATCCCAGGGATGTGGCAGCCATGGAACGCATCCGGGAATATAAAGGCGGCTATCATGTGCTTCACGGCACGCTCTCGCCCATGGACGGCATTGGGCCGGAGGATATACGCATCAAGGAATTGCTGATGCGGGTGGGCAAGGAGGATATCCAGGAGGTCATACTGGCCACCAATCCGGATATCGAGGGTGAGGCCACTGCCGCCTACATCGCAAGGCTTTTAAAACCAATGGGCCTGAAGGTCACTCGCATTGCCCATGGTGTGCCGGTTGGTAGCGATTTGGAATATGCTGATGAGATCACCCTGGCCAAGGCTATGGAAGGCCGAAGAGAAATATAAAGACAGGGGCAGCGGCAAAGCTGCCCCTGTTGCATAAAGTAGATCATTAAGGAGCACGAAAGCGTATGGATTGGATCATTTACCTTCTAGCTGCCATTACCATACTGATTTTGCTTTTGCTTATTCTGGCCTTCATCCAGCTCCAAAAGACTGCTGCAAGGCATAAGGAACTGGCTTATCGGCTGGATCAGTGGGGACAAAGCATAGACGATGCGCTGTATGCTTTGGGTCAGGATGGCGCTAACCAACGCTCGGATAATGCTGCGGCCCTTCGGGGTATGAACGACAGCATCATCAATACCTTGACCCAAATCACATCCAACCAGAACATGCAGCTTGAATCCTTGCAGCGGCAAATGCAGAACGTTTCCAGGGTTCAAGAGGACCGGTTGGATAAAATGCGGGATACGCTGTCTGATGGCATGAGCAAGCTGCAAAAAGAGAACATGCAAAAGCTGGAGGAAATGCGCCGCACCGTAGATGAAAAGCTGCATGAAACCTTGGATAAACGTCTTGGGGAGAGCTTTTCACAAGTCTCAACAAGGCTGGAAGAAGTGTACAAAGGTCTTGGTGAAATGCAGGCCCTTGCCAGCGGCGTGGGGGACTTGAAAAAAGTCCTATCCAATGTCAAGTCTCGCGGCATATGGGGAGAAATGCAGCTGAGCAATCTTTTATCCCAGGTTCTTGCTCCCAATCAGTATGATGCCAATGTGGCAGTCAAGCCTGGTTCTGCAGAGCGGGTAGAGTACGCACTAAAGCTGCCTGGAAAGCAGGAGGGCAATGAGAAGCCCGTATACCTGCCCATAGACAGCAAGTTCCCTCAGGAGGCCTTTATTCGCGTTCTGGAGGCTCAGGAACAGGCTGACGCCGCAAAGACGGCCGATGCACGTAAGGAACTTGCTCAAGCCTTAAAAGCTGAAGCAAAGCGTATTTCCGACAAGTATGTGGCACCACCCCACACCACAGACTTCGCCATTATGTTCCTGCCCCTGGAGGGGCTGTATGCGGAGGTCATGCGGGATATGACCCTGGTGGATGAATTACAGCGGATGCAGCGAGTGGTCATCGCAGGGCCCTCCACACTGACTGCGCTGCTCAACAGCCTGCAAATGGGATTTAGGACACTGGCCATCGAGAAGCGTTCTGCTGAGGTTTGGAAGCTGCTGGGTGCTGTGAAAACTGACTTTGGCAAGTTTGCCTTGATGCTTGAAAACACGCAAAAACGTCTTCGTCAGGCATCTGATTCGGTAGACCTGGCTTTTAGCCGCACAAGGACCATTGAGCGCCACCTGCGCAAGGTGGAGGCACTGGAGGAAGGTCAGGCAAAAGCACTTCTTCCCGATGAGGGTTATGATGAGCTGTCAAGCAACGATGAAACGTAAAATATGACGGTTTGGGTATTGCACAGCATATTTGGGAAAATATGAATAGTACCATTACTCAAAACGCGATATACTCATTTTGACCCACTTGGGAAGGAGGATCTATCATGAGCAATACCATTGGCGATGATTTGAAAAAGATACTGCTGGCCGGCCTTGGCGCCGTTGCCACAACTGCTGAGAAATCCAAGGAATTGGTGGATCAGCTGGCGAAAAAAGGCGAGATCACCTGGGAACAGGGCAAGGTTCTTAACGAAGAGCTGAGCCGCAAGGTAAAAAAGACCTTTGATGAAAAAGTGGCCCCCATCTTTACCGAAAGCAAAGCAAAGGTAGAAGATGTAGTAGACAACCTGCGCTCCATGACCAAGGAGCAATTGAAGGCGGTCAGGGAACAGATTGAGGCCATGGAGAAGGTGGATGAAGAAACGCGGGATGGAGAAGATGTCGGGGGTGGGGAAGGCGAGTAAAACAGCCCACAGCCACCGTCTGCGTGAAATTCTGGCGGTATTGTACCGCCACGAAGTTATTAAAGGCGTTACGCCTAAAAAGCTGCGGCTGATACTGCAAGACCTGGGTCCAACCTTTGTAAAAATAGGTCAGATACTATCCATGCGTGGGGATCTGCTCCCGGAATCATTTATACGGGAGCTTTCCCTGCTTCGGGATAGTGTCCGGCCTATGTCTTTTTCGAAGGTTTGGGAGATATTGTCTGAGGAATATGAAAAGGCTCCGGAGGCGATATTCACCTCCTTTGACAAGGAGCCTATCGGAGCCGCCTCCATGGCCCAGGTGCACATGGCAGAACTTATTCAAGGTAAGAAAGTCGTCGTCAAGGTACAAAGGGTAGGCATCGATGAGCAAATGTGTAAGGATATGGCCCTTTTACATAAGGCTGCAGGGCTTTTGCAGCTGACAGGCGTAACTGGCGGAGCCATTGATTTTCGCAACGTTCTGGATGAAATGTGGTTTGTTGCTCAACAAGAGATGGACTTTGAAGTGGAAGCACAAAACATTGAGACCTTTGCAGTTGATCAAAAAGACACGGCTTATGTTGCCTGTCCCATTGTGTATCACGAATATACATCAAAGCGTGTGCTTGTGATGGAGTATGTAGACGGGATACCCATCAACCAAAAGGAGCAGCTGCTGGCGCAAGGGTATAACCTGCGGGAAGTAGCAGAAAAGCTCTGTGTAAATTTTACCAAGCAGATCTTGGAGAATGGTTTTTTTCATGCTGATCCCCATCCGGGCAACCTGTCCATCCGGGATGGAAAGATTGTCTATCTTGATTTTGGGATGGTAGGACGACTAACACCAAGAGAGCAGCAACTGATAAAGCGTGTTGTCAAAGGTGTTGTATTTAGCGATGTGCAGGATGTAAAGGCAGCATTATTATCCTTGGCAGTACACCGCCAGCCCATCGATCATGCCAGGCTGTATGAGGATATCGAGAGCATCATGAATCGTTACAGCAGTATGGCAATGGGACAAATGAACATTGGTAAAATGATAGAGGAAGTGCTAACTGTATCCAACCGTCACAGCCTTCAAATGCCCGAAGGCATGACCATGCTCAGCCGGGGGATGATTACCGTTCAGGGCGTGGTAAGCCAGTTGTGTCCCGAGGTGGACTTTGTTTCCGCCATGGCGGCCAATGCAAAGAGTGATTTGCTTGGTGATACGGATTGGGTGCACGAAGTTACTCAAGGCGCTCGAAACCTGCTCAGGTCAAGCAAAAAGGCATTGGAGCTCCCCCATCAGTTATCCGATTTCCTGCAGACAGCAATCAGAGGGCAGGGGAAAATTAACCTGGAACTTACAGGCTCTGAAAAGCCGCTGCAGTACATCAGCCGCATGGTAAACCGGTTAATTATTGGTTTCCTTTGCAGTGCGCTGTTGATATCTTCCGCACTCATTTGTCAGGCATCCATAACGCCATTGTGGTTTGGCATCCCATGGGCTGCTTTTCTGGGCTTTTTATCAGCATCTGTGCTTGTCGCTATCTTAATGCGCATGATCTGGCGGGGGCGAAAAGGATAAGAATAATGACCAAGCTTTGGCAGCTTCTCTAGATACTATATGCACAAGGCATCACCAGTATATCCATTCACCGTAGGGGCGATTATCAATCGCCCGTCATGCCTCATTAATAGACTTTACCGAATTCATATATAATCATCCGATACGTTGCATCGTTAATTTGTATGATACGTTTCATTATGCCTTTTTTAAATGATTCTCGTAATACATAGCTCTTCGCCCATTAGCGTGGAATTCTGTGCGCAATCCGCTTTGCATTTGCAGCATCTCTATGCTTTACCAAACTATCCAATAAGCGGACAGAATGAGGATGATCAGTCTTGGGAAATATTTTCAACCATACCATACTTATATATCATATAAGCTGACTACTGCATGTCATAATCCTTGATAATCAAAAGCCCTACGCTTAAGTAAAGCGTAGGGCTTTCGATAAATCTCCACTGATTTTGTGTTTGGGATCTACGCAATGTAGCTCATGAACTGTGGCCTGATTTGCCCATTAAAAATCCGCACTGCCGGTGGTACGGGGGAAGGGCATCACATCTCGGATATTGCTCATGCCGGTCACATACATAATCAGCCGTTCAAAGCCCAGGCCAAAGCCTGCATGGGGTGTTCCGCCGTATTTACGCAGCTCTAGGTACCACCAGTAATCCTGGGGTTCCATACCCAACTCCTTGATACGGCTTTCCAACCGTTCATAGCGCTCTTCACGCTGACTGCCTCCAATGAGCTCACCGACCCCTGGCACCAGCAGGTCCACTGCGGCGACGGTTTTCTCATCGTCGTTCATACGCATATAGAAAGCCTTGATCTCTTTGGGATAATTGTATACAAACACAGGCTTTTGAAAGTGCTTTTCAGCAAGATACCGCTCATGCTCGGTTTGCAAATCCATACCCCATTGAACGGGATATTCAAAGGTCTCACCGCATTTTTGCAGTATTTCAATGGCCTGGGTATAGGTTGCC
>JAEYQQ010000057.1 GCA_023409955.1 Bacillota bacterium | reverse complement strand
GTATAGCCTGTGCGGGAGATCATGCAAGGTATGCCCCCTACAGTTCCCTTTTCTACAAAAGTGTAATATTTTTTGGGGATATCTTCTTCTTTGCATAAGCAGCTTAGTATCTCCAACGCACGAGGGCCCTGCAGGGCCACCTGAGAAGTTTCATCAGAGGAGTCCTCCATTTGAACATTCCCGAATAGATGCGCCCGCATCCAGGCCACATCCTTTTCACGGTTGGAAGCGTTCACCACCAGCATATAGCGCTCTTCATCCAGGCGGTAAACGATGAGGTCATCCACAAAGCCGCCATCTTCATTGCACAGAGGGCTGTAGCGAACCTGGCCGATACTCAGATTGCTCATATCATTGGTGACCAGGTTTTGAATATTCATCAAGGCATCCGGACCGGAGAACATAACTTCCCCCATGTGGGATACGTCAAAGAGTCCGCAGGCGGTGCGCACCGCCATATGCTCGGCGATGACCCCTGACGGATAGTTTACCGGCAAAATATACCCGGCAAAAGGCACCATTTTACCGCCCAGTGCCATGTGGTTATCATACAGCGGCGTCTTTTTATCCATGTTTGCTCCTCCTGGCGTTTTTGAAAGAAAAAACAACAGAGGCGAAAAGACTGTTTTCACAGCCCATTCGCCTCTGTTATCGAACCTGAAAGATTCCTCCCCGCACGATTGGCACGAAGGAGTTGCTTCTTCGGTGCATCATTGCTTTCCAGAGCTTCGTCCCGGTTTAGTCTTTTTGCCTGAGAGTTTGTTGCGTCTTCCCCTTCGGCGCTGCAAATGAGCAGTCTCTCCTAAACCGTTCACCCGAAATATGCAGTTGTTTTCCGCTGAAAGTGTACAATGGCAGGCGGGTTTTGTCAATGAAATTTTACTTGCCGCAGGGCCAATACACATAAGTGTTATCTTGCTAAATCATGAATTGATCCGCAGGTACAGGGCCTTCAGGGCCTAGCTTTTCAAGGGGTATGGGGAGTGCAGGGTAGAGTTGAGGGGGGGGCGAAAACCTTCCTGCTGCCTCTAGCTTCCATGTCAGTACGGCATGTCATGCTCAATGTGCTTGGCGCAATTTGGATCGTATTCTCACGGGTTACTTATGCTGTTACCCTGTTACAACTGAGTCTTGGCCAATTATTCTGCCAGTTCACTGGTGCAGTGGGGGCATCGGGTGGCTTCTTCATGGACAGGCTGCTTGCAATAATTGCACAACCGGGGAGCATGGGCGGCAACCTCTTCCTTTTTCTTTTTAAAGGAGAGTTTGGCCATCAGCTTGACAAACAGGAACACGCACAGCGCCATCAAAAGGAAATCAATGACGGTCTGCAGGAACATGCCATAATTCAAGGTGCCGACGCCGTTGTTAACAGCTTGCTCAATGGATGTATAAACCCCAACCTTTCCATCCAAGGGATAGAAGGCTCCGGACAAGTTCACACCGCCTACGATCAGGCCAATGAGGGGCATGAAGATGTCGTTAACCAGGGAGGTGACGATTTTGCCAAAAGCTGCGCCGATGATGACGCCAACCGCCAGGTCCAGTACATTGCCTTTCAAGGCAAAGGCTTTAAAATCCGCCAGAAATTTTTTCATGGGTAAACCTCCTTATTCATCCGTACAATGTGATGGTTCTATGATTATTCTGCCAGGAAAATATCCCGCAGAAAAACCTCCAGGTCACTGGGCAGTAAAAGGCGTTTATACACCTCACGCTTGAGTGCATCGTTCTTTTTGCCGGGGTAAAGCCCGGCAATGAGCCCTTCTACACAGCCTTTCCAGAATACTTTGCCGTGAACAAAGCGGCGCAGGATTATACCTTGAGGCTGATTTTTCATTTGGGAAAAGCTTTCCTTCATGCGCCTGCGCACATTTCCAGGATCTAAAAGCCACTGCCAGGATAGCAAAAGACGATCCGTTTCATCCTCCATCGGCGGGGGATAACGAAGCAGCGCCCGGTTGAAGCCTGCCTGCAAAAGTTCTTCATACAAGGGCTGTGCAGCCCGCCATAGGCAGGCATGGCGGATGGCTGTCGGAATTTCCTTACTGATGGTGGAAACGAATTTTTTCATTCCAGGAATGGAGGCTTCCAGCTCGTCAGGACAGATCAAAAAGTTTTCAATGCAGAATCTGGGCAGGATATGCAGATGGGGAAATTGGTGCTCCATGCTTTTACATTCTTCTTCATCCCATGTATCCCGGTCGACCATTGCATGAAAGTCGGGACGTTCCTTGATTAGGCGAATGACAGCTTCCTTTCCCCCGGCGGGGGTAATCACCCAGTCTGCCAGTATGTTTTCTTCCCGGAGAGATGGCTTATCCAGCATTTGAATCAAAAAGGAAACATCACCGGTGCCTTCCACCAATAGCACACGCTTGCCCGGGGTGGCAGCAGCCTCTCTGATGATCATGTCATAAGCGCGTTCATTCTCCGCCATGGCCAGCCTCCAGATCCACCGTCAGGCCGAGCTCTTCATACCGCTGCCAGATGGCAGGGTTATGGGAGACCAGCAGCATCTGCCCCTGGGTCTTGCGGCAAAAATGCTCCAGCGTGGTAAGCAGGCCCATAACCTGGCTGGGGTGCAGGTGCACCGCCGGTTCATCCAGTAATAGAACGCCTCCCTGCTTTAGGCAGCAGGCGGCGCAGAAGCACAGCACCGCCATATGCCGCTCTCCCATGGACATTTGCTGTGGTGTATGGCTTTTGTTGCTACGCAACTCCACATGCACCTGACCGGAGGGTAGGATAACCAGCTTTTTATCCACCAGCAAGCGGTTGACTGCCTTTAGCGCCTCTTGCGAACAGAGGCTGTTTCTCATATGCAGCTGGGATAGGGCTTTGGGCCAATCATCCTTTACATCATCATCGGTTAGAAACCAAGCGTTAAAAAAGTCTTTCTTGCTGTCTGAAAAGTGAAAATCCGCATCCAACAATATCATGTTATTATCGGTTGACAGCACACCCCGCAGTGCATGGGGGTGATGCTTTCCGGTTATGAAGATACTGACATTGGGATGGCGCTTTTTGATCTCCTCCTGAAAGGCCGCATCATCAGACCACACAATCAATGCTTCTCCCGCAGGAAGCCTGGTAATGTGCATGGCTATGCTGCCCTCCGGCCACTCTTCTTCTGTGGGTTCGGGGCTTAAAAGGCGCCACAAAAAGGCGATGGCCCACAGCACGGTGCTTTTTCCGCTGCCGCTGATTCCAGTCAAAAGCACCCGGTCGTCATCGATGGCTAGGCCATGTATATTCCCGCTTCGTTCAAAGGGACCGATGCCTTTTAAGTAAACATTGGCAATACGCACCCAAGCCGCCTCCAATCACATTTATTATACATAACCAATGGTTAAGTATCAACCTGATTCTGCTTGCCTTGTAATGGAATAAAGTCTACGGTATAATAATCCATAAGGATCTTTCGATGGGAGGGCTGAGCATGTTTTTCCAGAAGGACTATATCCTGCGCATGATTGAGATGGTTGGTGAAGTAATGCGCCGTGTTGGGGAGATGCTGGATGATCTGCAAAGGTTCCGCCTGTTGGATGATGCGTGCCGCCAGCATTGCGGCATGGACTTGGATGCAGCCAGGAACCTTGATATAGAAAGTCTGATTGACCTGCTGGCACCGCAGCCCAGGCTGATGATGGCGGAGATTTTGTATATTCAGGCCATACAGACCTCTTTAAAGGATGAAGAGAGGGAGCGGCTTTTATACCGCAGCGGGCGGCTGCTGATATCCCTTCGGTCTGAAAGTCTTTTGTGTGAGCTGCGGCACCATCGGCTCAGTGAGTGCATAGAAGGGGCCGGAGAGCTTTTTTCAGCCCGGGACAGGCTGGATGCCGCTGCGTTTTTTATGCAGGCGGATCAGTTTGCCAAAGGAGAGGACCAATTATATGAAGCGCTGGAATCTTCGTCATCCATAGAACACGCTTCTTTTTTGGATGAGAGCGAAGCACTTTTGAAGCAATGCTTGACAATGCCTCATGACCGTCTTCAGGCCGGCGGGCTGCCTTATGACGAGGTGCTGGAAAGCATTCGGGCCTTAAGTAAGCGCAAAGAGGCACACCAAAACATTATTACATGATCGGAGCCTTTCCATGATTATTCTTTCCCTGCAGCACATTCAAAAATCCTTCGGCGCAAACACCGTGCTCAAGGACGCTTCTCTGACCCTGCAGGCGGGTCAGCGCATGGGTCTTGTAGGCGTTAACGGCAGCGGGAAATCTACGCTGATGCGGATTATAGCCGGGCTGGAAACCTACGATAGCGGTGTTATCAATATCAGCCGGGGGCTGAAGCTGGGATACCTTGCCCAGCAGGGTATGGTCACCCCTGGGCTGACCGTGCGGGAGGAACTGGAGGCGGTTTTTAAGCCCCTGATGGAAATGGAAGCGAGAATGCGGGAACTGGAAGAGCGCATGGCCCAAGCTGTTGAGGCAGAGGCACTGCGTCGCCTTGGAGGTGAATATGCCGCGCTCACCGACGAGTTTGAACGTCAGGATGGTTACGCCTGGCAAAGCGCCATACAAGGGGTGTTAGCAGGCCTTGGGTTTCATCGGGAGCAGCATGTTCAACTGGCGGAAAGCTTAAGCGGCGGCGAGCGCACCAGGCTGTGTTTGGGCCGGCTGCTTTTGCAAAAACCTGATCTATTACTGCTGGATGAGCCCACAAACCATTTGGATCTGAATGCACTGAACTGGCTGGAGGAGTACCTGCGGGATTACAAGGGGACGGTGCTGACCATCTCCCATGACCGTTATTTTCTGGACCACGTGTGTGATTGCATGACAGAGCTTTTGCTGGGCACGGTGGAGCAATACAACGGCAATTATACCCGGTATATCGAACAGCGAACCGAGCGGTTTGAAAGCCGTCAAAAGGCCTATGATCTGCAGCAAAAAGAGATTGCCAGGCAGGAGGCCATTATCGCCCGGTACAAAAGCTTCAACCGCGAAAAATCCATCCGGGCTGCCGAAAGCCGGGAAAAACGCCTGGCCAAGGTGGAGCGGCTGCAAAGGCCCGAAGAAGAGAATCAGGTTCGCTTTTCCTTTGATGTCCGCCGCCGCACAGGTGATGATGTGCTGATGGTAAAGGATTTGAAAAAGGGGTTTGGAGAGCGGACTCTCTTTGAGCACTTGAACATCCATATGCGTGCAGGGGATCGGGTGGCGCTGATTGGCCCTAATGGTGCAGGGAAGTCTACGTTGTTTCGATGCCTGACCGGATCACTCTCCCCTGATGAGGGTACTGTGCGCTTGGGTGCTAATGTGGACCTGGGGTATTATGACCAGCATCAAGCTGCATTGCATCCTGAAAAAACGGTGCTGGATGAGGTGTGGGATGATTTTCGGCGCATGGAGCAATATGAGATTAGGGGTGCGCTGGGGTTGTTCCTGTTTTCCGGCGATGATGTGTTCATGCCCATATCCACCCTCTCAGGTGGTGAAAAGGGCAGGGTTGCCCTGACCAAGCTGATGCTGAAAAAGGATAACCTGCTGTTGCTGGATGAGCCTACCAACCATTTGGACATGGACAGCAGAGAAGTGTTGGAGCAGGCGCTTTCCGATTACCCCGGTACAATCCTGGCCATTTCCCACGACCGCTACTTTATCAACCGCTTCGCCAACAAGGTGGCGGTACTGGGATCAGATGGCATTGTGGAGTATGCGGGCAACTATGATGACTATTTGGAGATGTCTTCCCGAGGGATCGTCCCAAATAGTGAAGCCCCCCAAAAGACCCGAACCGAGCTGGATAAAGAGAAGAAGCGCAGCCGGCAGGAAAAGGAGCAAATCCGGGAGGCCCAGCAAAATGCCCAGGCCAAGGAGAAGGAGATTGCCGATCTGGAGCAGGCAATGGCTGATCTGGAAACACTGATGACCCTGCCGGAAACATACCAAGACCCTGAAAAGGCGGCTCAAGCTGCCAGGGAATATCAAAAAATACAGGACCGTGTATCCGAGTTGTATGACGAATGGGAAGCGGCGGATATGGCCCTGAAAGAACTAATGGATACACTGGATGCCAAATAGACAAAGGAGGAAGCAACGATGAAGGAAATTACGTATTTCATGATGGATGTATGTCCCTATTGCCAAAAGGCACAAAAGTGGCTGGATGAGCTGATGGCCGAAAACCCGGAGTATAAGAAAATCCCCATGAAGGTCATTGATGAGCGAAAGCAACCTGATATCGCCAACCAGTACGACTATTACCTGGTACCAACCTTCTATGTGGATGGCGTAAAGCTTCACGAGGGTGTTGCCACCAAGGAAAAGGTGGAAAATGTTTTGAAGCAGGCAATGGGTAAGTAAATGAATGCACGGCAGGGGCCCCGGCGATGTTCGCTGAGGCCCCTGTAATGTTAAGTCAGCCTAGTGATAGGGCGGCGGCTGGTGTGCGGTCTATTCAAAAAATCTCCTGAATCTCTCTGGTGAATCCCGGACAAAATATTCGTCAGCGTAGCCCCACAATTGCGATGCTGAGTCTAATTATTCGGTCATGTAGTATATGATGAATTTATACAAATACGACACTTATTGTGAATAAAATGTTTAGCACATTATTCCAAAAGCAGATGGTTCAATTTGGCAGGGGCGTGGTATAATCAAAGAAAGTAAAGGAGTTGCTTTACTGGAAGGCGCAACACCTGCATAACAGGAGGAGGAGAATGTATGAAGGTTATTGCACAGCCCAAAGCTGGGGAGACAGCATTGGAAGGGAAAAAGACGCGTTTTGAGAGGCCCTTGGATATGGCGCTTTGCACCATTATTCCCAAAGAGGCCGGTGAGTTTTCCATTCACCTGCCGGCGACGGACTGGGAGGATGGACTGCAAGCCATTTATACTTTTACCTATGACGGAAAAGGGGAAGGGAAAGAGGCTGCATTTCCCGGTACCATGCGGGTGGTTCCTGTACTTGATGATCTGCCGACCCATTGCATTGATGCTGCCGACGGCAATGTAACTGAAGACTGTATATTGAGCTTTGATAAGGGAAGGGATATTGACATTCAAGCAGAAATTTCTGTATATCTGACCTGCGATGAGGTGAAAAAACTAAACACCTATCTGCATAAATGGATTAGCAAGGCTGAATGAGTTAAAGCGTATTAAAACGATAGGCCCTGTTTTCATAATTGAAAACAGGGCCTTACTAAGTGTGTCAAAAAAGTGATTGGAGGGATTTAGTATGAAGGGACCAGCAGCATCTGCCGGTCCCTTTTGATTGATTACAATATATTAAGCTTACTTGTTCTTCTTTTCCCCGATGCTCAGCAGTAGGTTCAGCAAGATGCCAAAGATGGCGGCGCCGGCGATGCAGGGCACCTGAATGCCGAAGAAGGGGATGGAGCCGCCGTACTGATACTGTCCGCCAAGGCTGATGATCATGATGGAAGCAATCACAGCAATGTTCTTGGAGCTGAACAGGTCTACCTTCTTCTCCATCATGATGGCTACACCCTGGGCGGCAATGGCGCCGAACAGGTAGATTTCCAAGCCGCCGATGACAGACCTCGGAATGGCGTAGATGGCGGTGATCAAGGGGGTAAAGCAGGAAACGATCATGGCAATCACAGCTGCAACCATCAACACAGCAGTGGAAAATACTTTGGTGATGGCCATGGCGCTGATGTTTTCGCCATAGTTGGTGCCGGCAGGGCCGCCGATAGCACCGGCAACGATATCGCCAATGCCATCACCGATGAGGTTAAGCCCCAGTTTATCAGCGATGTTGTACAGCTTGCCACCCTTTTTGCGGGACAGGTCATTGACATAGATGTCCAGCTGGTACACATGGGCAGTGGACTCCGGGATGGTGGCGATGGCGATGGGCATAATGGCAATCACAGCTGCCAAGTTGGGGATTGGCAGTGTGAAGGTGGGCAGGGCAAACAGCGTAGTGGCGGCTTCGCCGGGGAGGCTGCGGAACACAGGCACGCCGGTAGCTAGCTGAATAATCAAGGCAACCACACAGCCAACGGCGGGGCCAAGCAGCAGGGGAAGCTGACTCCAGATTCCCTTTAAGTATACAGAGAAAAGAATGGTGGACAAAAGGGTGCTCAGGGAGATGACCCATGCCCAGTTGTTGGCCAGCGGGGCAGTCATGGCTTCAGCATCGCCGCTCGGAATGCCCGCAGCATCACCCAGTGCAACAGCGGCTAAGGTCAGGCCAATGGCCATGGCGATGGGGCCGGTAATGGTGGCGGGCAAGACCTTGTCGATGGCGTCCTTGCCAAAGCCTTTTACAAGCAAGCCGGCGCCGATAGATACAAAACCAGACATGACGATACCAAACTGAGCCATGGCGATTTTATCATTCAAGCCCAAGCCGGCTACAGCTTCTGATGCCATTAAGCCGCCAATGGCAGCCAGGTATGAAAAGCTGGAGCCGTAGTACAGGGGCAGTTTACGGCCGGTAACAAGCAGGAAACAGATGGTGGCCAGACCGCTGGCAAAGATGGTGGTGGAAACATGGAAGCCGGTTATAAGTGCGACAGTAATCGTGGCGGGGAACATGACGACGACCTGCTGGAGTGCGTACAGAAGCAGTTTCCAGACTGGCGGCTTCTCATCCGGCAGATATCCAATTGGGGGAGTGTTAGACGTCATGAAAATTCCTCCTTTATTATGAAACGCCATTGATGGCATTCCAGACAGATGCTTGGGCCTGTGCGCTTTCTCAGCCGCCAGGCACATAAAACCCCACTGAGCTGCGGTTACTCTTTTTCATACAGCTGCACGCTGTTGGAACCATCGGTTTCCATAAGCCGTACAGCCACCACTTCACTGCGGGAGGTTGGGATGTTCAGGCCTACATAATCGGCCCGGATAGGCAGTTCCCGGTGGCCTCTGTCAACCAATACTGCCAGCTGGATTACCGAGGGCCTGCCCAGGGCGATGATGGCGTCAACGGCAGCTCTTGCTGTGCGGCCTGTGTAGATCACATCATCTACCAAGATGATGCTTTGATTTGCCACACTGAAGGGGATTTGTGTACCGCTTAAAATGGCTTGGTCACCGGTGGTGGTCAGGTCATCTCGGTACAGGGTGATATCCAGCTCACCTGTGGGAACTTCAATCCCCTCAAATTGCGCAATATTTTCTGCCAACCGTTTGCATAGGGGAATTCCGCGGGTTTTGATACCTACCAGGCGAACGCTTTGAAGGTCGCGGTGATGCTCGATGACTTGATGCGCCATGCGGGAAAGGGTGCGCTGGATTTTGGTTTCATCGGCAATTTCGGCTTTCAGTCGCATTGGCTTTCCCTCCGTTTTCATAAAAAAAAGCTTGTCCGCGCGGATGCGCAAGCAAGCTGAATGTCTTTTGTCAGTTCGTCAAAGACAGCGCTCAACATCTTGCCGGCATCACAGTACCGAGTTAAAGACATTGTATGTGATTTCACCTGGTGCATTGTATCACAGGGGGTGTTCCTTTGCAAGAGAAATTTTGCATATGCAGCAATATTCGTGGAGATGTTGGTTTTTTTGCACATTATGCCGAAATGTTTGCAGTATGAACGAGATTAACGCGGGGCAGCTTCCAGGCAACAAAGAGGTTGCCCAATGACAAAAATGCGGCGATAAAGAACACCCATTGGGGTCCCCAGACAGTCCATACGGCGGCGCTGATCTGAGCGGCGATAATCGATACAACATGGTCCAGGCTGATGCCGGTGGACAGCGTGGCAGTCACCTCAGCATCACTGACGGCGATGGACCGTAAATAGATGGACTTTACAATGCCCAGCTGCATGGATAACCGGTCCAGAACGAAAAGGCTGTAGATCACGAGCACCGGCCAGCCGGCCTCCGGCAGCACACGGCTGGTAATGCCCCAAACCACAAAACCGTAGAGTGTATATACAACGATAAAAAGCAGAGCATTGACATACATCATGCTCTTGGTACCAAACTTGTCCATGCAATGGCCAACCCAGCGCATAAAAAAGATGCCAAGGAAGCTGCTGGCAATCATCAGCAGTGACATGATATCCGCACCTTTAAGCAGAAGATCGATGATTACCCAGGAGCCGAAAACATATGCAATCTGCTTTTGAACGCCGTGCAAAACGGTCAAGAGGTAATAGTATTTGTACTGCTTTCTAAATAGCAGCTTGAAGCGGCGAATGGTTACCGGTTGTGCACCAACCATTCGTACCAGCATCAGCGATGCGGCAATCGCCACCACAAAGCAGGCAGAACCCAGCAAAAACACCGATTTGACCGGCGTTGTGAAGGAGAAAACACCGTATCGAAAACCAAAGAATACGATTAGGCCGGCGATAAAGCCCATAGCGGTCCTTGCGCTGGCATACTGGCCCATGCGTCTTCCAACCTGATTCGGCTCTGCCAGGGCCATGCCTATGGAATCCTGCAGGGGCATAAACATATGCATACCCAAGGAATTAATGAATAGGAAGATCAGCATCACGCCAAAAGAGGGGGAGAATATACCCAGCGCCGTCAAGCCGCCGCAGGCCAGCACTTGTGCAATGAGGCTGGCTTTCAGATCGCCCATCATGGAAAGTGCGCCTATCACCAATGCACAAAGCATGCCGGGAAACTCACGGGGAAACTCAATGAAGCCGCGCTGCGCAGTGGTAATCTGGTACGCCTCTTTAAAGTAGTTTCCGTAAATCGAATCACTCAAACCGTTGCCAAGTGCCGCCGCCATAATGAGGACAAAAAACAACACCATGTCCCTGCGCATTGCTTGCTTATGCATTTGATACATTCCTTTCATGAAACCACTTAGGGTATTGTATCAGGACAAACATATTGCCGCAATGCTTCTTTTGCTAAAAGCACCAACTTATGGTTGTATTTGCTTGGGCTATAGGACGGCCTTGATATTTTCTGTACCAAGCAAGCGCTCCAGGTCCTGCTGTACCGGCTCATCGCCGTCACACCACAGGTTCTTGGGCGTTAAAAGAGTAATTTTTTCTTCGGGGATATGGAAGTAAACCGGTACCGGGCCGGGATGCTTTGGCAAAACTTCTTTGAGCATATCCATCTGCTGCCGGGAACCCCGTAAATACAACTTCATAGGTGCCTGTTTGGCCAGCTGCGCATCGGTAAGTGATGGTGTAGTCTGCACAAAGGGTAGCGGAAACAGATCATCCATGTCATCCTCTACCAGGCGCTTCCCGCCGACCGATGAAAGATTAAAGGCTTTTTCATCCCCGGTAGGCATCAAAGGGGCAACGCTGTCCACCAACAGCTTTGTCTCCTCATCCTCCCTGATGGATAACTTGCCTGTGAGCACCACCAGCTCGTCTGTTTTCAGGACCCCGCTGAACTTTTCATAAATCTTGGGGAAAACCAACCCCTCAATCTGACCAGTCAGATCTTCCAAGGTGATAAACCCCATAAAGGCCCCTTTTTTGGTAGCCTTCCCCTTGGCGTCTACTAGTATGCCGCCCATGCGCACCGTCACGCTGTCCATGGAAAGCCCCTTATCCTGCCGCTCCGAAAGCTCTGCCACGTAAGCGGTGTTGCAGTCCAGCTGGCTAAGCAGGTGTGCGTATTCATCCAGAGGATGACCGCTGATGTATACGCCAGTCATTTCCTTTTCCATGGACAATAGGGAACGCGTTGGATATTCATCAATATTGAGCAGCTTTTCATCGGCAAAGCCGCCCATTGGCATGCCGCCGCCAAGGTCAAACAAGGAAACCTGTCCCGTGACGTTTTGCCTGCGCCGGCCCGCAGCAGCTTCCAGCGCGGAGTCATACGCGTTTAGAAGCTGGGAGCGCTTGGCTCCTGTGCTGTCAAAGGCACCGGCTTTGATGAGGCTTTCCACCACGCGCTTGTTGACGCTATCGGTATCCACCCGTTTGCAAAAATCAAAGATATCCTTGTATTTGCTTTTGCTCCGTTCTCGGACGATAGCATCCACTGCGCCTTGGCCTACGTTCTTCACCGCACCTAAGCCAAAGCGTATGCCGGGCTTACCGCTTAAGGTATCTGTCCGAAAACGCCAGGTGCTGACGTTCACATCCGGCGGCAGGATTAAGATACCGTGGTCTCGGCAGTATTGTATATAACCGGCGATTTTGGTTGCATTGCCGTATACACTGTTCATGATGGCGGCCATAAAGGGGACGGGATGGTGACGCTTGAGCCAGGCCGTCTGCACGGCCACTACGCCATAGGCTGCAGCATGGCTTTTGTTGAAGGCGTAGGAGGCAAAGGCGCTCATCTCATCAAAAATATGCTCCGCCACCGCTTCCGGTACGCCGTTATTGATACAGCCGGGAATTTCCTGGTTTCCATTCTTATCCTTCATGCCGTGGACAAAGAACTCCCGTTCCTTGCGCATTACGTCATGCTTCTTTTTGGACATTGCCCGGCGCATGAGATCGCTGCGGCCCAGGGAATAGCCTGCCAGATCGCGAACGATCTGCATAACCTGCTCCTGATACACCATACAGCCGTAGGTTACATCAAGGATGGGCTTTAACTTGGGCGTAGCATATTGAACGGTGGAAGGGTTGTGCTTGCCCTGGATGTACCGGGGGATGCTTTCCATGGGGCCGGGGCGGTACAGGGAGATGGCGGCAATAATGTCTTCAAAATTCTCCGGCTTCATGTTGGTTAAAAAGCTACGCATGCCGCCGCCTTCCAACTGGAATACCCCGTCGGTATCCCCCTGGGAGATCATTTCGTATACCGCCGGGTCATCCAAGGGGATGTCCTCCGGCTTTAAATCGATGCCTTCTTCCCTGAGCATATCCAGGGTATCCCGAATAACAGTCAAGGTGCGCAGGCCCAAAAAGTCCATTTTTAAAAGACCCAACTTTTCCAGTATGCCCATGGGGTACTGTGTGGTGATGACTTCATCATTTTTCTGAAGCGGTACATACTCCGTTACCGGAGCGCTGGTAATCAGCACACCCGCAGCATGGGTGCTGGCGTGACGGGGCATGCCTTCTAGAGATAGGCCCATGTCAATGAGCCGTTTCACCTGGATGTCGCCTTCGTAGAGGGCTGACAGTTCAGGGCTGACCTTCAGCGCCTTTTCCAGGGTCATGCCCAGCTCAAAGGGAACAGATTTGGCTACCTTGTCCACATCCTGATAGGTCATACCAAGCACACGGCCTACATCCCGAACCACTCCCCGGGCTGCCATGGTGCCAAAGGTGATGATTTGGGCCACATGATCCGAGCCGTACTTTTCGGCTACATAATCAATGACCTCCTGGCGGCGTTCGTAACAAAAGTCGATATCCAAATCAGGCATGGAGATTCGCTCAGGGTTTAAAAAGCGCTCGAACAGCAGGTGGTATTTCAGGGGATCCAGGGCGGTGATGCCAAGCGTATACGCAACAATGGAGCCTGCGCCGCTGCCCCGGCCCGGACCTACCATAATGCCGTGGTTCTTGGCGTAATGAATAAAGTCCCATACGATCAGAAAGTAGTCCACATAACCCATGCTGTTGATGGTGTCAAGCTCATACATGAGGCGCTTGTAGGGTGCACTGTTTGTATCAGAATTACCTGGATAATGTTTATCAAGGCCTTGAATACAGAGCTTTTCCAGCAGGGAATAAGGTGTCTCACCCTGCGGAATGGGCTTGAAGCTAGGCAGGTGGATCTTGTCAAAATCAAAGGAGACGTTGCACATCTGTGCCACCCTTTGGGTATTGTCAATGGCGTCGGACCAAGCGGGGAAAAGCTGCCGCATTTCCTCTTCGCTTTTTACGTACAGCTCTTCCGTTTCCATGCGCATCCGGGCTTCATCTGCAAGGGTTTTACCAGTCTGGATGCACATCAATACTTCCTGGGCGGCAGCATCGCTCCTGCGCAGATAATGGGCGTCATTTGTGGCGATTAAGGGCACGCCTGTTTCCCTGCTCAATTGAACCAGTTCCGGAAGCACCTGCTTTTCCTCTGGGATACCGTGGTCCATGATTTCTATATAAAACTTACCCTTGCCAAAGAGGTTTTGCATATACAGGGCATAATCCTTGGCTTCCTGCCGCCGCCCCTGTAAAAGCAGCTTGGGCAGGTCACCGCTTAAGCAGGCGGACAAGCAGATGAGCCCTTCAGAATGCTTTTCCAACAGTTTGTAATCAATACGGGGCCGGTAGTAAAAGCCACGCAGAAAGCCTTCGCTTACCATGGCCATCAGGTTTTGATAGCCTTTGTTGTTTTCGCACAGCAGCACCAAATGGCTGTACTCCCGGGTTACTGCCTGCTTATCTTCCATGTCTGGGCAGATATATACTTCACAGCCCAATATGGGCTTGATGCCGTTTGCTTTGCATTCCTGATAGAATTCGATGGCACCATACAAAACGCCGTGATCGGTAACAGCGCAGCTTTCCATATTCAACTCCTTCAGGCGCTTGACAAGATGCTTGATGCGGCAAGCACCATCCAGAAGGCTGTATTCCGAATGCAGATGCAGATGGGTAAAGGCCATTTAGTTCACCTCGGAGGTATTATACCATAGGTCAGCGGAAGGGTGATGAGAAAAAATCCTCTTTCTCTTCTATGCTTAATCAGTAGCCGCCAGATAATCCTCCTGCTCAAGAGAGATCCTCGGAGGAGGTGGAAGGAGGATATCCAAAATGGTGTTGAAGGAGGCGTTCGTTGCCAGACGATCATTGAGTAAAAAAAGAGCGCTTCCACAATGCAGAAGCGCTCTTGTCGATAGAGTTTGTTATTGCGGCTGTTTGCCGATGTAGGCCAGGATGCCGCCGTCCACATACAGAATATGACCGTTGACAAAATCGGAGGCAGGGGAGGAAAGGAACACAGCGGGGCCAACCAGATCATCCGTAGTGCCCCAGCGATTTGCGGGGGTTTTGGAAAGGATGAACTTGTTGAAAGGATGTTCCGGCGTGCGAAGGGGCGCAGTCTGGGGGGTCTCGATATAGCCTGGGCCCAAGCCGTTGCACTGAATATTGAACTCGCCGTATTCGCTGGCAATGTTCCGAGTCAGCATCTTTAATCCGCCCTTGGCTGCTGCGTAGGCGGATACCGTTTCGCGGCCCAGTTCAGACATCATAGAGCAAATGTTGATGATTTTACCGCCGCCTTTTTTGATCATGGAGGGGATCACTGCCTTGGCACAGATGAAGGGGGCGTTCAAGTCCACATCAATCACCTGACGGAAATCTGCGGCAGACATTTCGATCATGGGGATGCGCTTGATGATCCCGGCATTGTTCACCAGGATATCAATGACGCCGACCTCCTGTTCGATCTTGGCCACCAGCTCATTAACGGCATTTTCGTCGGTGACATCGCAGACATAGCCGTGGGCGGTGATGCCTTCGGCTTTGTAGGCTTCTATGCCCTTGCTTACCAGGTCCTGGTTGATGTCATTGAAGGTGATGGTGGCCCCGCAGGAGGCTAAGCCGCTGGCAATGGAATAGCCAATGCCATAGGAACCGCCGGTAACCAGTGCAACCTTGCCCGTTAGGTCAAACATGTTCAGGCTCACTTTTCTTCCTCCTTACCGCAAATCGGTGGTGGCGATTGCATCCATATCGTTAAAGGCCAGGTTTTCGCCACCCATGGCCCAAATAAAGGAGTAGTTGGAAGTACCGGCTCCAGCATGGATGGACCAGGAGGGACTAATTACAGCCTGCTCGTTTTGCATGACGATATGGCGGGTCTGATTGCCTTCACCCATCATGTGGAAAACCACATTGTCCTTGGGAATCTCAAAGTAGAAATACACTTCCATTCGCCGCTCGTGGGTGTGGGCTGGCATGGTGTTCCACACGCTGCCGGGCTCCAAGGTGGTAAGACCCATGGAAAGCTGGCAGGTTTTGAGCACGTCCGGGTGGATGAATTGGTTGATGACGCGCTTGTTGCTGGTTTCCAGGCTGCCCATGGGTTTTTTGGCTGCTTCGGCAATGGTGATGAGCTTGGTTTCGTAGGATGTGTGGGCAGGAGCGCTGACCATGTAAAATTTGGCGGGGGTGGAGCTGTCTACAGATTCGAAGGTTACTTCTTTGGCCCCCCTGGTGATGTATAGACAATCTTTGTACCCCAGTTCATACACAGTGCCGTCAACCGTAACGGTACCTTTACCGCCCAGGTTGAACATGCCCATTTCCCGACGCTCCAGAAAAAAGTTAGTACCAAACCGCTTCCATACATCAATGCCCTTATTGACAGGCACCTTTTCGGTTACGGGCATGACCCCCAGGGTCACCATTCTGTCAACATGGCTGTACACCGCCGTAACGGTGTCTGGTACAAAGAGCGTTTCGATGAGGAATTCATTGCGCATCTCCTCGGTGGTGTAGCGCTTAAAGTCGCGTTGATTGGCTGAATAGCGGATATCCATTGTATTTTCCTCCTTTGCTGGTTAGATGGTTTTAGTGTTATAATGATTATATCATTTAATAATGCGGAAATCTTTGGTTTTGTTGCTCCAAATCTTGGGTTTCTGATATAATGGCGGCGGGGGGATCAGTATATGAAAGAAATGTACTCTTGCCAGGAGGCCATAGTCCAGTGCAAGGCAAGCGGCCGGTTTGCCATTGCCCATCTGCTTCAGGAAGAAAAGACCATGGCTATGCACATTCATGACTGTTACGAAATGTATTATTCCATATCTGGAGGTAAGCAGTTTCTCATCGATCATACCTGCTATCCCGTCAATCCCGGAGATTTGTTTCTGATCAACAATTTTGAGACCCACTGCCTATCCAGGGTGGATGACGACAGTCATGAGCGGTATGTGATATCCATTCATCCGGAATACTTGAAGGCATTGTCCAGTGTGGAAACAGACCTGACCCACTGTTTTCAGCACCGGGATGGAAATCACAGGTGCAAGCTGGCCCTGTCCCAGGAGGCTCAAAGCCGTTTCATGTACCTTCTGCACAAGGTTCAGGAGGTCAAGGGATACGGTGCGGATTTGATGGAAAACGCCATCTTTACGGAGCTGATGGTGTTGGTGAACCGTTTGTACGGGGCAGGAGAGGAAAAGGAGCCGGAGTATCGGTACCACCCTGTGGTGGAGAATATCATTGCGTATATCAACGCCCATATTGGGGAGAAGATCACCCTATCTGTGCTGGCAGACAGCATGTATTTAAGCCAGGCGTATATCTGCCGCATTTTCAAAGCGGAGACGGGCACAAGCATCAACAAATACATTACCGCCCGGCGCATCAGCATTGCCAAGGCGCGGCTGGGGGACGGCAGCACTGTGGCGGAGGCCTGCGAGCAAAGCGGGTTCAACGACTATACCAATTTTGTCACCCTGTTTACACGAATGGTAGGCATTACTCCCAAACAGTATGCCCTGCATCATACAAGGTAGTGCAAGGGTATTGCAGAAAAACATCTTCAAGAACTGAACTGAAGCCATCTCCGGGAGGAAGTGCAAAAAATCCAGACAGCCTACAATGAATAGGCTTGTCTGGATTTTTTTAAAGAGAATCTTGTCCCTTGATCAACCTTCTCATGTTATAGAAAGTCCTCGCGCTGGGGTGTAAATATATCCACCAGTGTTCCGGCTTCCAGGCAAACTGTACCGTGAGGGATGTTGGATGGGAATGCGATGGTGTCGCCTTCCTTTACTAGAACATCGTCTCCATCGATGGTAAAGCGGTAAGCACCGCTTTTCACATACGTGCACTGCATATGCGGATGGGTATGCACAGCACCAATGCCGCCTTTTTCAAAGTTTACTTCTACCACCATCATTTCAGGGTTGTGGGCTAACACCTTGCGGCTGACACCGCCGCCCAGATCCTGTAAGGGAACATTCTTGTTAAAAACCACATTGGTCATTCAATAACCTCCTTCGTGTCAGCTAGGCCACCCAGTCAAGTACAATTGCACCTTTCCGGAAACATCGCTGGCATAGAGCACTGCATCATCTTCCCAGCTTACCGTGGGATGGCAGTGACTCTTTTGCCCATGCCAGCTGGTGGCGTGGCGGCACAGCTTTGTGATATGCGGTCCATCTGCGCTAAGATCGATGCGAACCAGATCATCCACTTCATCCCCCACCAGAACGCTAGGGTCGCTGCCGCAATGGTAATGGTTGCAGTAATGGGGCAAAAGTGTTTTTTTTAGCAGTACACCGGTGTTGTCAGTCAAGCCCACGTAAGGAACAAAGCTTGAATTCGCCGGCTCAGCCGCCACTGCCTGGGTGCGGTTGCTGGTAATGGTGCCATCATGGCCCGGGCCGCGGTTATCAAAGAAAACCTTGCCATCCCTGGTCCAAAATTCGTGGCCTACACTGTCTTCTTTATTCTGCCGAAAGCAGGGGAATACCTCCAATGTGTCGGTGTCCACAATAAAAATCCGCTGCATTACAAGATGCCAAGGGCCTTCATGGCAGTACATGCACAGGTTTCGGTGGGTGGGGGAAAACTGTAAATGCCCGGCCTCGCAGGTATCCCGTACACCAATGTAGGGTTCGCCGGCTTTTCCATCCTTCAGTGGTACAAACACAATTCGGGAGCGCTTGACCCTGTACATTTTCTCTTCAAAGCCGGCGTAATTGATGCCGTGCTCCACCTGCACATCCTCATTCATCAAGATACCTACCAGTGTATGGTCACAGTTTAAAGACAGGCGACCAGGTCTGTACTCCTGAGGGAAGGTATACAGCACCTGTTTTTCTCCTGTTACCAGGGAATGCAGTACCGCCTGCCTGCCATGGTTGTACAAAAGAACTGTGCTTTGGGGGTCTTTGGTTAAGTTGGAAATACCCACATCCGAATACTCCGTAACCCGGCATATGAGCCCGGTTTCCCGGTTTACGGTAAATACGTTGTCAATGCCAGGCGTGTCCCGGTCGGAAATGAAATAGATTTCGGTACCGCCCTTGGTAAATGCATTCTCAGTAAAGTACAAATGCACGTTATCGTGCTTAAGACTGTTGGTTAGTTGGGTGATCTGCCGTCCTGTCAGGATGTCTGAAAACACCTGCTTTTCAGATGGGTAGGTTTGAGGGAGCATACGGATTCTCCTTTTGGTTTTTTGAATCAGCCTTTCACAGAGCCCAAAGTAACGCCCTTGGCAAAGTGCTTTTGCAAGAAGGGATAGACACAGACAATGGGCACGGTACTCACGACGATGGTAGCATATTTTACTGCGTCACTGGCAGCCCACACCACTTCCTGCTCGGACATGTTATCGTTACCCATGCCGCCCAGGGACAGGATGATAATCTGCCTTAGCCATACGGTAATGGGCCATTTGCTGCTGTCGTCTAGATAGATCATGGCGCGCAGGTAGTTGTTCCAGTGGCCTACGGCGTAAAACAGGGAGAAGGTGGCCAGGGAGGCCTTGCTCATGGGAATCACGATGCGCAGGAAGGACTGAAGCTCATTGCAACCGTCAATGCGTGCGCTTTCCTCAATGCTTTCGGGAATGTTCTGAAAGAAGTTCTTCATGACAATCAAGTTATAACTGGAAATGGCCACAGGCAGCCAGATGGCCCAGAATGTGTTTTTCAACCGCAACTGATTGGCTACCACGATAAAATCAGGAATCAGTCCGGCAGAAAAGAGCATAAAGAATACGACCACACGAAGCATCCATTTGCGTCCGGGCAAATCCTTTTTGCTCAGTGCATAGGCGGCGGTGGAGGTCATGACAATATTGATCAGCGTACCGAAGAATGTAATGGTAAAGCTGTTGCCCAAGGAGGAGATTGTTTTGCCGGATCGGAAGATCATGTGGTAAGCATCCATGGAGAAGGCGGTGAATCTACCGTAAGCCATGCCCGTTGCGGAGAAGGAACCCACAACACAAAACACAAGCGGTGCCACCATGATTGCACTAATCAAACCAAGCAGGAAATAGTTGAAAACATCAAAAGTTCTTCCGGCTCTGGTCTGGTTGCGGGCGGTCATATTGCTCATCAGTACATACCCTCCTCACCCAAAGACTTTGCCAGTTTGTTGGTGCCAAGCACCAGGACCAGGCTGACAATAGAACGGAACAGGCCGACGCTGGTGCTGTAGCTGAAGGAGCTTAATCCGGCAGGAACTTTTGTTCCCAAAATACCAACTTCATAGATGTAGGTATCAAACACAGTGCCTATATCGCGATTCAAGCTGTTAACCATCAAAAAGATCTGATCAAAGCCTGTATCCAGGAAGGAGCCCATACGCAGTATCAGCAAAATCACAATGGTGGATTTGATGGAGGGCAGCGTAATGTTCCATAGCTGGCGTAAACGGCCTGCACCGTCAATAACAGCAGCTTCGTATAGTTGCTCGTCCACGCCTGAGAGTGCGGCCAGATAGATGATTGTGCCCCAGCCAGCCTCTTTCCAGATCAGTTCGATGATGTACATGGGCTTAAACCATTCTTGCCCGAACATAAAAGGGATCTGCTGTGCGCCGCTTTGCTGCAGCAGCGTATTGACAAGGCCCCGGGGTGCCGGGCCTAATAGCATGGTCATGAGGCTGGCGATAACAGCCCAGCTAAGAAAGTGGGGCAAATAGACCAAGGATTGAAGGGTACGCTTGTACCCGAAATGACGTATTTCATTTAGCAGCAAAGATAGAATCAATGGAACGGGAAAATATAGAACAATGTTCCAAAGGGCCAGGGTTAAGGTGTTGCGAAGAAGCATTATGAAATCTTTGTGCGCAAAAAGAACAGCAAAATTCTTGTACCAGGGATCAAGAACCGGGCTGGCGACGCTAAGGCCCGGAATATACCGTAGGAAAACGATTCTCAAACCAAAGATGGGTAGAACCTTAAAAAAGATATAGTAGATAAACGTGGGAATTAGCATGATGTACAGCCATTTGTTACGCATTATCCGCCTAAACAACCTGGTTCTGGCGCTGATATTGGGGCTGTTTGTAATCGGTTTTGGAGCAGTATGTTGCATAGGTTTGCACCCTTTCACAGCGATTAGGAAGCCAACATCAGCCGGCAGCCATAAAGAAAGGATGGCATGAAGCATGAAAACTTCATGCCATCCTGGCACTTTGGTTTTTTACTTGGCGTTTACTGCTTCGATCAGGTCTTTGCCGCCCTGGTCCATCCACTCGGCAACGGCTTTGTCAAACCCGGCTTCATCAATCTGGCCCATAATGTACTGTACGCGGGCATCAGAGATGATGGTGGCAATGGAGGCATCCAGGTTCAGCTGGTCGGGGGTCAGCTTGCCGACGCTCAGATCCGGCACAGCATAGGGTTCGTTGGCAACAAATTCGGCGGTGATACGGTCCACATCAGTCAAGCCCTGACCGTAATCGTAGTTGACTACACGACGGGGAACGATGGAAGCAAACACTTCGCTGGAACCATCGGATACGCGGAGCTGGCGCTGTTCATCGCTGATGGTGATGGTGCCATCTGCATTTTCGGTGTAATGCAGGTCTTTTACACCAACGGTGATAAGTTTATCACCTTCGCCCTGGGCGCGCAGCGCAGCAAGGAAATCCAAAATCCTCTTTACGGTTGCTTCATCTTTAACAGAAGCCTTGGGAATCAACAGGCCGCCCATGCCGCCCATGGACAGGGTGGAGTTGATTACGGGGTTGCCATTGGGATCGTTGAGCAGGTAGTTGCGGCCAATCTGGGCGGTGGGGGTTACATTTTCAAATAGGCTATCATATTTGCCGCCGGGATAACGGCCGTTGGTGGCGGTGGTGAACATGGAGCCGGCTTTGCCTTCGGCCAAGGGAAGATGTTTATCGTTGCCCTTTACCAGCGCGAAGTCGGTGTTCATGTAGCCGTTGTCGTACATGTCCTTAAAGAGGTTCAAGGTATCCTTGTACTCTTTGAAGGTGAAATAGGGCATGATCTTGCCTTCGGCATCCTTGCCCCAGCGGTTGGGTGTGCCAAGGGCGACAGCCAGGGTGTCAAAACCAGCGTAGGTCAGTTCTTTGTTGGCGTCGTCGATATAAGCATAGCCATAGGTGTCCTTCTGGCCGTTGCCATCGGGATCGTCCTCGGTAAAGCGTTTGGCCATTTCATAGAATTCAGCGGCGGTGGTGGGAACCTTCATACCTAGCTTTTCCAGCCAGTCCTGACGATAGAGCATGGCTACGCGAGCGCTGGATACCAGGAAGGGGAACAGGTAGTTACGGCCGCCCACGGCGGTAACGGTCAAGGCGTAAGGGGTCAGCAGATCCTTCTGGAATACTTCATACTGGGGAAGAAGGTCTGTCAAATCCCAAAACACGCCGAACTGGCAGTAGTCCAGATAAGCGGAGTTGGTGGTCAAACCACTGGTGACAACCATGACCATGGGCTGGTCATTGGAGGCCATGACGGTATTGAACTTCTGTACAAAGTCGCCCTGGGGGGCATAGGTGATCTGAAGGTCTACATTGTACAGTTTTTCGACTGCTTCCAATACAGGGTTGCCTTCCTCGCCGACAGTGCCTACTGGGGGCTGGTCTGCATAAAAGGGTACCAGCATGGTGATGACCAGGGGGGCTTCTTCCGCTACGGCGGTGGTGAAGCTCATCATACCGAGCATCAGCATAATGGCCAGCAGCAGAGATAGGGTTTTGCGCATGATCGTTTTCCTCCTTAAAATATGTAATTGCCTGGATGGATACCGCTTTGCCCTTTTCCAAGGGTCATGATGACTAAAGTATACTGACTGGGTGTATGGCGTACAACCTCAAAACAAGAAATGTGATTGTCAATATATCAAAATCTGGATTATCAAATTAGCAACTGATACGCAAAAACGAAAATGATAGCCATATGGCTCGCAACGTACCTATGCAACAGCATATTCAATATGTTAGTATGTATACCAGATGCTAAATGGCCGGAGGATGCACCATGCATGAATTTCGCCATCGTATGCGCAAAAAAGTATATAGAACATTTCTATTGTCATTTTTACTGGTTTTTGTACTGCCTGCAATAGCGCTGGTTGGTTTCATGGCCAATATGCTGGACACAGTGGAAAAAGAGCTGGAGACATCCGACCGCCTGATGCTGGAGCAGCTGAAAAGCGGTGCGGATGGACAGCTGTTTGCGGTGATGCGCATTGGCGATACGCTGGTGGTGGATGACAAGGTACTGTATTTTGCCACCGCTACAGATCCTATGCAGTACTTGAACAACATAACAGCCTTTCAAACTTTGCGAACGCTGATACAGGAAATGACCAGTCTTCAGGTAGCCAATACGGGTGTCAACAGCTCCTATGTTTATTTTGCTCGCAGTCATAAAGTCATCGCCAATACCGTGATGACAGCGGAAGATTATTTCCTGCGGCGTCTTCAGCTTGAATTTTCCTCCTATGAAGATTGGGCGCGCTATGTAAGCCATGGGGAGAATGGCTTTGTTCGCAGGGGAGAAGGCGCGCTGAGCAATCCCTTGGCATATATCCGTACGCTGTACCGCGGAATAACGCCCACCGTTACCATTGTTATCACTTTGGAAGAAGGCATGTTGAATCATTACAGGGCTTTGGTGCGGGAAAAGCAAGGCCTTGGCTTTACCATTATGGATAAAACGGGACAGGTTCTCTTTTCCACGCTACCAGAGGTTGCCTTTGCCGATAAGATCAGCACCAATGAGCTCGGGGGCGACATTCAAAATGTGGACAGCCCACAGGGAAAGCTGCGCATATCCTACAGCCGCAGCGCTGACACTGGTTGCGTGTACGTTGTGTCCATCCCCGAAAGTGAATATTGGACACGGCTGAATGCGGTGCGTCAAATCAGCATACTGCTGGTGCTGGTGATCTTGGGTGTTGGCTTTTTCCTTTCCTTTACGCTGGCAAAGCGGCAGTACCGTCCCATTCACGCCCTGCGCAGCTTTGTGGAAGGGGCCATCCCCGGTGACCAGCAGGATGCTGGTGATGACTTTGCATACCTGCAGGAAATGATGCAGAGCATGAAAAACAACCGCATATCCATTCACCAGCGTCTGAAAGTTTCCAACCAGAACATGGAGCATTATGTGCTGGAATCTTTAATGTGGGGAACCTATAACTCCATCGGCGAGGTGGAGGAGCAACTATTGGCCTTGGACATCGCCTATGACAGCGATGATTTCTCAGTGATCGGCTTTGGCGTGAATGGATTTAGCGACAGTACGGTACTGCCGGAGGATGGGCAGGAGGATGCCCAACTGATGCGCTTTGTGCTGCGCAATGTGTTCACAGAGTTGCTGGCCGCCTACAATGCTCGCCTGATTGAATTGCATGGCTTGACCTATGCCCTTTTGTGCTTGCCATCTGGGGCGGAGGGGTGGCAGGAGAAGCTCGAAGAAACAATCCTTGGAGGCAGGCAAATATTAAAGGAGAATTTTGATCTTGGCGTTTCGATTGCGGCTAGTCAGATGGTTCAGGGCTTGCATAAGATTCGCCATGCTTATACCTGGGTGCGGGATACGCTGGCTGCCAGGCAACCCGGCACGGACGAGGTGAATCTTCATTGGAAGCAGGCAGTGCCTGTTAAACCAGCGGATCAGGCCGCGGATCAGATGGAGGCCATGACCAGGCGCTTGGAGCAGTATGTGGCGGCAGGTGATGTGCAAAAAGCACAGGAGCAAGTCAAGGAAATGAAAAAGGAAGCCGCTTTGCTACCTGGTTGGAAGGTCAGAATGCAATGTACGGTTTTGCTTCAGGGAATGATGCAAAACTTCACTCTTCGTTTTTCCAGTGAAGAGGTTGCTGCGGTAGCCCAGCAGGTGCAGCAGTATATGGAAGCTCCTCCCTCTAAGGATGATTTTGCGGAGCTGATGGGCATTGTCAAGGCAGCTTGCGACCTGGTTGCTGGAGCCGGGGAAAATGCGCGGCGTGCGGATATCGCTCGCAAGGCGGATCAGTATATACAGGAAAACTACATGATGAGCAGCCTTTCCATCAGCTCTGTGGCGGAACACCTGAATCTTACGGCAAGCTATGCATCTGCGCTTTACAAACGGCAGACAGGTCAGGCCATGCTGGATGCCATTAACCTCACACGCATTCATTATGCCAAGCTGCTGTTAACCGGCAGCCACATGAGCTTGGAGCAGGTAGCACAGCAGGTGGGATATTACAATAGCTCATCCTTCATTCGTGCATTTAAAAAATATGAGAACATTACGCCGGGCCAATATCGGGCGCTGAAATCAAAGCCGGCGGAGAATGGCTGATTAAAAGCATAACGGGGGTACGCCCCCTTTTTTCATAATGCACTGAAGTCATTGCGCATCTTAGGAGGGAATCAAATAATTGTGCCCTTAGCTTATTGTGGCAACTACGTGTTGATTGGGCTGAGAATGGGCCGATTGTGAATACATACCACCAGGGATGGGACAGTACAGGCGGGCAGATTGAGGCATGGGAGATCATCGAGGATGGCTTGCTGCGGGTGATATGGGAGGAAAGCGGCGTCAGAGCTAAGGTAGATCGCCTGTGCGGCATATACGCTACCCTCCTTTCAGTTCCTTTATGAAAGCACGGTGTAAGCATCATCGTGAAATCCTCTCCGCCTATCTTGAATGTCAGTGTACAGGCCTTTTCGATTATGGTATACTGTACAGGACAATGAGGTGGTCATATGCCCTTATTTGATTTTGATGAGCAATATCCGCTTTTCGATGCCACGCCTGTGGACAACTTGTTTGTACAAGAATACCTTCCCACAGCCAAAGGCGACTATGTCAAGGTGTATTTATACGGACTGATGCATACATATCATCCTACGACCGGCATGAACATTACCGTCATGGCCCGGGACCTGGGGCTTTCTGAAGAGGATGTATTGGCTGCCTACCGCTACTGGGAACGCAAGGGCCTGGTGCAGCGTACGGCAGACAATCCGCCTTCTTTTCGTTATATAAACGCCAAGCAGCTTTTGTTTATGCGCCAATGTCCTGCGGAGGACAGGCAATATACTCAGTTTGCCGATGCGTTGTACGCCGCTTTTGGTGAGGACAGGCAGCTCCACGGCCAAGAAACCAGCCTGGCTTATGAGTGGGTGGAGGAGCTGAAGCTTCCTCCGGAGGTGGTTTTGATGCTGATACAGCACTTGATCGCAACCCGGGGCAAGCATTTCAGCTTCAAGGCGGCACAAAAGCTGGCAGTGCAATTGGCGGAGGAACACGTTCATACCATTGAGGATGCGGAGGTTGTGCTTTCCAGGTCTAAGGCTATACAAGACGGTACCCGCAAGATCCTTCGCCGTCTGGGCAAGCGACATCAGCCCTCGGAGGATGAAATGGCCCTGTACCGCAAGTGGACCTGGGAATGGCGGTACGACCATGATGCCATAGAGGCGGCCTGCCGGGAAACCACCAAGGGAGACCCGACTATGGCGTATTTGGATGGTATTCTCAACGGCCTGCGCAAGCGCGGAGAGAAGACTCCAGCCACGGCAACCCAGGTGGAAAACCAGCTGAGAAGAGAGCAAGAGGAAGCGGCTCCATTAAAAGAGCTGTTCCGTGCCCTGGGACTCAGCGGGCTTTCGGTCAACGAGGGTACACTTTCTGTTTACCGTCAGATGCGCGCTTTAGCAGGGCATGATGTCATTTTGTTGGCAGCCCGGGAAGCGGCTCGGGCCGGTGGGAAAATGGATGATGTACTCAGGCTTTTGACCACCTGGAATGAAAAAGGCCTTGCCACCACACGACAGGTGGAGGAGTATATTTCCGCCTTTTATGAAAGCAACAGGGTTTTGGCCCAGCTGTACGAACAGTGCGGCAAATCCGAAAAGCCAACCGCACCGGACAGAGTGTTACTATCCAAATGGCAAAAAGAATGGGGCTTTTCCACCGACATGCTGATGCTGGCCGCATCGTTATCCCAGGGTGCCGACAAGAAGATGCCCTACATGGATGCTATGCTCAAAGCATGGTTTGAGCAAAACATCAAAACGCCAGAGGCTGCCCAGGCCGCCAGGGACCGCCGCGAAAAACAGCCTGCAGCCGCCGTTGTGCCATCCGGCACTCCCCAACGCAGGGGCAAGGTGGTTACCGAGCAACTGTACACCCAGCGTACTTATAATGAAATCGATCTGAACAAATGGGCGGCCAGCATGATTGAGGAGGCCAGAGAAAACGATGCCTAATGCCGTCATGAATGAGCTGATGATGCAATATGAGGCGCGGCGGGCTGAAAATGCCCGTATGGAAGAGCAGCGCCTGAAAGAGGCGACCCAGCGCTGTCCTGAAATAGGTCGCCTGAACGCATCCCGGCGTGAAATGCTGTTTTCCGCTATGCGGGTTACCTTGGCCAGCAGAAGAGGCCAAGGTGTCATTTCTCGGCTGGAAGAGGAAATGGAAAATTACAACCAAAGGATAAGATTGTTGCTTATATCCTGCGGCCTGCCGGAGGATTACTTGCAGCCTATATTTCAATGTCCTCATTGCCAAGACACCGGCTTTGTGGGTGAAACCATCAAAAAGCGCTGTGCCTGTCTAAATCAGGAGTATTTTAAAAAGCTGGGCAAATTAATCGGGCTGAATGAACGCACGCCCCAAACTTTTGAAAACTTCCGGGAGGATGTATTTTCGGCAGATGTGATTCCCGGCGCCAGCATCAGCCAGCGCACATTCATGTGCTTCCTTCGGGACAAGTGCAGAAAATACGCCGAATCTTTTCCCAATACTCCTACGCCGGATATGCTATTTATGGGCACCAGCGGCTTGGGCAAAACCTATTTGATGCAAGCCATCGCTCACCGGGTATTGGAGCGGGGCTTCTCCGCACTGTGCGTCAGTGCATTCAAGGTGGTAGAAATGGCCCGGCAATCCTACTTCAACAACAATCCCGATGATGCTGCAACACTGTTTGAGGTGGATCTTTTGTTGATTGACGACCTGGGGTCGGAGCCATTGCTGGACAATATTACAGTGACGCAGCTGTATCATGTAATCAATGAGCGGCAGAATGTCGGGAAGCATACCATTTTCAGCACCAATTTAAACAGCGTGCAATTTCAGGAGCGCTACACCGAGCGCATCGGCTCCCGGCTTTTATCCTCTGCCGGCCAGTGCGAACTGGTGGCTTTTATTGGCGCAGACATACGGCGAAAAGTATAAGTGTAAGGATGAAAGGGAAGTAAAATGGCAAATATCTGGCATGATATACATCCAAGCCGCATCTCTCACGCGGAATTTATCGCAGTGATTGAGATTAGTAAGGGCGGCAAAAACAAATATGAGCTGGACAAGGAAACCGGCATGCTGATGCTGGACCGGGTGCTCTATACCTCCACCCATTATCCGGCCAATTATGGCTTTATTCCAAGAACCTATGCCGATGACAATGATCCCCTGGACGTGCTTGTGCTGTGCCAGGAGGCCATCTTGCCCCTGACACTCGTTAAGTGCCGCCCCATTGGCATGATCACCATGGTGGACGGAGAATCCTCTGACGAAAAGATCATTGCAGTGCCGGTAGGTGACCCTTCCATGGCGGAGTATACCGATATCAGTCAATTGCCTCAGCATACCTTTTCGGAAATCAGCCACTTCTTTGAGGTATACAAAAGCCTGGAGCGGAAAAAGACAGCAGTGAAGAATACTGCAGGCCGTGAAGAGGCACAGCAGGTGATCAAAACCGCTATCATCAGTTATGTGCAAAAGTTCCTCATTGGCGACGGCTCCATACAGGTAGGGGACAGAGTATAAAGGAGCAGGCCATGAACATTCAGATATATATAAGTAAAAAGAATTTTGATGTGCAAAAGGCGGAGCGCTTTTTTAAGGAACGCCGCGTTCCTTATCAAATGGTAGATTTGACTCGCCATCCCCTAGGAGCCAGGGAGTTGCAATTGTTTGCCCAGCGATTGACTGCCAAAGCACTGGTGGACCGTGAGGATAAAAAGGTGAAGGAGCATCCTGTATGCTACGCACCCAATGATGAAGTGATCCTTTCGGAGCTTTTATTAAAACCATCCCTTATGCGCTCCCCCATTGTACGCAACGGCCAGAAGGTTACCTTGGGAGCAGCGGAGGATGTGTGGAATACCTGGTTGAATGAATAACAGAACATCACGACAATACAAATGAGGTGTACGTATGCAGGGCAGGCTCTCCCTCCAAAGCCGGCTTACCGCCTGTTTTCTGGCTTTTTCTGTGCTGCCGCTTTTGCTGTTTTTCCTGATGTTTTTCCCGTATTTGAGCGGAAGCATGCTCAAAAGCAGGATGGCGGCTTTGGAAGGGCTTGCAAATGCCAACGTAAGCGACCTGGAGCAGATGGGCGATTCCATCCTTCGGGAGGGTGAGCGGCTTGCTCTGGACCCAAGGGTGCTGGACGCGCTAAACGCAGTACCAGAAAATAATGCAAATGCCGTAAAGGCCCATGCAAACGGGTATCTTGCTTCCATGGTGAATGAAAGCTGCCGGGGAGCTGCGCTGATTACGGCCGGATGGCAGGTAGCAGCCGCCAGTGATGAAGCAATATATACTGGACAGGCCCTGTTTTTGTTGCTGGGCACTGAAGCTTCCTTCAACGGCCAGCGGGAGGTCAGCGGCCTTTTGCCCTCTTTAGCTCAGCCAGGGGAACAGTCCATTTATTTTACGGTGCCGATATTATCGGGGGACAGCCTGCTGGGAACGCTGGTACGGGAAATGCCTTTGGACGTGCTGGCACGTAAAACAGCCTCGTTGAATCAGGGTGAAACCGGCCGTATGATGCTGGTGGATCAAAGTGGCATGATCCTGTCTCACACAGAGCCTGAACAGGTAGGGAAAGCTCTTTCAAGCGACAAGCTTCTATCGATATTCGCCAATGTTCAAAACGGCTTTGCCGAGCGCAGCGGCAACGGCAGCACGTTATTGCTGGATGTACAGCAGGGGTATGGTTACCGCATTTTGGGAAACATGCCATGGATGCTGGTGGTGCATCAGGCAGAAAGTGAGCTTCGCTCCCAGGAAGTCTTGGTCATTTTGTTTGCTGTGCTGGCAACACTGGGCTTGTCGCTGCTGAGCTTTTTGATCAGCCGTATCGTGTCCCGCAGCCTGGTATTTCCGCTTCGTCGGCTCAACGCAGCCTTCAAGCAGGTCAGTTCCAATCAGTTTATACCATTAGCCCCTGCCGGCACATCGGAAATGGTGGAACTGACCAATGGCTACAATGCCATGATCGAGCTTTTGGAAAAGAACGTCACCCGGCTTAGCGATTCCAACCGCCAGCTGGCCACCACCATTACCGAGCTGGAGGTGGAAAGGGATAGGCTTCAATTCATGCCGGATTCGCCTGGCGAAAGTGGTGCACGCCGGGCCAGCGTGGAATTCAACCTGGTATCCGGAGAATTTGTGGCGGATGACGCCTTTTACATGATGCTGCATTTAGACCGGGGGCTGACCAAGCTCTCATTGGCTGATTTTCTAAATGGCATGGCAGAACCAGAAGATTCCGCTGCGCTGCTTGGCAGCATTGAACAGCAAGAGGATCAGGTCCACAAGCTTGTGCGCATTCATACGGCGGAGGGCATGCTGTGGATTCAGACTCACGCCAGGGTATATTACAACACCTTGGGCGATCCCACCAAGGTATCTGCTACCCTGTTGGATGTGACGGATGCCTACAAGGCCCCTGGGGAGGAAGCGCTGACGGACAGTACAACCGGCCTTTCCACCAAAGGACCTTTCATTCAGACTCTGGCTGAGATTATATCCAAGGAGGAGGCCCAGCGGGAGGGGGGCATGGTAATCTGCCTTGCCATGAAGAATCTGCCCAAAGAGGATACCCAGCGTATGGGGTATGTGCTGGCACTGCGCATCACTGCCGACCGGCTGCGGGCCTTTGCCGGGCCGGAGGGCATGGCAGCCCGCCTGTATGATGACAGGTTCCTTTTGCATATTCCCCGCTGCGCTAACGCATCAGTAGCCGAAGGCCGCATGGCAGAGCTTGACCATATCCTGTCTGCTCCCATCCCGTGGCAAAAGCAGCAGATATCTCTTCAAATGCTGGCAGGTGCTGCTATATATCCTCAAAAGGATGCAAGTTCGGAACTGCTGCTTAGTCAAGCGCAAACAGCCTTGTCCGCTGCTGCGGCCTTAGAGGGTGTCAGTTGGACATTGTACGACGCCACCCGGCAGGAGGATGCCGACACTGCCCGCATAACCATGGAAAGTGCCCTGCGCAGCAGGCGGATTCAGGATGCACTGTCCACTTTTCAGCCGGACAACTCTCTGTCTCTTGAATACCAGCCTATCATACAACTGAGCTCCGGCCGGGTAGCAGGCTTTGAATGCACCGTGCGGCTGAAGGTAGAGGAAGTGGGCATGGTTTCCGCTGGAGAATTGATTCCCTTGGCGGAAGCCGGGGGCTGGATGCTGCCAGTGGGCCGGTTTGTGTTGAAGGAAGCTTGCCGCCAGATTCGAAGCCTGCGCCAGCGCCTGGACCAGGATTTGTTTGTGTCTGTAAATATCAGCGCCCTGCAGCTTTGTCAGGATGATTTTGCAGATACGGTATACCTTGCACTGAAAGAGGCTGGACTGCCGGGGTCTGCGCTGCAACTTGAAATTTCTGAGCGGATTATGGATGTGTTTATTGCTCAGGCGAGCAAGCTTCATACGTTGCGCAGGATGGGTGTCCGTGTGGCGTTGGATGATTACGGCGCCGGCACCGGTGCGCTAACCCACTTGTACAACATGCCATTGGATGTGCTGAAGGTAGACAAAAGTTTCCTGACCGGCGCTTCTGCCAGCCAGGGCAAAGAGTTTATTTTGCAAACACTGGTGGACCTGGCCCATAACCTGAATTTGCAGGTGTCTGCCGTAGGCGTGGAGCATTTCAAGCGCTTGAGCACATTGATAAAGCTAAATTATGACATGGCCCAAGGTTATCATTTTTGCCCACCATTGAACCCCGCGGCATTGGAGGTTTTTATGGATACACGCTCGGCGCAGGGAAGCTGATAAAAATGCTGTTTATTAAAAATGAGGTGGTATTCCATGATTTGGATAACCACCTCTTATTTTGGGGCAACCAATGATACACTGCTTGCCTTGCCAGATTTTCTTTGGTAGACTATTGATAAGCAGTGCGACAATGCGAGCGGTAAATGATGCTTGTTCGTTTGGTCCTAATGGATCAGGGAAGAGGGCATCATCTTCAGCAACGTCAATATAACCCTGCACCTAGGTTGGCTGCAAAACAAACGGTGCAGGTTTTGTGTGCTGGAAAAAAGCATTTAATGAAGGAGCATCAGCCAATTGACAAATAACATTTATGATGTAGCAATTATCGGTGCTGGCATTGTAGGGCTTAGCATCGCCAGAAGGCTGTCGCAGTATAATGTAAAGATTTGCATTCTGGAAAAAGAACCAGATGTGGCCATGGGCTCTACTAAGGGCAACAGTGCCATCGTTCATGGGGGATATGCTGAAAGCAATTCCAAAGTAAAAGGAAGACTTTGTTACCGGGGCTGGGTACAGTTTAAGCGGCTGGACAGCGAGCTGCATTTTGGCTTCAAGGAAATAGGGTCCCTGGTATTTACCACCCAGGAAGAAGATTTGCCAAAGCTACAGGCGCTTTTGGATAACGGCTTGCGCAACGGGCTTAATGATTTGGAGATATTAAACAGGGAGCAAGCTTTGGCGCTGGAACCCAACTTGAATCCCAATGTGCGCTATGCCCTGTACTGCAAGGGGGCCGGTATCTGCTCCCCTTATGGTATGGCCATTGCCATGGCGGAAAACGCGGTGGCAAACGGTGCAGAGTTATTTTTGAATACGCCGGTGACAGGCATCACCAAGCAGGAGCATGGGTTTACCTTGGCTACACCAGGAAAAACCTTGCAAGCAAGATTCGTCATTAACTGTGCGGGCCTTGGTGCGGCTGAAGTTTCGACGCTTGTTGCGCCGACGGAGTTTGAAATAAAGCCCCGAACCGGGGAATATATCCTGCTGGCCAGAGGTTCCGGACACATTCTCAATACAGTGGTCTTTCAGATGCCCACCCGCATGGGCAAGGGCATATTGGCTACCCCTACGGTGCATGGCAACCTGCTGTTGGGCCCTGATGCCATTGACGAGGAAGGAACCTTAAGTCTCTCCACCCATGTGGAGCGGCTAGCTGAGATTTACCGCCATGCATTGAACACCACTGACAAAATCAACATCCGCCAGTTCATCCGCAGCTTTTCAGGGGTTAGGGCAGTGGCTACGGGGGACGATTTTATCCTGGGTGAGTCCAAAGTCAAGGGCTTTTTCCAGGCGGCGGGTATTCAGTCGCCGGGGCTTACTTCCTCTCCTGCCATTGCGGATGATATGGTAGAAGCATTGCAGGAATCTGGGCTGGTATTAACACCAAAGGCCGATTTTAACCCAATCCGACGGCCAGTAAATGAACCCGACAAAAAAATGCGCCCTGCCCAGGAGGTGGAGCGCTTGGTCGCACAGCCAACTGGGGAAGAGCGCCTTGTCTGCCGCTGTGAGCAGGTACCGGAAAGTGAGATTTTGGATTGTTTGCGTAGGGGTATTCCTGTCCATACGGTGGATGGCGTCAAGCGCCGTACCCGAGCCAGCATGGGCTTTTGCCAGGGCAATTTTTGCCGGCCCCGTTTTGTGGATGTAATGGAGAAGGAATATGGCATCACCATCTCAACCCAAACGGATGTGGCGCGCTGCGGGGCAGCCAGGGTTACCAAGCAAGAGCTGCTGGATTACTTGGCGGCTCATCCCAAGGATCAATGATGATCTGTTTTCAACGTCACTGCCGCCACGCACAAGCTGATGCTTTTGGCACCAGCCGTTAGAAGGACTTTTGCACAGGCCTTGGCGGTGGCGCCTGTAGTACATACATCATCTACCAATAGCACCCGAAGTCCTTTAACTGTATCGGTTAGCGAAAATGCGTCATCCAAATTGGATAGGCGCTTTTCTTTTTCCAACTTGGCTTGCTGGCCGGTTTTACGCGTACGTGCAAGCACATCCATTACAGGAATGTGAGTATGCAAGGAAATCTCTTGGGCCAAAAGCTCTGCCTGGTTAAAGCCCCGTTCCTGCTGGCGCTTTATGTGAAGCGGCACAGGTACCAAGCCATCAAAGGCCTCCCCCTGCAGGCTTTTCGCCATGGTAAGCCCCAGCAGCTTAGCTGCATCCCGGACACAAGTATATTTGAGGCAGTGAACCAGCTCCCGGGCCTCACTTTCATAGCGGTAGGGTGCATATACCTTTTCAATGGTTTGTACAAAAAAGAGTGCGCCACCGAGCCGAACCTTCTCAAGGGAGGTCCGGCAGGCTGCGCACAAATGATCCCCCGCATCATCTAGCCGGGGGTACCCGCAGCAAAAGCATCGGGCATAAGGTGGATACAGCCATTTTGTCAACTTACCCATCCCGCCCACTCCTTTAGCTGCCTGGAAAGTGTTGTATAGCGTTTGGCAATATGGTTGTTGCGCACCATGGCCCCAATGACTTCCTCCCGCCCCACCAGCACCACCAACCGCCGGGCCCTTGTGATGGCGGTATATAAAAGGTTGCGGGTTAATAGCATAGGCGGGCCGCCCACTACCGGAAGCACGACTACGGGGAATTCGCTGCCCTGACTTTTATGTACCGATACGCAATAGGCTAGCTCCAACGATTCTCGCTGTTGCTCCTCATAATCCACCAGCCGGTCGTCATCAAAGCGCACAGTCAGGGTCCTGTCCTCGGGGTCGATGGCCTCAACAAAGCCCACGTCACCGTTAAAGATCCCCTGTCCTTCTTCCCAAAGGGAACCGTTTTGTCTGCGCCATTCAATCTGATAATCGTTCTTGGTCTGCATAACCTTATCGCCAACCCGGAACAAGGCTTCGCCGAACATAAGCGATGGCTTGTCCGCTTGCGGAGGATTCAGCGACTCCTGCAAAAGCTTGTTTAGTGCCCAAACGCCGCACTCCCCCTTTTTGGTGGGTGACAATACTTGTATCTGTCGGATGGCGTTTTCCAACCTTCCCTTTTCCTCCATGCCCAGGAAGGAAGGCAGCCGCTGGGTGCACAGCGCGACGATGCTTTGGGCGGCATCGCTCAGGGCAATCTTTTTTTCCAGGAATACGTCTGAATCCCGGCTGTTGAGTATCGGCAGCTCGCCGCTGTTGATGCGGTGGGCATTTAATACAATCATGCTGTTTTCATCCTGCCGGAAAATTTGCGTTAGCCTGACACAGGGTATGGCCTCGCTTTGCAATAAATCCGACAGTACGTTCCCAGGCCCCACAGGCGGAAGCTGGTCAGCATCGCCTACCAGAATCAGCCTTGTGCCCGGGGTAATGGCCCGTAGGAGGCTTCGCATGAGCAATATATCCACCATGGACATCTCATCCACAATAACGCAGTTGGCTTCCAGCGGGTTATCCTGGCTTCTTGCAAAGCTGCCCTCATCCCCGCCATATTCCAGCATGCGATGAATGGTTTTGGCTTCCACTCCTGTGGCCTCTGTCATGCGCTTGGCAGCCCGGCCAGATGGGGCGCACAACAAGACTTCGCCCTCTTTGGATAACAGGCGGATGATGCAGTTAATAATGGTGGTTTTGCCTGTGCCGGGGCCGCCGGTGATCACCAGCACGCCCTCCTCCGTCGCTGCGGTAACGGCCTTGCGCTGCAGGGAACTGAACTGTACATGCTTGTCCTTTTCAAATTTGCTTATGGCATCTTTTATGCCTGCGCTTTTTTTGTAGGGCAGCGCTGCCATCAACTCGTGCATCCTTTGAGCCACTTCCCGCTCAGCCTGAAAGTACAGGGGCAGGTAAATGGCTTGACCGCCGTCATCCGCCGTGCCAATGATCATTTCCCGGTGCAGTAAAAGCTCCTGCAAGGCCCCTGTTACAAGGGCGCCATCAACGCGCAGAAGCTTTGTGGTTTTAGATGTCAACTCGTCTTTGGGCAGGTACACATGGCCGCTGGATGCGGCGGAATCCTGCAGCACGTATTTTAAGGCGCATTTCACCCGGTTAAGGGAATTCTCCGCCATGCCCATGGAAAGAGCAATGCGGTCAGCGGTTAAAAAGCCCACGCCTTCGATGTCTTCTACCAGGCGATATGGGTTGTCCCGGATGACAGCCTGGACCTGATCGCCGTAAAGGCGGCTGATCTTTACTGCCAGGGCAGCGCTTACGCCATAGCTTTGTAAAAAAACCATGGCCTGCCGGGCGTACATTTGGTCATGAAAGCTCTGGGCGATTTGCGCGGCCCGCTTGGGGCCAATCTTAGGCACATCGGCCATGCGCTCTGGATGTTCGCTCATCACATCCAGGGTATCCTTGCCAAAGTAGGCCACCAGGATCTTGGCGGTAGCCGGACCTACGCCCTTGATCAGGCCTGAGCCAAGGTACCGTTCTATGCCCAGCAGCGTGGTGGGCTTTACTATATCGCAGCCACCGGCTTTGAATTGCTTGCCGTATTGGGGATGCTCCACCCAGTCTCCGGACAATATGACCTGCTCACCTGATGACAGCTCCGGCAGAGAGCCTACCACCGTCACCTTATCGCGGCCGGCTTTGACCTGCATTACTGTATACCCATTGTCCGCATTGCGGTAGGTGATATCGGATACCGTTGCTTCCAATTGCTCCACAGGTCCGCCCCGCTTCCAAACACTTCATATCTCACCAATTATAACACAGCATATAGTGCTTGACAAAGTGATATGGCATGGATACAATGATGCTAATAAATGTGGAAAGGGTAAGGTTTTCTGCGATGCGCAAATAACCGCTGTCAACACAATGCTGCTCCATAAGGAGCCTTGTTTTGCATCGGTGAAAATCTGCGCATAGAAAACAGTGCCCTTTTTGTTTTGGGTTCGTTTCTGTTTGCGCCTTCCGATGCGACATTTTCGGGAGGTTTTTTGATGCCGTTTTGTTATTTGAACGCCAGTCAATTGGAAAAGCATATCGGGATAAGAAGGCTGTTTTCTATCCCGCTTTTACAAATTTTTGAGGGAGACCGCATCGGCTTAATTGGCCGCAACGGTGCCGGTAAGTCCACGCTGCTTTCGATTTTAAGCGGCGATAGTGTGCCGGATTCCGGCTACATCCAGTGTGATGTGCCCATTCATCTCATCCGCCAGTTTGGTGCGCCGGATGCCAAGGGTGAGGCCCAGGCACTGAAAGAGTTTCGTGTCACTGAAGCTGCGGGACGAAAGGCGCGCAGCGGCGGAGAACAGACGCGCATGCGCCTTTCTCAAGTAGATATTGGACGTGCCAAGCTGCTGTTTTGCGACGAACCCACTGCCAACCTGGATGGCGAAGGCCGGGCTGTTCTTCGAAAAAAGTTAGAGCAATGTGATACCTTCGTGCTGGTCAGTCACGACCGGGAGTTGCTCAATGGCCTATGCAACCAGATATGGTTGTTGCAGGATGAAACTGTGACGGCTTACCCTGGCAACTATGATGATTTTTTAAGGATCCAGGAGGTTGAAAAGGCCCAGCAGGCAAGGGATTATCAGCGTTATACCGACAAGAAGGAACACATGGAGAACGCACTGCAATATTTGAAGCAACGGGCTGCATCCGTTCGTGATGCGCCAAAGCGCATGGGCAACAGCGAAGCCAGGCTTCACAAGCGAGCTGGAGGCACTGCCAAAAAGAAGCTGGATAATGCCCGCAAGGCAGCTAAGACGCGGTTGGATAAGCTGGAGAAGGTGGATAGGCCCAGAGAGGAAATCGCCATCAAGCTGGATTTTGCCCTTACCAATCCGCCGGAGGTCCGCACAGTGCTTCGTGGGGAGCGTGTGACCTTTGGGTATGACAAGCCCTTGTTAACCGATGCGTTCTTTGAACTGCCGCTCCGCAGCAAAACGGCGCTGATTGGTCCCAACGGATCAGGCAAATCAACCCTTTTGCGCCTGATCAGGGAGGAAGCTCAGGGCATACGCAAAACGCCCAAAGCAGTCCTTGGCTTTTTCGGTCAGGAGTTTGAGACATTGGACATGGGCAAAACCGTGCTGGAAAATGCAATGCAAAACAGCATACAAAGCGAATCGGTGGTTCGAACGATTTTGAGCCGGCTGCTGTTTTCCAGGGATTCCATGAGTAAACCGGCAAATGTGTTGTCTGGTGGAGAGCGTGTGAAGCTGGCCTTTGCCCAATTGTTTGTTGGGCCAGCCAATGTGCTTTTGCTGGATGAGCCCACCAATTATCTGGACATTCTTTCCCTAACGGTGCTGGAAAACATGCTTGTGGAGTATGAAGGCACGGTTCTATTTGTATCCCATGATCAGACCTTTGTTTCAGCAGTTGCCGACAGGCTGCTGCTGCTGGAAAAGGGTGGGCTTGTTACCTTTGACGGTACCATGGAAGCGTACGAGGCACGAAAAACACCAGCAAAGGATTTAGGCTTTGAGCGGACACGGCTGCAAATGCGCTTGACTCAGCTTTCAGATAGCATCGGTCGGGCAGCTCCCAAGGAAAAGGAACGGTTAGAAGCCGAATACGCCGAATGTCTAAACGCTTACCGGTTGTTGTAGATGCTATAGGGTTGTGGGAGCAGGCGGCTGATTTGCGCTTTATATGAACGCTGTATAGTGCACCTTTTTATGGCGGTTTGAATGGATTTCAACTATTGTTTTTTTCAAAAGCCACAAAACTCTATTGCAAATCCCATAAAAATGGTGTATGATAAATACGTACCAAAAAAAGGGGGTGCTTCATTTATGAAGTCCGTCAACATTCGTCTCAGCTTGGCTGAAAATGTAAAGTCTTTTGTCAACGTTGTCAATCGTTATCCCTATGATATGGATCTTCGTGCAGGCCGCCATGTGGTGGATGCCAAATCCATTCTGGGTATTTTCAGCCTTGACCTGAGCAAGCCCATCGCCCTGGAGATCTATGCCGATGATTGCGATGATCTTCTGACCGACATCAAGCCTTTCGTTGCCTGATGAGGTTTGGGCAGCCTGCCTAAGCAGGCATTGCATAATGTGAAATGATCCCCTCTGCCCTTGGGACAGAGGGGTTTTTCCTGTATATTTATCAGTATGTATAACGATAATGCAATTTATGAGTCAGCGTTTAGTATATACGCAGGAAGGCGGGATCGGCATGATCAACCGTAAAACCCCCGACCTTGAAAATAAGCTGCTTGCTTTGTTTGCCATTGAAGAGCTTGGCCCTCTTACCAACTTGCAGCTGTTACAGTTTCTGGCTGAATTGGACTTGATGGATTATATCACCATGCAGCTGATCCTGGGGGAAATGATGGAATCAGGCCACCTTCAAATGGCGCCTCACGCCATGGGTGGGCTATATACCCTGTCCTTTACCGGTAAGGAAAACATGTCCATGTTTTTACATCGGCTTCCCCACAGTATACAGCTGCAAGTAAAGGAAGCTGCTGTAATTTGGAAACCTAGGTTCCAGCGGGAAATGCAGATGATGGCGGATTTTAATAAGCAGGAGGATGGTGCGTATGCCCTTCGCCTGAGGCTGATGGAGAAGAATGCACCGCTGCTGGATATGACCCTTCGCCTGCCTAGCCGTGACTTGGCAGATCAGCTTTCCCGGCGGTGGTCCATGGCCGCATCGCCCTTCTATGGCTTTTTGATGAAGACATTGGGTGATGATTTTACAGCAACCACCCTGATATCTAAGGACCTTCCGAAGGATGCATACATCCGTTGTCAGGATTCAGGACAGGGCTGCATCCTTCACTTGCAGTATGGTAAAACATCCTCGCCTGTGCTTGTTCTGGATGTATGCTTGCCCAGTGATACCATGGCTCACTTTTTTGCCAGCCGGTGGGATATGAAAGCTGGGGCCGTCTATTCTTTTTTGATGGATGCCCTGGCACAGGAAGAATGAAAAATGCCCGGACCAATGATGGTTCCGGGCATTTTCAGTTAGTTAGCCTATTAGCTCTTTCACAAACCATTGAAGGACTTTGTCATCCATCTCCGGCAGGTGTTCGTGGCCAAAGTCAGGGTAGAAGGTCACCTGCTTTTCAGATTGGATCTTGTTGTAGCAAGCAAATTGGGTGGAAGGCGGGCAGATTTTATCCATCAATCCAGTAAACATGTGTATTTTTCCCTTGATGCGGGGAGCCAGGTACTGAATGTCAATGTACCCCAGCTTGGTGAACACTTCTACTTGGCGGCTGTGGGTAGGGTCAAACTTGCGGAAATAATGCTTCAGCTCCACATATGCATCCTCAGCCAGGTCCATTTCCCATACCCGTTGATAGTCGGACAGGAAGGGGTATACGGGAGCCGCTACCTTAATGTCCGAAAGTGCTGCGCAGGCGATGGTCAGTGCACCGCCCTGGGAACCGCCTCTTGCGGCCAGACGGGTCTCATCCACCTCAGGAAAAGAAGAGACCACCTTGGAAAGCAGCGCCGTATCCAGGAAAATATGCCGGAACAGTAGCTTGTGAGGGTCACTGTCATCCAGCCCCCGGATGATCTGGCCCTGCAGCGTGTTACCGGTTACACCGCCCACGTCCTGGCTGCGGCCGCCTTGACCGCGCACATCGATGGCAGCCACACAAAATCCGGCTGCAGCCCATGCGGATAATGCGGTCCAGCTCTCACTGGCGCCAGAGTACCCATGGAAACATAAAATAGCGGGCAATTTGCCTGATATAGTTTTGGGGCGCAGGTACTTGGCATAGATACGGGCACCGCCAGTGCCATTAAAGGTCAAATGATAAGCATCCAGTAGGGGGTGTTCATACGCAGCCTTTTCAAGCTTAGGGGCTGGGTCAAGGGCGTTCATCTCCGCAAGGGCTGTATCCCAGTAGGCTTCAAAGTCCGTAGGGCGAGGGTTCCTGCCGTCATAGGTATATAACCGTTCGACAGACATGTCAAAAAGACCCATAAAAAGCATCTCCTTGTTAAAATGGATGTCCGCATTTTATCATAAAAGAGAGTATTTGCCTATCTATCTATACGGGTCTTGGATATTTTATGCTCCATGGAGTGCTTGTACGGTTGGATTTGAGTATGTGTATATCCATGGGCAGTTGACGCGCATGAGTCTCTCATGCTAAAATATTACGTTTCACAGGATTCTTTACCTTGGGAGGGGTTTTATGTCCGGTCATTCCAAATGGGCCAACATCAAGCATAAAAAGGGCAAGGCCGACGCCGTGCGCGGCAAGATATTTACCAAAATTGGCCGTGAGATAGCCATTGCTGTCAAAGAAGGCGGCAGCGACCCCAATGTAAACGGCAAGCTTCGTGACATCATTGCCAAGGCCAAGGCCAGCAATATGCCCAACGATAATATCACCCGCTCCATCAAAAAGGCGGCCGGCGAGCTGGGGAGTGTCAATTACGAAGAAATCACCTACGAGGGCTATGCCCCAGGCGGTGTGGCCGTCATCGTAGAAGTTATTACAGACAGCCGCAACCGTGCAGCCAGCGACATCCGCCATTGCTTTGCTAAAAATGGCGGCAATCTAGGTACAACGGGAAGCGTTGGCTTCATGTTTGATGAAAAGGGCGTCATCGCCCTGGAAAGAACCCCTGGCCTTTCGGAAGATGATCTTTTGATGACGGCGCTGGAAGCCGGGGCAGAGGATATGAAGGCCGAAGAAGATGCCTTTGTCATCTATACGGCCCCCGGCGATTTCCACAATGTACGTGAGACGCTGGAGAAAGAGGGCCTTTCCTTTCTATCGGCAGAGGTTCAGAAAATCCCGCAGAACACTGTGGTGGTTGAAGACGCTGAAACCGTGGATAAGATTCAAAAAATGCTGGATATGCTGGAAGACAACGACGATGTGCAGAATGTATTCCACAACGCCCAGCTTCCTGAGGAAGAGGACGAGGAAGATTGATCTATGCGTTTTAAAAGGGGATGGCGTACTGCCATCCTCCTTTTTTGTATCCTTCAAACTTGTCCGCATCTGTCGTTTTGCGTATAATGATATGTATAGATAAAAGGAAGGGGTGCTGATAGGGATGCCTTTGATGGCATACTGTAAGAAGTGTAAGCAGGAAGTAGAGCCCGCTGCCATATGCCCTCAGTGCGGCCAGAAGCTGACCGCAGCCAGTACAAGGTTGAGCTGGGTGTATCAGTATGCTCCCTTCAGAGATTTCTTGAGCTGGAATGGCATCCTCAGGGTGGGACTGCCGGCGCTTGCGCTGCTGTTTTTAGTTGTGCTTGGGGTAGAACTTATACGAAAAGGGCCTTTGGGTGTACAAACGCTGCTGGCTCAAGGGTTTATAGAGCTGATGCTGGTATTGACAGCAACTTTGCTTGTATCGGTTCTGATGATCCTTATGTACAAGGGACGGGTAGAGGCCAGATATGTACTGGACCATAAAGGAGCGCATGTGCAACTGTGGCAGGTGAGGCCGCCATGGATCAGGCGGCTGTTTCATAGGATGCCGGAGGCGGATCGGTTTGATGATGCGGGAGATGGCACGTGGATGATGGAGGAAAAACACCTGTCCTGGGCGGCGCTCAAGCGAGTGGGCGTCTGGCCGGACAGAGATAAAATTCTTTTGTATAATCCACGGTTTTTCATGACTTTGGCATTGCATTGCTTGCCGGAGAATTACGATGACAGCTTGCGCTACATATACAGTTTTGTAAAAAAGCGTCCTGATGTAATGCAAATGCCGCCTGAAAAAATGGAAGAGGGTCATTTGCCACAAATGTAAATATTACGCAATTATTAAGCAATTAGCTTGACATTGGAACAAATGTGTCATAAAATGGGTAGGCCCTCGGGTATTACAAGCTGGAGGTTTGCCCATGCAAAAAACCAATAAGAAGAATTTATTTCAGCACAGGTGCGCTTTTGTTCTAGCGGTCCTGATGCTTGTGAATATGTTTATCCCATATGCAGGGGCAGCCACATTTCCATATAACGAAAAAACCAATGATAAGGTGAACATGCGCCGCAGTCCCAGTGGATCCTCCGTAGTGCTGGAGAGACTGGAACAAGGCGAGACGGTATCGGTAACTGGTGAATCGGGCAGTTATTATAAAGTCATCTACAATGAACGCACTGGATATATTTTAAAGAAATACTTAGGAGCAGGTGTGCCTTCGGCAACGGCAGCTCCTACAGCCAAAGGCAATACTACTGGTACTGTGTCCGGTTATCCCTATCAGACAACCACCCGTGACAAGGTAAACATGAGAAGGTCGGCATCCTCGTCTTCTGTGATTTTGGAAAGGCTGGAGGCTGGTGCTGAGATTACGGTGGAAGGGGAAAGCGGAAAGTATCTGGAAGTGCGCTATGATGGCATCAAAGGCTACGTGATGGCGGAATTTGTCTATGTCCGTACGCTTGCAACGCCTGCTCCCACTGTTTCTGATAATGTTAACAGCGATTATTCAAAATTAAGCCGAGGCGATAAAGGCAGCGCGGTGAAATCCCTTCAGGATGCATTGATTGAGCTTGCATTTCTTTCAGGCAATGCCGACGGCGAATTTGGCAGCAAGACAGAAACGGCTGTCAAAGCTTTTCAGAAGAGGAATGCCTTCAGTGAAACCGGTATAGCCGATGCTGCATTGCAGACATTGCTATATGAAGAAAAGCCCAAGAACGCCAGCGGAAAATCAGTGAAGGTCATGACCTTGTCCCCCTTGCCGGATGCCACCATGCGTGAAGGCAATACCGGCGATGCTGTGGTTGACCTGCAAAACAGGCTTCGTTCCATGGGATACTTAAGTGGTATTCCCAGCGGCGAGTATGACCGGGCTACCATATCGGCAGTAAAAGACTTTCAAAATATGAATGGCCTTACAGCTGACGGACTTGCAGGAAGTTCTACCCGCACCAAACTGTTTAGCAGCGATGCGCTGCCCAAAAACGCAATCTTAACGCCAACGCCTGCCCCTACCGCCATCGCGACTGCACCTGGAACCACCGTGCGCCAGGGTGATCAGGGGGATGCGGCTAAGTCGGTGCAAAAAAGACTGAAGGAATTGGGATATTTAAAAGGATCAGCCGATGGGAAGTTTGGCTCTGCCAGCGTGGCGGCACTCATCGCCTTCCAAAAGCGCCATGGCTTGACCCAGGACGGTGTGGCAGGGGCGGGAACCCAGAATCTGTTATTCTCCGCCAATGCTCTGCCTGCCGCTGGTGAAGTAACGCCCGTTCCCGCAACCACGCCCATGACGGAAGAAAACACAATTGTCATTCGCATGGGTACCAGGGGTGCTGTTGTGTTAAGCCTTCAAAAACGGCTGACAGAGCTGGGCTACTATGCAGCAAAGCTGGACAGCGAATATAAAGCGGCGGACCGAAATGCCGTGCGGGCATTCCAAAGTAATAACGGTCTGAAGGCTGATGGTATCGCCGGATATGAAACACAGAAAGCTCTTTACAGCAGCAATGCTGTTCCAGGATCACTTTTTACATCGACCCCCACGCCTGTACCTACGCCTTCGCCTGCACTGACTACACTGCGCCGCGGCGATACTGGCAACGAGGTAAAGTCCCTGCAGCAGCGCCTGATCCAACTGGGGTATTTAAGTGGCAATGCTGATGGGAACTTCGGCAGCCTGACTGCCGGTGCTGTTACCATGTTCCAGCAGCGAAATGGCTTGACAGCTGATGGTATTGCAGGCCCCACCACCCTTAGCAAGCTGTATTCTACAATGGCCACAACAGCCCCTACGGCAACGCCTGCCCCTACCCCAACAATGCTGCGGCAGGGTGACAACAATGATGCGGTCAAGGCGATGCAGGAATCGCTGATTAGGCTGGGGTACTTGAAGGGCTCGGCAGATGGTGTCTTTGGATCCAATACGTTCCTGGCGCTGCAGATGTTCCAGTTGAACAACGGCCTTTCTACGGATGGTGTAGCAGGAGAGCAGACCTTGTCATTGCTAAACAGCGCTACGGCAAAACCGGCACCTACATTGCCTGGTGCCACAGCAACACCTAAGCCTACCGCGCCGGCTGTGAGCACAGTGCCAAAGGCATCTCAGGTTCGCTATGCCAACTGGTATACTGAAACCAGAGCCCATGCCAGAAAATATCCCTACGCCACGATCTATGACTTTAATACAGGCTTAAGTTGGAAGGTGCATATGTTCAGCTTGGGCGCCCATGCAGATGCAGAACCGGTGTCTGCAGCTGATACGGCTGTTATGGTCAAAGCTTTTGGCGGCAAGTATACCTGGACCCCTAAGCCGGTTTGGGTGGTATTCAGTGACGGACGAGTATATATGGCCACGACACACGACACCCCCCATGGTGTGGAGCATAACACAAGCAACAATTTCCCGGGGCATTTGTGCATCCACTTCCCGAGGACAGCGGCAGAGGTTGCAGCCATCGGCTCATATGCTACAACCCACCAAAAAGCGGTTGAGGCTGGGTGGACAGCAACACAGAATATGATCAGATAAGTATAAGTATAGGCCCTGAAAGCTTATGAAGCTTAAAGGGCCTTTCTCTTTGCATGCGATGTACATCATCCAATAGCATGGTTGCCAAGAAAGCAGGGACCCATACCGATTATCGGACTGAGTCCCTGTTTCGTATGTCCTTAGGGTAAGCTGCTACTGACAATACCCAAAGGCAATACATCCTATGGTTGCTACCATATAGTTTTAAAGGAAAGGTAAGGAGATTAGTAAACATTCAAGAGCCGTAAGATACCCAAAAGAATCATTACAGCACCGGCTGTTTTACGAATAAAAGACTGATGATTACGAAGGAATTTCAGCATGCCGCCAAGCTTTGCATACAATGCCATAAACAAAAGAAATGGAAGGGTTAAGCCCAATGAGTAAATAAGTAGAAGACCCATACCTCGCAGGGCGCTGCTGCCCTGGGTAGCCGCCAATAACAGCACGTTAAACAGGAAGGGCGATGTACAGGAAAGCCAGGATACAGCGATCATGATACCAAAGAGCATGGTTTTGAAAAAACCGCCTGATGCAAGTGCCTTGGCGTCGCCTTTGATAGAAAACATACGAAGGCCGGGGATGACATCCAGCATCATTAAACCAAAAAAAATCATTAGCACACCGCCCACATAGGGCAGCGCATTGCGATATTCTTGCAGCAGTCCGCCTAAAGCGCCAGCCCCAGCCCCCAGCGCGATAAAAATTGGAATAAAGCCTAGCATAAACCCCAGCATCTTCAGCGCAGCCTGCTTTTTCCCATCTGCTCCTTGCTGGGAAAGTGGTCCTTCTCCCAATAGGTAAACGGCATACACAGGCAGCATGGGCAATATGCACGGTGAGATAAACGCCAGCATACCGTTCAGCAGAGCCGACCATATGGAAAGATCGACTTGGACGATCTGAGGTGCTGTGCTAAAATCAAAACCTGCTGGCAAATCGGTGGCCTCCTTTACGGTGTTACAGGCGCCGGAAGGCCTGCCATCTGAACAGCCTGCTCCATCATTTCATAGGTCATACCGCCTGGCTGATAGGCTGCCAGATAGCCATCCTTGTCAATGAATACGGATAGAGGATACCCCGTTAACTGGTACATGCCGGTCAGCGTGAAGTTAGCATCTTCCACCATTCTCAAGGAGTCCAGGCCGTTTTCCTTTAAGTACTGCCTGGCAGTATCCTCTGGGTCTCTGTCAGGTACGTGGATCAGTACAACCGCCAGATCCTCGCCATATGTTTGTGAGAGCTTAAGGATGTCCGGCATCTCCTCCTGGCAGGGTGGGCACCAGCTGGTAAAAAAATTTAAGTAGACGACCTTGCCCTTTAAATCGCTAAAGGTCATGGGAAAAGCGGGATCATCAAAAGTCAAGTAAGGCATTCCCTTGTCGTTTAAAGACCAAGGTTCCGGTACGGCGCCTGGTATAGCCGCGGTTATGACCGCTTCCGGCTGGGCCGTTGCTTCCGCTTGTGCAGAAGGTGAAGGCACAGGTGTCGCGGCGACAGCGGGCTGCTCTGCAGTAGCGCATCCAGTGACAAATAGCATCAGGGATAATAGGAGAGCATTCAAAGTAAAACGAGAACGTTGCATGGCGTTACCTCCTTTTGGTCGGGGGCCGTTATATAGATATGTTGAGAGTATACCAAGAAAGAAGCCTGCACGAAACAGTAGAAGTTTCCCATACAGCGGTTTGAGCCGATTTGCTTAAAGTTTTACATGTTCAGCCTCCCTGCAAGACGGTTGTTGGTGTAGTATCAGTATATCATGCTGTCCAGCTTTCTTCTGTGATCTGCGCACAAAGCACGGGTATGGAGATTTAAATATTGGCACCATTTGCGATTACTATACATGTGCAATAGTATATAAATGCATGCGCATGATGCCTCGTTGTTATTTGATGCAAGAATACGATATCATGCATGAAATTTCGCTTTACTTGCAAACTGTAAACAGCTACATGGTATGCAATCCCTTTTATCAACAGATGCTTTATTCCAGTGAAATGCCGTATGATCTCCTCTGATTTATTCCTGCATTTTTCGCGGGAATACTTGCTTCAAACGCGGTTTTATGGCAGAATAGGTAGGTCTATTATGCTGGGGGACAAGCCCCTGGCATTGTCCCGTGATGTTAAGGAGGAGTTCTTCCATGCAAACGACACAGTGTGTGGTAATCCTGGACTTTGGCGGTCAATATACCCAGTTGATTGCCCGGCGGGTGCGGGAGAATAATGTTTATTCAGAAGTGGTGCCTTATACAGCGTCCCTCCGGCAGATTAAAGAACTAAAGCCGGTGGGCATTATTTTAAGCGGCGGTCCTGCCAGTGTGCTGGATGCTGATGCTCCCCGTTGCGATGTTGGCGTGTTTGAGCTTGGTGTGCCGGTACTTGGCATCTGCTACGGCATGCAGCTTATGTCGGTGCTATTAGGCGGCAGTGTGATGCGGCCTGAACAAAGTGAATACGGCCGTAATCAGGTGGCCATGGACCGTCGGGATAGCCTGTATGCAAATGCATCCCCAGAATCGATCTGCTGGCTGAGCCATACGTATCAGGTTTCCAAGCTCCCTGAGGGATTTGAAGTGATCGCCCACAGCGACAATTGCCCCATTGCGGCCATGGAACACAAACAAAAACGCCTTTACGGCGTGCAATTCCACCCTGAGGTTACCCATACCCAGGAAGGCTTACTGATCCTGAAAAACTTCTTGAAGGATATCTGCGGCTGCGTAGGTGACTGGTCCATGGAAGCGTATGCGCAAATGTCCATTCGCCGCATTCAGGAGCAGGTGGGGGAAAATGGCACGGTGCTGCTGGGTTTGTCCGGCGGTGTGGATTCATCTGTTGCAGCAGCCCTTTTATATCAGGCCATCGGCGACAGGCTTACCTGTGTGTTTGTGGATCATGGTTTCATGCGAAAGGGCGAAGCTGACCAGGTGGTTGAAATTTTTAGTAAGGTCTTCCCCGTGCATCTTGTGCATGCTGATGCCAGCCAGCGTTTTTTCAGTGACCTTAAGGGTGTTACAGACCCTGAGAAGAAACGGAAGATTATTGGCCGTGACTTTGTGGAAGTCTTTAAAGAGGAAGCGCAGAAGCTGGGCAAATTGGATCATTTTGCCCAGGGAACCATATACCCCGATGTGATTGAGAGCGGCAGTGTTAAAGGAAGTGCGGTAATCAAAAGCCACCATAACGTAGGCGGCCTGCCTGCGGAGCTGGGCTTTACCAGCTTGGTGGAACCCCTGCGCATGCTCTTTAAGGATGAGGTTCGCAAACTGGGCCTGACCCTTGGTCTTCCCTCCGATCTTGTATGGCGTCAGCCTTTCCCCGGCCCCGGCCTTGCCATCAGGGTTATGGGGGATGTAACGCCGGAGAAGGTGCACATCGTTCGGGAAAGCGATGCCATTCTGCGGCAGGAAATTGCCAATGCCGACCTTGTTGGACAGGTTCATCAGTACTTTACCGTACTTACCGGCGTCCGCTCTGTAGGCGTTATGGGTGATGAACGCACCTACGATTATACCTTGGCCCTTCGGGCTGTAACCACAGATGATTTTATGACTGCCGACTGGGCACGCATCCCCTATGACGTTATCGCTCGCATCAGCGAGCGCATCGTCAATGAGGTGCCCCATGTAAACCGTGTGGTCTTTGACGTTACTACCAAGCCCCCGGCCTCCATTGAGTGGGAGTGAGCCGCTTGGGCTTACGAATGGAAGGAGTAGATCCCCCGTGCCGAATTTTTCTGTACCCGATGAGGTATTTATACGGGCGGCCAAGGAATTTCAAACGCCCTTTCACCTATATGATGAGCAAGGCATTCGCCTGACTGCACGGGCGTTGAAGGAAGCCTTTTCCTGGTGCGAAGATTTCCAAGAGTATTTTGCCGTCAAGGCGCTGCCGAACCCTACCATCCTTCGGATATTGAAGGAAGAGGGCTGCGGCACTGACTGCTCCTCCATGACGGAGCTGATGCTCTCTGAAGCTGTGGGCATTGTGGGCCGGGATATTATGTTCAGCGCCAACGCCATGCCGCCCGAGGAGTTTGATTATGCCCGGAAGCTAGGCGCCTATATCAACCTGGATGATATTACCCATATCGAGCTTTTAAAAGAGCATGGTGGCATTCCTGAGTGCATTTGCTGCCGGTATAACCCTGGCGGGGATTTTGCCATCGGCAATACCATTATGGGCAATCCCGGCGAGTCCAAGTATGGTTTTACCAGGGAGCAGTTGACCCAAGGATTGAAAACACTCAAAGAGCTGGGAGCCAAGTCGTTTGGCATTCATGCGTTCTTATCCAGCAACACCACCGACAACAGCTATTACCCTGGTCTTTCAAAACTGTTGTTTCAGGTGTCGGCAGAAGTTCAACAGGAAACTGGCCTCACGCTGGCCTTTATCAACCTTTCCGGCGGCGTCGGAATCCCTTACCAGCCGGACCAGGCGGCAGCGGATATCGCTGCCATCGGCCGCGGTGTCAAGGAAGCCTATGACCAGGTGTTCACCGCTGCAGGCATTAAGAACGTGGCCATCAAAACCGAGCTGGGCCGCTTTATGACGGGCCCCCACGGTTGGCTTGTGACCACCGCTGCCAGCCGCAAGGACACCTACCGTCATTACATCGGCCTGGATGCCTGCGCAGCCAACCTCATGCGCCCTGCCATGTACGGCGCTTACCACCACATTCATGTGGCTGGCAAGCGTGATCTGCCACTGGATCATGTGTATGATATCACAGGCTCCCTGTGTGAGAACAATGATAAGTTTGCCATCCATCGTTCCATGCCCAAGATTGATATGGGTGATGTGGTTGTGATCCACGATACCGGAGCTCACGGCTTTGCCATGGGCTACAACTACAACGGCAAGCTGCGTAGTGCGGAAGTTTTGCTAAAGGCTGACGGCAGCTTCCAGCTGATCCGCCGCGCCGAAACTGCGAAGGACTATTTTGCCACCCTGGATATGGACCCTGCTGCAGGTAAGCTGGGGCTTTGATCGGGATTGGTATCCCACGGATCCTTGCCCAAAGAATGCAAATAGAATCACCACTTCCATTTCGCTGCTTGATATGGAAGTGGTGATTTTTATGTTGGGAGCGAATTGCATGAAGAAACGTAGTAAAACATTGAATCGATTGTAACAAATTAATATTTTTTACATAAATCTAACACAAGTCGTAATTTTTGTGGTAATGTTTGACTTGAATGCAATTTATGTAACACAAAGACAAATGAGGAATGAATGATGAAAATAGCGTCACTATGGCTATGGTGCATCCTGCTGACATTCCCCTTTGCGTTGGGCATTAATTTTGATTTGCCGCTGTACAGGGCTCTTGATGGAGAAAAGACTGAAAGCATGACCAGCGTTCTTGTCACTTTGACAGGGGATTGTGTACTGGGCGGTGAGGAAAAAACCCGCAGGAGCGAACGGTCCTTTGACAGCATCATTGCGGCAAAGGGAATGGCGTGGCCCTTTTCGGCCTTTACCGAATTGTTTGGTGAGGATGATATTACCCTAGTTAATCTGGAAAACGTATTAAAGGATAACAAAAAAGGACAACTGGAAAATAAGCTGCATACCTTTCGCGGCACTACTGCTTACACAGAGATATTGCGCCTTGGCAACATTGAAAAGGTTAACATTGCAAATAATCATTACATCGATTATGGCAAGGCTGGACGGGTAAGCACCCTGGAGGCATTGACGCAAGCGGGCATCGCCTACAGCGGCTATGGCGAGCTGTATGTCACCACAGTCAATGGAAAGAAAATTGGATTTGGTGGGATACGTGAAACCATATACAAGCAGAACCGTAAAGCCATGGAAGAAGATATACAAGCCCTCTCTGAAATGGGCTGCGATATCATTATCTACTCCTGTCATTTTGGTAAGGAATACAGCCGGACCCATAACGAACTGCAAGAAAAAATGGCTCGGGAGGCTATTGACCTTGGCGCAGATCTGGTAGTGGGACATCATCCTCATGTAGTACAGGGGATTGAGTATTATAACGGTGGTGTGATATTGTACAGCTTGGGCAATTTTGTCTTTGGCGGCAACCATAACTTGACAGAGTTTGACGGCTGTGCTGTGCAAGCGGAGTTTCTCTGGGAGAGTGATACATATAAAGGTGTACAGCTTAAGCTGATTCCTGTGCTGACCACCGGCAGCATCCCTGCCAACGACTTCCGCCCCATACCGGCAGATGGAGAAGACAAGAAACGGATTCTTGATAAGATGCAGGCAGATAGTCAACTTTTGATACTTGAGCAAATGTTCTTTTCAAAGAGAATCTGATGCACCTCTATTTGGCAGCCGCTGGCGCTTATCAATGTACTTATTCAAATGCGTTACCATAATGATTTTAAAATAGAAAGCAATAAAAGTATACAGTAGTAGGGGCGAAGATCAATCGCCTCAGCTATTATCAGGCTCCCTTTTGGGGGCTTTTTTTGCATGTGTCAGCAGCGCCATGGTGTTCACCGAATTTTACATCAGGTCCTTTTCCATGCATATCCCTCCAGCCTTTCTGCTGATTTCACATACAACATATCATACAAAGCTCCATGTAACATTTCCAATTCTTCTATAAATACGCACACATGTTAAGTGAATATCAACCCCTAATGAGAGAAAGCACCATCGGATAATATGATTGGATATACAATGCATATGTTCACATAAAGCATCATACCTTTTATAGCAGTTAAGGCGTACAGCAAGTCGTCAGCCTTGATGTCCATCGCGCATGGCGTTTGGTAAGTATATATATGTTCACTTGCATCTTTGCATCATTTGGGCGGCGGGGCCGCCTGAAATAAAAAAAGAGGAGTTGTCTCTATGAAAAAACTTGTTGCGGTTCTTATGGTTCTGGCACTGTGTTTGTCCTTTACAGGGGCACTGGCTGCCGACAAAATCGGTGTTGCCATGCCTACCCAAAGCCTCCAGCGCTGGAATCAGGATGGCGCAAATATGAAGGCACAGTTGGAAGCTGCCGGCTTTGAAGTAGACCTTCAGTATGCCGACAACAACGTTGCCATGCAGGTCACTCAGCTGGAAGCCATGATAGCCGGCGGCTGCAAGGTGCTGGTTATCGCATCCATCGACGGCGGTTCATTAAATACCGTTCTTAGTGATGCCAAAGCTGCAGGCATTCCTGTCATTGCTTATGACCGTTTGATCATGGGCACCGATGCTGTGAGCTACTATGCCACCTTTGACAACTACATGGTTGGCACCATCCAGGGCCAGTACATAGAGAAAGCACTGGATCTTCAAAACGCAGCTGGTCCCTTCAATGTTGAAATCGTGGGTGGTTCACCTGATGACAACAACGCCCGTTATTTCTACATGGGAGCCTTTGATGTTATCAAGCCCTACATTGATGCGGGTAAGGTTGTAGTGCCCAGCGGCCAAGTTGAATTTGAAGCCATCGCAACCCCCGCCTGGTCCTCGGAAAAATCCCAGGCTCGTATGGATAACCTTTTGTCTGCCTATTATGCCGATGGCAAGAAGCTGGATGCGGTGCTCTGCTCCAACGACTCTACGGCACTGGGCGTGACCCAGTCCCTGACACTTGCTGGCATTGATCCCTTCCCCATCATCACTGGCCAGGACTGCGACATTGCCAATACCAAGAACATTATCGCCGGCAAGCAATCCATGTCCATCTTCAAGGATACCCGTACTCTTGCCAAGCAGGTTGTGGCCATGGTGCAGGATATCATGGCCGGTAAAGTGCCTGAGACCAACGACAATAAGACTTATGACAACGACGTTCTGGTGGTACCCACCTACCTGTGTGCGCCAGTGTTTGCCGATGTGAACAACTACAAAGAGCTGCTGATCGAAAGCGGCTATTACACCGAGGACCAGCTGAAATAGACTTACAAACCTGGACTTGCTCATATACCGGGAGAGACGGACGAATAAGCCCCTTGTCCGTCTCTCCTTTCCACATGGGAGGCGAAGCCCTTGTCCAATTGGCTGCTTGAAATGCAGGATATTACAAAGCTCTTCCCGGGGGTTAAGGCCTTAAGCCGCGTGAATATCGCTGTCAGGGAAGGGGAAATCCATGCCGTCTGCGGAGAGAATGGAGCCGGAAAATCTACCCTGATGAATATACTCAGCGGTATCTATCCTTATGGCTCCTACGAGGGGGATGTGATTTATCAAGGCAGGATATGCCGGTTTAATACCATCAAGGACAGTGAAGCGCAGGGCATCGTCATCATCCATCAGGAACTGGCGTTGGTGCCCTATTTGTCTATTGGGGAGAATATGTTTCTGGGCAATGAGCAGCAAACGCGCGGTGTCATCAACTGGGACAAAACCTATCAAACTGCCGAAGCGTTCATGCGGGTGGTAGGTTTGATGGATAACCCCCGAACCCTTGTTAAGGACATTGGCATGGGAAAACAGCAGCTGCTGGAAATCGCAAAGGCACTGGCCAAGAATGTAAAGCTGCTGATATTAGATGAGCCTACTTCATCCCTGAATGAAAGCGATGCAAAAAAGCTGCTGGATCTTTTGGTTCAGTTGAAGAAGGAAAAGGGGATAACTTCCATTCTTATCTCCCACAAGCTTAACGAAATCAGCTATTGTGCCGACCGGGTCACTGTTTTGCGGGATGGCATGTCCATTGAAACCCTAATAAAGGGTGTGGATGAGATGAGTGAAGCCAGGATCATCCGTGGCATGGTAGGCCGTGAGATGACCAGCCGCTTTCCAGGAAGGGAAAGGAACATCGGCCCTGTGGCGCTAGAAATCAAAGATTGGACGGTGTACCACCCTCAGTTTGTCAGCCGCAAGGTAGTAGACAATGTGTCTATCACCTTGCACCGGGGCGAGGTGGCTGGCATTGCTGGGTTGATTGGCGCAGGGCGGACAGAATTGGCCATGTCGGTATTTGGCAAGTCCTACGGGGTGAAAATATCCGGGCAGCTATACAAGGATGGATCAGAGATTACGCTAAGTTCTATCCCTCAGGCCATCCGCCATGGAATCGCCTACATCACCGAGGACCGCAAGGGAAACGGATTGGTACTACCCAACAGCATCAAACATAACCTGACCTTGGCAAAGACAGAGCGGATTAGCAAAAATGGTGTATTGGACAAGGATGCGGAAACACTCGCTGCGCAAGACATGAAGGATAGACTTGGTATTAAATCGCCTACGGTGGAACAACTAGTGGGCAACCTGTCCGGCGGTAATCAGCAGAAGGTGCTGGTGGGAAAATGGATATTTTCCGAGCCCGACATTCTTTTGCTGGATGAGCCCACCCGTGGGGTGGATGTTGGAGCAAAGTACGAGATTTATCAGATCATAAATTTCCTGGCGTCCCAGGGTAAATCCATATTGATGATATCCTCGGAGATGCCGGAGCTGCTGGGCATGTGCGATAGGATATACGTGATGAATGAGGGGCGAGTGGTGGCACAGCTTCCCGCAGAGCAAGCCTCCCAAGAAGTGATAATGAGCTATATCATCAAGGCAAGTAAGGGGGAAATCGGCGCATGAGCGTGCTGAAAAAAACATTCAAGGGGAACCTTCGGCAATACTCCATGCTGATTGCGCTGGTGGCCATCGTATTGCTTTTACAGATTACCACCAAGGGCAATCTGCTTCGGCCGATGAATGTATCCAACATCGTTTTCCAGAACGCGTATGTTGTGATACTGGCAGTGGGTATGCTGATTTGTATCCTCACCGGCGGCAATATTGATCTTTCCGTAGGTTCAGTGCTGGCTATGGTGATGGCTTGCGCCAGCTTTGCCAGAAAGGCCTGGGCTATCGATCCGTACATCATGATTTTGGGCTGCCTTGGCATCGGCATATTGATAGGTGCTTGGCAAGGGTATTGGATTTCCTATGTAGGTATCCCGCCTTTTATTGTTACACTGGCAGGCATGCTTCTTTTCCGTGGTCTGACACTAATTATACTCAACGGCGAGACATACAACGGATTCCCCAAGGAGTTCACAGGGCTTTTCTCAGGGTACATTCCTGATTATTTTGGCGGAATTACTGTCTCTGGCATCAAATACAATGCCACCGCGTTGCTGGTAGGCTTGTTGGTGGCCGTCGTGTTTTGTGCATTTTCGCTACTTGGCCGCATCAGCCGGCGGAAAAAGGGCTATGAGGTGGGAAGCGCCTTTGTACTTCTTGGCAAGCTTGCAATCGTAAGCGCTGCACTGGTCTGGTTCTTTGGTGCGATGGCCCAGCATCGGGGGGTGCCAACAGTGCTAATATCCATGGGCATTGTTCTTCTTGCCTATTCTTACCTGACGGGGAGCACCGTCATCGGGCGTCACCTATATGCCATGGGTGGCAATGCGAAAGCCGCATGGCTGTCTGGTGTCAATACCAAGAGGCTGCTTTTTTTGGCATATACGAATATGGGTTTTTTGACTGCGGTGGCTGGCTTGATCTGCGCAGCACGTTTTGACTCTGCATTCCCGCTGGCTGGACAGAACTATGAGCTGGATGCTATCGCTGCCTGCTACATTGGCGGAGCTTCCGCATCCGGCGGCATTGGCACGGTGGGCGGTGCTTTGATTGGTGCATTGATTATGGGTACACTAAATAACGGCATGATCATCATGGGTGTCAACCAAAATTTGCAGCAGGTGGTAAAAGGATTGGTGCTTCTTGCAGCCGTTGCATTTGACGTAATTTCCAAGAATCGGTATGGTTTTGAAACCGCAGCCAGGTTTGCTTCCTGGGTAAAGGAACTGATTGTTCCGGGTATGCGGGAAAAGCCCATACGTACAAGGCTGGCTGGCTGGATTTTCACGGCGGCAGGTGTGGTCTTCCTTCTATTTGGAATCTACGGGTTTGCTCGGTTTCCTGCGGCCAATTTGCCTGGTGGCCTGTTGATGTTGGCTGCCGATGCAAAGTATGCATTAGTTGAGGGTATCACCATTACCACAGCTCAGGCATTTGAGGCGGTTGTCATACAGCATCGTATATTGCTGACTGTGCTGGGCAGCATATGCACGGCGGCGGGGGTACTGCTGCGATTAAGAAGAGTTCCTGTGCGGTATGCCTCTAATGAGCAAAACGTTAAGGGTTGAGCATTCTCAAGAACTATGGGTAGAAAAGCAGATTTTAAGAATATCAAAAAGGCCGTCACAAAGCTTAATAAGCTGGACGGTCTTTTATTCATGCTAATTTACATCAATCTTCCATTGATAAATCTTTGTAGGCCCCCAGCTCCCCGCGCTGCCAATGGCGTCGGCATAGACTTACATAGCGGTTGTCGCCTCCCAGAACAATCTGGTCGCCATGCTTGACCACCTTGCCATTATATACACGGGCGTTGCAGATGGCTTTTTTGCCGCACCAGCAAATGGTTTTTACCTCTTCAATGGTGTCGGCCCAGGCCAGGAGCCATTGACTGCCTTCAAACAGGTTGCCCTGAAAATCAGCCCGGAGGCCATAAGCAATCACAGGGATGTTTTCATCATCCACCAAACGAACCAGGGCTTCTACTTGAGCTTTGGTCAAAAACTGGGCTTCATCTACAATAATACAATCGTATTCATGAATATTCAGGGAATCAATTTCTTCCATAAAGGTGCATTCGGTGGTCAGGCCGGAGCGGGAGCGGAGGGTGCGCTCACCGTCGCGGTTGTCCAGCATCGGCTTTACCATCAGCACCTTTTGATGACGTTCATGATAATTGTGCTGAACCATGATGGCGTTGGCTGTTTTACTGGATCCCATAGCCCCATACCGAAAATAAAGCTTAGCCATGCATTATCATCCTTCTAAATATCGTATCAAATATAGTACAGCTGACCCAAGGCCCGCAAGATGCCTTTTTTCAGGTATCCATGCCTTAGCAGCATCAACTGCCGCAAGGGCTTTTTGTAAAGCGGAAGTGAGGCATAACGAAAAACTAGATGCCAAACCTTTTCAGGCATCATGCTTTCATAACATGTGCAAAATGCTTTGGCCTGCGCCATGGTATCATGAAGCCTTTTCTGTATGCTGGCACCATCCTGGGCAGCCCGCTTTACATCCCGCTTTGGATCAAAGCCGGTGGCACCCAATTGGTTGCTTCCGTGCTGACGGTATTGTATCAACGGCTTGTCCACTGTTAAGATATGCCCCATAGAAGCGGCGCAAAGTGCTGCCCACCAGTCGTGCATCAGCATATCCTGCGGAGAGCCGAGCTTCATCAAATCAGCCAGGGGGCGGTTGATCAAAGTGGCACAGCCGGTTATGCTGTTTTGCGCCAGCAGCCGGGCCAGCGTTGGCTGCGGATCCAGTTTTTGATACTTCCAGAAAGAGGACGCGATGGGGGTAAGTGCTGCGTCCACCACCGCAAGGTCAGTATGGACAAGCAGTGGACAGTCTTTGCCGTACTGCGCTTCACCTTCCCGCATGCGCTGCATGGAGGCAGATACCTTGTCAGGCGCCCATACATCATCCTGATCGCTGAAGAATAGATAATCCCCATCGCTTGCAAGCAACAGGCTCATGAAGTTGCCCTTAGCGCTTTTTTCATGGTCTGGGCCGGTGACAATGCGGATCACATCAGGGTGAGCGTTTTGATAAGCATGAAGAATCTCCACGGTGTCATCTGAAGAACCATCATCCTGCACCAGCACGCGCGCGTCGCCTACTGCTGTCTTCAAAAGGGAATCCAGCTGCTCTTTCAAAAAATGTCCGCCATTATAGGCGGCAAGCAATATGTCGATCATGGGGCCATCCTTGTGTTTTTTGCCCGCATGCGGGCGCTGAAGAGATTATACCACGTATGTCAGGACAATGGCAATGAGCATGACTTAAGCAATCTATGAAGGTTGTAAAGCCTATCATATAAAAACATTTTTGTAAATGGCTTGCATTTAAAATAATACGTGCTATAATATATGAGTTCATGTATTGGTTTTCTTAGTATATCTCTTGGTTTTTTGCAACGTCCGGTGACTGATTGTAGAGCCATTTGCTACAACGAAGATTAACAACGACTGGACAATAAAACTAGGAGGTACACCTATGTACACCGATAAAACTCTTGTCTGCCGTGATTGCGGCGCCGAATTCCCCTTCACAGCATCTGAACAGGCTTTCTTCGCCGAGAAAGGCTTCACAAATGAGCCTGGCCGTTGCCCCTCTTGCCGCGCCAACCGCCGTAACAGCGATGGCCGTGGAAGAGGCAATGGCGATCGTCAAATGTACGAAGTAATCTGTGATGGTTGCGGCACCACCACCCAGGTTCCGTTTCAGCCCCGCGGAGACAAACCCGTCTATTGCCGCGATTGCTATCAAAGGCAAAATCCCAGGTATTAAGGTTTGATACAACAAAACTCCTTGTCATATATGGCAGGGAGTTTTTTTTACCACTTAGGAGTAACATGGCGGTAATCCACCAGGGGGCTCAGAGCAGCGTTGTCAATGCGTGGATTGTGACACGTCTATTTTTATGCTAAAATGCATATAACCCTTCTTGTATGGGCGGCGCTTTGGTTACAATTTATGCTTGCCGCTGTCATGTGTTTGGCAAGAGGGGGAAGAGCATGGGCAGCTTGGAGCTGATGGTCACGGCGCTGGCCGTGTCTTTGGATGCTTTGGCAGCAGCAGCGGCAACAGGGGCCATGCTAAAAAAGCCAAGCTTCTTAAAAGCATTGAAGGTGGGCCTTTGTTTTGGGCTTTTTCAAGCGCTGATGCCAGCTGTTGGGCTTATGGCAGGCCGAAGCTTACGGTCTTGTTTGTTGGTGTTGGATCATTGGGCGGCCTTTGGTCTTTTGCTTATTACCGGTTGGCGCATGATTTGGGATGAACTGAAAAAAGATCCTGAGGATGATTGCGTCGGCGATCCCATGCACTGGGGGCGGCTGTTGGTGCTTGGCGCTGCCACCAGCATGGATGCACTGGCGGTGGGAGTGTCCCTGGCTGTGTCGGGGGATTATGCCATGCAGCATGGTCTGGTGATTGGGCTCACCACCTTTGCGCTATGTACCATAGGGGTACTGGTAGGCACAAAAATGAAGGAAGTGCTCAGTCAAAAGGCCGGCATTGTAGGCGGTGTGATGCTGCTGCTGATAGCCATAAAGATACTGTCGGAGCATTTGATAAAGGGGATTTAAGCTTGGTCGATGCGTTGGATACAGCTCGTGATATGCTTACATGCCTGACACCTCTTGCCATGAATTGCGGAAAGTATTGCGGTGCTGCCTGCTGTCAAGGTGGCGAGGAGGATGGGATGCTGCTTTTCCCGGGAGAGGAAAGGTTTTATACGGACTGTTCCTGGGCGAAGGTCATCCCTGACCGGCTGGGAAGCCGTCTTGTATGCCATGGAGAATGCCCACGGGATCATAGGCCCTTAAGCTGCCGTATATTTCCTCTGGTGATGAAGGGTACGGTGCAGGAGGATGGTACTTTTTTAGCGAACATAACCATGGATGTAAGGGCTTGGCCGGTGTGCCCCTTGATGCAAAGCGGCCGGAAGGGTTTGAAGGCAGCTTTTGTTGATGCTGTAAAGGTGGCTGCTGTTCTTTTATCAAAAGAGGACAAGCACCGTGCATTTCTGATTGCGCTAAGCGAAGAGCTTGAAGCCTATGAACAAATGAAAAGAACATTCCTTTCTGGGAGGGATGGATAATGTGGTCACAGGGCAGCGCTTGGATGGAAAGCCATGGTACAGGAGACGGAGGTCTTTTGCTGCAGGGTGACGCAGTCCGGCTTTCTACCCGGCTGCTAAATCAATTTTCAGGTCAGGTGCAGTGCCTGTATATAGATCCCCCCTTCTTAACAGGAGATGTGTTCCAGCACCGCATGCGGGTAGGGCGTGAAGGCTGGACAACTGGTCGGCATCAGCTGTTGTTGCCTGCTTACGTGGACCGTTATCCAACCAAAGAGGCGTACTTTGCCTTTATGCGGGATATGATTACCCTGGCCCGGCAGCTTTTGCGGGATACCGGGGTTTTCTTTTTACATATCGACTACCGCACCCATGCACATCTGAAAATCATGTGTGATGAAATCTTTGGTGAGCGAAACATGGTTAACGATATCATCTGGGTGTATCAAACTGGCGGCAGGGCGGTAAAGCACTTCAGCCGCAAGCACGATAACATCTTGTTCTATAAAAAGACGGACGTATATGACTTTGATATTACAAAGGCACCCATCAGCAGGGCGGAAAACCGTGACAACCATATGCGCCGCCAAGTGGACGAGCATGGACGAGCTTACCGCAGCATTAAGGCGGGCGGCAAAGTGTATACCTATTACGATGATGAACCTGCTTATCCCAGCGACGTGTGGACAGATGTCAGCCATCTGCAGCAAAAGGATCCTCAGCGGACGGGTTATGATACCCAAAAGCCACTGCGCTTGCTGGAGAGGATCATATTAACCACCACCAAGCCCGGTGATCTGGTGGCGGACTTATGTTGCGGTTCAGGCACCACGCTGATGGCAGCCGCCAAAAATGAACGCAGATTTTTGGGCGTAGATGCTGGAACAGGCGCAGTGTCCGTTTCCCGCAAGCGTCTTTTGGACCAGGACTTTTTACTGGAATGGCCCTGTGCAGCGCAAAAGGCGCAGCTGGATGCTACAGTGCGGTCTGCCCTGGGCTTTTATGAGGTAGAGCTTTTCAGTTATACCCTGGAAAATGCAATGGAAGCCGGCCTGAAAAAGATACCGTCTGGGTTTTCCTTTGGCCCACTGGATGCAGTGGACCAATGGTCGGCAGGGTATGTCAAGGAAGGCGTCTTTATATCCCATGCCCATTCCGCCAGGCTCCGGCACAGCCCTGATATCACACCTTTACTGGAGGTGCCCATGCTTTCTGGGAAACTGGCCATAGAAATCGTGGATGTGCTGGGCAGAAAGAGTATCTGGAAATGGGAGGAGTAAACAGACTCTCCATTTCAAATCGAAAAAAGTTGCCTTAAACGCTGGAAAGGAAACCTTCACGGAATGAAATTCATTCATATATCAGACCTTCATTTGGGCAGACGGTTTGGGGAATTCTCCATGGTAGAGGATCAAAAATACATACTGAATCAAATGATTGACATTGTAAAAAGAGAAATGCCCCAAGCGGTGATCATCGCCGGGGATGTATATGATAAATCTGTACCGCCGGTGGAGGCGGTGCAGCTGTTTGATGACTTCTTGTTCCAAATTGCATCGCTTGATATCAAGGCCTTTGTTATCAGTGGAAACCATGATTCGGCGGAGCGAATCGCCTTTGGTGCAAGGCTCATGGATCAGCGGGGCATATATCTTTCCCAGGTGTATGATGGAGATGTAAAGCCGGTCACCATAACCGATGAATACGGAGAGCTGGATGTGTATCTGCTTCCCTTTTTGCGGCCGGCCCATGTGCGCAGGTTCTTTCCCAACGACCAGATCGATTCCTATACCAGCGCCTTATCCCTTGTGGTAAACGCCATGGAGGTGAATGCGCAAAAGCGCAGCCTTCTGGTGGCGCACCAGTTTGTTACCGGGGCGGTGCTCAGCGAATCGGAAGATATTACAGTAGGTACCGTAGACAATGTGGACGCATCAGTTTTTGTACCTTTTGATTATGTGGCCTTAGGGCACATCCACAGGCCGCAAAACGTAGGCAGGGAGACCATACGCTACTGTGGCACACCTTTGAAATACTCCTTTTCTGAAGCGGGGCAGGAGAAATCTGTTACCGTGGTGGAGATGAAGGAGAAAGGGAATATAGCTATTCGCACAGTTGCGCTTGTACCTAGGCGGGATGTGCGGGAGCTGCGGGGCAGCTACATGGAGCTCACCGCCCGGGCGTTTTATCAAGCCGTTGGGAAGGCGGACTATTTTCACATCACCCTCACCGATGAAGAGGATGTAATGGATGCCATCGGCAAGCTGCGAGTCCTTTACCCCAATGTGGTGCTGCTGGATTATGACAACATCAGAACACGGTCCAGCCAGATACTGACCGCCACCGGCCATGTAAATAAAAGCACACCAGTTGATTTATTTTCTGACTTTTATGAAAAGCAAAACGGGCAGCCCATGACAGAGGAGCAGCACCAATGGGTATCCGACATGATTGCTGAGATTTGGGGGGATGGAATATGAGGCCGCTTTCACTAACCATCTCCGGCTTTGGCCCCTATGCAGGGCGGACAACCATCGACATGAGCAGCCTGGGTCACAAGGGGATTTATCTGATTACCGGGGATACAGGAGCTGGCAAGACCTCTATTTTTGATGCCGTTGCTTTTGCACTATACGGTGAGCCCAGCGGCGATATGCGCGAGCCTGGTATGATGCGCAGCAAGTATGCCCAAGCGGATACGGAAACATATGTGGAAATGGTTTTTGACTACGGCGGAAAGGTATATACCGTTCGCCGTAATCCCGAATACCTAAGGCCAAGCCTTCGAGGCGGCGGCTTAACAACTGAAAAGGCCTGGGCTACACTGACCTATCCCGATGGCAGGATCGTAGAGAAGACAAAAGGCGTGGACGCTGCGATAGAGGAGATCATGGGCATTACAAGGGCCCAGTTTACCCAAATCGCTATGATCGCGCAAGGGGAGTTTCGTAAGCTTTTAACTGCCACCACAGAGGAGCGGCGCAAGATTTTTCAAAGGCTGTTTCAAACAGCGCCTTATCAACAGCTGCAGGATAAACTAAAATCCCAGGCTTATGAGCTCAAGGAGCAGCGCAGGATGCTGCACATGGCTGTCAGCCAGTATAT
>JAEYQQ010000192.1 GCA_023409955.1 Bacillota bacterium | reverse complement strand
CAACATGATTTATCTGCCGGGCAATCACCGAAATAGTCACAAAATATGCAATGGAAAGCGTATAGGTGAAATATCAAAAGCACCCAAATTTAGGAGGTAAGAAAACATTATGAAAAACCTATCCATCAGTGGGAAACTTATTTTAGGTTTCGGTATAGTGCTGTTGCTGATGAGTGTGATTATGGGCGTCTCATTTATCAGCATTTCAAACATGACGGAAGTTACCCAGAAGTATTCCGATATGATAGTGCCGACCACACGAAACATTGCTGAGATAAAAAATGATGTTTCTAATATCCAGTTGCATATAGCCCGCGTGTTTATGCGTCAGGACGCGGCTGGCATGGAAGAAGAGTTTGCTTCAGCAAGCGAATATTCTACTAGCATGAGCGCGCGGCTTGATGAGATGAGCAAATCAGTTGCAAATGAATCAACACAAAAGATTATTGACGAGATTTTAACCATTGCGGGTAACGGTTCATCTATCAGAGAGAAATTGTATGATGAAGTTATGCTCGGTACAGAAGAGGGCACGACGGCCGCAAAAGTGACGTTCTCGACTGAGTATCTGCCGTTCTTCGATGAGCTGGATGGATCAGTCATACAGCTCTCCGATGCGATAACGGTGGCAGCTGAGGCGCAAGATCAAATAGCTGCGGAGGCTTTCCGACAGGCATGGATTATACTTATAGCCGCCGGGGTTTTAGCATTAGTCGCAACGATTAACATCATTTTTGCCATCCGCCGTTCGATTATGAAGCCAATAACGGAAATCGTAAGCGTTTATGACGAGATGTCCAAGGGCAATATGCAGGTGAAAATCAACTATGAAAGCAAGGATGAGATGGGCAAAATGGCACAGAGCATCCGAAAGACAAATGCGCTCCTCACTTCGTATATAAACGATATCTCGGAAAAACTCGGATGGATGTCACAGGGTGATATGCGAATTGATGTGAAAATGGATTATATAGGAGATTTTGCGGCAATCAAGAAAGCTATAGAGCGTACTGCTAACTCCTTAAATCAAACACTGCTAACAATTAACACAGCAGCAGAGCAGGTCACTATAGGAGCTTCACAAGTGTCAAGCGGGGCACAAGCGCTAGCATCGGGATCGACGGAGCAGGCTTCCTCTATAGAAGAACTTAGCGTTACAGTAACTAAGGTTGCTGAACAGGCCGCATCGAACTCTGAAAATGTTAAGGTAGCAACACAATATGTAGAACAGGCTGGTACAGGAGTAGAAACTGGAAATGAACAAATGAAACTGCTGACAGATGCTATGATGGAGATCAATACTGCATCTGGCCAGATTGCTAATATTACTAAGGTTATTGAAGATATTGCTTTCCAGACCAATATTCTTTCTTTGAATGCTGCTATTGAAGCTGCCCGTGCGGGTAATGCCGGCAAGGGATTTGCAGTTGTGGCTGACGAAGTGCGTAACCTCGCTGCTAAGTCAGCGGAAGCTGCAAAGCAAACGGCAGAATTGATCCAAGCCTCTGTCGTTACTGTGTCTAAAGGAACGCAAATGACGACACAGACAGCCCAGATTCTATTGGATATTAGAGAAAAGACTAAATTGGTTATTGCAAGTATTAAAAATATAGATGATGCATCTGAAGAGCAGGCATTGGCTATAGAACAAATCAAGGATGGGCTTAATCAAGTATCATCTGTTGTGCAGACAAATGCTGCCACTGCAGAGGAGAACTCGGCGACCAGTGAAGAAATGTCTGCGCAAGCCGCCACGCTGCACGAGGTAGTAGGCAAGTTCATGCTCGATAATGGATATGAGAAGGACAGTTTTACGTCTAGCGCTCCCATAAGAAGACCTGTAAAAGATGGTCTGGCTTTGCTAGATGTCACAGCATCTCTTGGGAAATATTAATGTGGCATTGATAATCATAGCTGATTCCATACCTGAGACTGATCAGATAATCCAAAGTGCAGATGCTTGTGTTGATTGGTTATCTGATTGAGAACGAGAAATTAACTGTAGATGAGCTTGGGAGATACTTGGAAATCAATAGTTGAACAACACAAAATCATACCTTTATCATTGACAAGCAATGCAACCATGACAGTATTCCAAGTAAATTCGGTAATCCCAATTCGCCAGTTGTTCTGATTAATCCGACTAATTTAGGAGATTTGGTTGTCATTCTCGGATTATCGGCTATCAGCTGCATTCCTGCTGGATTGTATATCCTTGTGGGAATGCAGCTGATTTTTTGCCATTGATTTGACGTAATAGATAATACATCGATAGTAACCGTTTTAGTACATATACTAACCTACTGTATGGCTGGTACTGTCTGCCTCCCCATGAAAAGCAAAATAAACCATGTGGTTCAAAAAATGATATACATGGTAAGTTTCCTTCCGTTATTATGATGAAACGGGAATGCTATTTTCAGTCGATTTGAATAAGAAAGCGAAGATGAATGAGTATTAAATTGAAAGCTTTCCCCCGTTTGGCTTTGGGTTCATGCAAATGATTGTTAATGACTACAGAAAAGCAGTTGGTTATATTTTACCAGATGTCAGTGTTAATTCTCTGAAAATGATTGGCTTGTATCTGACGATATCATAGAAAAAAGGCCTTCGAAGTCTTTCCAGACAAAAAGCGCAAATTCGACTCAGCCATCCAAGCTTTCGGTAGATTTCCAGCACGGTTGTACCCAACATTTTGCCGGGAGCAGGTCAGGTAAACTTAGTATTGATAACCTATATCGAACAGATGTTTAACAGCATCCGGCACATTACTGGCAGGCAGAAACTTCACCACGCTCACAGCTGCCCCAATAGCCGCGCCGTCAGCAGAAAGGTTGGATAAAACAACCTTGACACGATTGTGTTTCCATGCTCGCATTTTTATTATTTTTAAAGCTTCATCCATATACAAGTCAGAAAACTGCGCCAAACTACCACCCACTACAATCAATTCGGGATTCAGTGCATTCACCAAATTAACAATGCCAATTCCGAAGTAATGTCCCATCCGCTGGAACAGAGATCGCTCAAAGTTCAAACCGTCACGCGCTGCGTGTGCCAACCGAAGCAAATTCCCTGTATCATCCATATCCTCCAGGGAGATGTTGCAGACGCCGTGGGCAACTCCTTCTTGGGCTTGATGCAGCAAACTCCGGCCGGATACATAGGCCTCTAGGCAGCCGTTATTACCGCAGGTACACCGCAAGCCGTCAGGCTTGATGATCGTATGTCCATATTCACTGGCATTCCCATCGGCACCTGTGTAACTCCGACCATTCATAAACAGTGACATACCAAAGCCCATGCTCAGGCGGATGTAAACCATGTGCTGAGCATTGTAACTGTTTTTCCTCCGTTCTGCCAGAAGCATGGCGTTGGTATCATGAAATAGAAAGGTAGGAATATCGAATATGTTCTGAAAATAGTCGCAAACAGGAACGTTGTTCCACTCGGGCAAATGGGGAGAATACAGAGAAATGCGGGAGGTACTGTCAATGGATCCCTGGATGGATATGCCGATACCACTTAGCTCCTGTACTTCAATGTTCAAATCGTGCAATGCTTTGTATAAAAGAGCCGAACATCTTTCCAGCACGGCTTGTGAAGTATTGCCAATGTCAGTCTCGTATAGTGATATCATAGGCCGGCCTATCAAGTTGGTGATGACACAACTAAGCCCTTGCATATTGATATCAATACCACCAAAAAGGAATTTCCGTGGGTTGATGTCCACTTCCGTGGAAGGGCGTCCACTGTGTTTCACCTCCACAGGCATTTCCACCAGAATTCCTTCAGACAACAAATCTGAAACTATATTGGATATGGCTCCCCAGCTTAAACCTGTTCGTTGATGCAATAGCTGACGGGACATGGCTCCATGTTGATGAATGGCTTGCAACAGCGCGGTTGTATTGATGCTGCGCATCACCTGATGCTTCACAGTCTTCATGTGCTGACCATCTCCTATCTTTGGTAAGAAACAATAAAACAGACAAGGTTGACTGCTATCTGATAGAATGAAGTTTCTACATCACACACTTGATAGAAGCCTAAGACCTGCCTAAGAAGATTGTAAATTGAAAGAGGTTAGAAATCAAGGATCAAATTCGGGAACATACGTGGAAGCGTGGAAGAAACGCTGAATGAGCTGCTTTGATAAACTGACGCAGGTGACACGCTGCGAGCGATACTAGGTCCGTCAGAGGTACTACACCGCTCATTACGATCGGAATTTCGTCACGGCCTCTGGAGACATCACGCTGCTTGTGCCGCGCCTGAAGGGCGTGTCCTTCGAGACAGCGATCATTGATCGTTATCGCCGCTGTGAAAGCAGCGCAGAGGAAGCGCTGATTAAGATGTACCGCGCAGGGATGTCCGTACGCCAGGTTGAGGACATACCCTACTACAATTTTCCGTACGAGCAGTGTTATTGAACGCCCGGACTGCCAGATCCGATAGTGCACCCATGTGGTGGAAATTTTTCCTGACGCCAATTCTGCACTGATGCTCGTTTGTGCCCGTCTGAAACATATTGAGACACCTAGTGGGGCAGCAAGAAATACATAAACATGAATCATTTGAAGGCAGTTTTCAGTAATGCCTCTCATTCCCTACAATTATTGGGGCATAGAAAAAAAGGGTTGAGTTATTAACACAGGTAGCTATTCTCAAGCCTCCCTGTTCATGCATGACCCCAACCCGCTTTAGTATTTAAATAAGGCAATTTCCTGACACCTAAATGTGCTTACCCCTTGAGGGAGCCCATCATGATGCCTTTTTGGAAGAACCGTTGTATCATAGGGTAGATGACCAGCAAAGGCACAGCAGATACCACAATGATAGCGTACTTCAAGGCTTCGTAAAGCAACTGGGTTTCCAAATCATTTTCACCAACGGTTTCGCCCATATCGCCCATATCAGAATTGATCAGCATCTGGCGAAGGAAAATCTGCAGAGGCCATTTGATTCGATCTCGCAAATACAGTAGCGGCGCACTGTAGGAATTCCACATGCCGACAAAATAGTACAACGTGATGACTACCAGAATGGATTTGCTCAGCGGAAGTACAATCCGCAGCATCGTTCCCAAGGGAGAAGAACCGTCAATTTCAGCTGCCTCGTGCAACTCGGCAGGGATCGAATTCTGGAAATAGGTGCGCATAATGACCATATTACTGGCACTGATGGCGCCTGGGATTACGATCGCCCATACAGTATTAAGCATTTTCAGATTACGCAGATTGATATAAGCCGGAATCATGCCGCCAGAAAAGAACATAGTAAACATGATCATGAACGTTATCAAGCCGCGCCCCTTCATTTGGCGCTGCGCCAGAGGATATGCCGCCATGATGGTCATCACTAGGCTGATTGCTGTACTGAAGCATGAATAATAGATTGTATTGGCATATCCAGTGAGGATATCCATACTGCTGAATACGCGCTTATAGGCGTTGATCGTCGGTTCCACAGGCCACAGCCATACTTCGCCGCTCATGATCCGGCTGGGCGAACTGAAGGACGCGCTGACAACATAGATCAGCGGATACAGTACCATTACCCCGACCAGTATCGCCATCAAATTGACGATGCATTGGAAGGTTTTTTCGTCACGACTCTTTTTCATTGTGCTTTTCCCTCTTACCACAAACTGGTTTCGCTTAGTTTCCTAGACATGTAATTGACAATAATCAGCAGAATAAAATTGACTACGGATTCCATCAGTCCGATCGCAGTAGCGTAATCATATTCCATGTCATTGATACCTTGCTTGTAGGTATAGGTAGCGATGACCTCGGACACGTTGAGGTTGAGATTTGTCTGCATCACATAGGCTTTCTCGAAGCCGACGTTGAGCACATTACCACTCTTGAGGATTAACATGACCACAATGGTCGGAATGATGCTCGGCAGGGTAATGTGGATCAATTGTTTAATCCGATTGGCACCATCTACACGTGCGGCTTCATACAGAGAGGGATCAATAGCCGCAAGTGCTGATACGAATATAATTGCACTCCAACCGGTGTTTTTCCAAACGTCAGAGATGATATACATCATCCGAAAATATTTCGCATATCCCATGAGATACAGTGGTTCTTCAGAGATGCCAATGGTAACGATCAGCTTATTGATCACGCCGGTGGTTAAGGAGCACATGGAATACATCATGCCAACAACAACGACCGTTGAAACAAAGTGAGGTGCATACGTAATGGTTTGTACTACTTTTTTCAGTTTCTGGCTATGCAGTTCATTGAAGAGCAAAGCCAGGGCAATCGGTAATGGGAATGTGATGATCAAGGACATGAGGCTTAGCGACAGGGTGTTCCATATGATACTGATAGACTTTTTGCTGGCAAAAAAACGTTCAAAATGCTCCAAACCGACCCACAGACTGTCCCAGATGCCCTTTTTGAAGTTGAAATCCTTAAAAGCAATCTGAATGCCACTCATCGGAATGTATTTGAACATCACATAGTATACCACGACCGGAATCAAGAGCAGATAAAGTTGCCAATACTTACTCAGGGAACGCACCCATGTTCGTTTCCAGTCTTTGAATGCGCGTTTGTTACCGTGAATCATCATGGATGACGCATTGATGTCGCTCATGTTGTAGCCTCCTTTGCGCAGCCGCACATTGTTTTGAAAAGGGGGCAATCGTATCTTGCGACAACGACTGCCCCGAAGTTACTTGCTACAGCTATGTACTTGACCACGGCAAGTCAGACGCTGCTTAGTAGGCCACGCCTTCACCGTAAATACGAGTCAAAGCAGATTCGTAAGTTTCCAGCAGTTCTTCTGCACCCAGGGCGTTTATTTCATTCACGAAAGCAGCCCAGGTATCATCGTTCAATTCCAACTGGCCAGAGACAAACAGAGCTGTTTGGTTCTTCACGTAAGACGAAATGTCACCATTGTTGGTATTGTATACCTTGAGTTCATCAGTATCCCAAGTAAAGATGGGCCAGATCGTCTCATTGGCATAAGGCATCATCGCCTTGGCGGTAGCGGCAGACTCGGGCTCGTATTCGTTGAACCACAGGCCATCCGGCACAACACAGGGATTGCCGCCGCCAGGCAGCAGACCAAACAGGCTTAGGAAAGCGTCACTTGTCATGTCGGGGGTCATCTTCGCAAGAGCGGCTTCGGTGTACTGAGGATTTCCTTCTTGATCCAGTTCCCAGTTCACGCCTTCTTCGCCCATCAGCAGGAACAGTCCACCCTCATCAGTGTAGAAGTGGTCAACCCACTGGATCGCCAGTTCGATGTTTTCGCATTCAGTGGTAATAACATAGTTGCCAACGGAATGCAGATTGGAACGTACGAAAGCCGTGTTCTGGTAACCGTCAGGACCAATCAGCACGTTCTTTAGGCCGACCCACTCGTCGACAACATCATCGGCAAGCTGGGAGCGGTTGGTGAAAGACAAGGCGCCCAGTTTGTGCTGAGAAGCCAAAGAACCGGTATACTTGTTGCCGTTGGTGTAAATTTCGGGATCAATCAAGCCTTCGGAGAACATCTTCGTCAGATATTCAACCATCGTGCGATAGCTGTCGCTCTGAGGGAACACGCGAAGGGCACCGGTTTGCGGATCCACGTCCACCACTGTGTGATGAGCGCCACGGGTGTTCAGACCAAAAGAGCCATAAAAGAAACGGTACAAATTGTCTACAGAAGACACGAAGGGAATAATGCCGTCTTTAGCGCCATCCCCATCGTAATCCAGGTCACGCAGTGCAGTCAGCACAGTTACCAACTCATCTGTGGTAGTGGGCATGCTCACACCGGCAGCATCCATCAGGTTCTGGTTCAAGAACAGTTTGCAAGGCACGCGCATTTCAGCGGTCAGGCCCACCTGTGGAAAGCCGTAAATGGAGCCGTCGGGCGCGGTCACGGCCTGGCGGATGTCAGGATACGCATTGAGCAGCGCGGAGAAGTTGGGGGCATACTCCTCCAGATAAGGAGCAATGTCCACCAGGAGCCCCTGCTGACCCCACTTGTACATATTGTCGTTAGAAATCTGATTCTTGAAGATGATGTCGGGCAGATCGCCAGAGCTCATAGCACCGGACAGCTGCTCACTCATGATGGAAGAATCAACATTATTCCACTCAATGTGCACACCGGTCATTTTTTCGTAAGCTGCCAAACTGGAAACGAGAGCAAGGTCCTGCTCCGGATAGGAAGCCTGCACTTTAGCCATGATAGTCAGCGTTACTGGTTCTTCGGTCAGCGGGAACTTGGTTTCAGCCATGGCGCTAGATGCAAGCATCAGCAGCGCGAGCAACAGAGAGACGAGTCGTACCATGTGTTTCATGTGGTATACCTCCGTTTATTAATTAGCGGCGTTATTGCGCTCGCTATATTCGTGCTGTATGCAACTAAATCGCTGCACATTCAGTGACCTGTTGCCTCGTATGTTTCTATACTCAGACAGTTAAGCGATGACATCAACATAGGACGTTTTCTTGGGCACATTCAGCGTATAGATAATAAAACTCAGAACGATGTGAATTCTTGTTAGTGCGCAAATCGTCAATAACCTAGCATTCTCAGATAGGTACTCAGTTGCAAGGGCCAATCAGTCTGGATGATATCGAACTGCTTCCGAGCCAACCACCCCCACCCTTTATCAGGATCGTCCAGCAGGGAAACATCATCGCTATGGCCACCCACAAGCTGACGCTTATCATTAAAGAGAATGGGATTGACCCAGATATATTTGCCCATGTGATGAATTTTTTCAATATAGTCATCCTGGGCTACCTGAGCATCATCCTGTCCCCAAACAGCTTCTACTCCTTCGAAACGGATGCTTTTGCAGGAGTTGAGATAATCACTCACAACGTCAGTATCAAACAAGACAGGAATATAAGGCAAATCGTATGCCACCTCGGCAATCATATCAAAGTGATTCTGCTTGCCAGGACTCTTAACAATTACTTGATCCTGCATGTGTAAGTCTCGTACCACCTTGGCGATTTCTGCTGGATGGTCGCCGAACTTGTCGATGTTGACAATGCATCGATCTCTCAAAAACACCAGCATATCCTCCAAATGGCAGACGGTATGACTGGTTTCTACACCTTGTTGGTTGACAAAGTGTAATTGTTCCACATCTTTGGCTTCCATAGCCTGAATGTCAATATCCATGTTCAAGAAACGTTTCTCGAGCTTTGGATGAAAAACGAATAACTGTCCATCCCTACTCATGGTGACATCCAACTCGATAATGTCAGCGCCAGAACGCAAGGCAAGTTCAGCCGAAGCTATTGTATTGCCGGGAATGTTACCCCCAAAGCATCCCATATGGGCCGCTACGAGAATTTTCTTTTTCATCTTCTCACATACCTTTACATTTGTAGTTCTGAATAATTCACAAAATGTTACGGTAAAAAGCTTATACGTTTGCCCAGAATAGGTATCTGTCCTTTCAGGAAGGGTAACACGATGTCTATTACTAATAGCACAACATTTATGACCAGTGTCCTAATCGGTTACCTTTGATAACTGGTATCAATTATCTTTCAGGCGTGCCATAGCTTGAGCAATTTCAGGTAGTGCCATCAGCGCCTCTTCTAATGCATCTGCATTGGTCAGCGTGATGGTGCTAAAGCCAAGTGCCTCAGCTGCTGCTGTATTCACCGGCATATCATCCACAAACAGGCTCTCCTCAGCCTTCAGTCCATAGCGGTTAAGCAACGTCTGATAAATAGCTGCATCTGGCTTACGAATGTGTTCTTGGTAAGAAGCTATGCCCTCAAGAACACCCATCGCGGGATATTTGGCTCGCATATAATGAAAATCCTCAGGATTCACATTAGAAATGAAGTAACAGGAAAATCCCGCCCTTTTCAAGTCCTCCAGCAACTTGGGTGTGCCATCAGGCATGACCAGAATAGAAGGACACTCAGGCATCACACGTTTGAGCAAATCTGCCTGATCAGGATAACTGGCGCACAAGCGCTCTACCACTTCTGGCCGACTCAAATAGCCCAAGTCGCCGGCAATCCAATCAGGGCTTTCGTAAATCAGGTGAAAGAGCGCTTCTGCCTCCGCATCGCTATCCACATGAGTGCGTAGCATATGAAATGGCTCAAAACGGATCAACACATTACCAAAGTCAAACACAAGATTCTTGAGCATATCTATCCCTTTCTTCCAAATCAGCAGTGGAGTTTATCCTGATTATCCTTGAACCAGCAAACGACCATGTGCAGAATGGCGCTGTGCAGATCTTCAATGAGTTCGTAGCTTTTCATTGAGGTAGCAAGGATTGCATCTGCGTGATTGCAGATTTTACCACCACCGAAGCCGGAAAGGGCGATGATTTTTCCGCCAATCTCCTTGGCATATTCACAAGCATTTACCAAATCGGGCGAATTGCCGCTTGCGCTGATCACGATGAGTACATCGCCGGGGCGCATAAGGTTTCCCAACTGAAAACGGAAGATTTCCTCGAAAGCTATATCGTTGCCCAGGGCTGTAATCTTCTCAATGTTATCGCACACGGAGAGAATACGGAAGCGCCGTTTACCGCCTTTTACAGCATTCTTGCTAAAATCGCACACAAAGTGGTTGGCAGTACCAGCGCTTCCACCGTTGCCAGCAATGAACACCTGCGCATCCCGGCGATATGCATCCAGCAGCAGAGCAATAACCTTCTCAAACTCACCCGCATCCAGGTTGAGCATTGCCTCATTCAGTTCTTGAGCATAAGCATGCAAATAGTTTTTCATAATAATTTCTCCTTAGCTTCAATAATTTGATGATTCATCATGGCGATGGCAGCGGCACCATACAGGCCTGCATCATAGCCCAGAGGCGTAGGCATAATCGTTATGTTTGGGTTGGCATAAGTATATATTCTCTCCTGAAGCGTATGGCGTAATGCCGGGGCAAATAAGTCAAAGGACAAGGCTACACCACCGCCTATGACAATACAGCACGGATTGAGAAGATTGACTGCTATAGCCAGTACCTGCCCTAAGTAGCGCCCCGCATCTTCAAAGGCAGTTAAGGCTATAACATCGCCTGCACGGGCTCTCTGTGCTATCATCTTGCAATCAGCCATGTAGCCATTTTCATCTGGCGCTCCGCCCTTTTCTGCATAGGTGTGGGCGATGCCTGGCCCGGCAGCATACATTTCAAGGCAACCGCGTTGGCCACATTTACAGGAGCGCCCCGACGGCACTGCATTGCAATGACCGATTTCACCAGCAAAACCACGTTCCCCGTTCAGCAGCCTGCCACCGCTGACAATAGCTCCGCCAACGCCGTTGGATACGTTAACGAACAAGAAGTTCTTGACATCTTGGCAACATCCGAAGGTCATTTCGGCCATGGCATAGGCCTGACCGTCATTTTCGCAATAGGCAGGAATGCTCAGAGCCTCCTCCATCGCTTTGCAGATAGCGAAATCTCGGATACCAGAGAATGTGGCCTCTACCCAAAGCCCCCGTTTCGGGTCAGCCAAACCAGGGATGGTAATGCCACAGGCCACCGGATAGTCGTCGGACTCAGCTAACACCAGGCGAGCTTCCTCCACCAATCGAGTCAGGATGGTCTTAGCACTCAGCGAATACCAAGTTCCCTGACGGCGGTGCAAAATTCGTCCATCTCCGTTAATCAAGGCGACCACATATTTGGAACCGCCTATATCCATCGCTAGATATGTGCTCATGTCAGTTGTTTACCAATTGCTCATGGAACAAAGCCAGCATCTCTTCGCGGCTGGCAGCGCCGGTTTGGCCTATAATCCGCACAGTCACGCCGGAAGACAAATTGCCTACAGCAGCAGCCTCCTCAAAGGAACCACCAGCACACAGAGTCGATACCATGCCGGCGGAGCAGGCGTCCCCCGCGCCGCAAATATCGATAGTCCCTTTTTGACGCACCGCAGGCACCAGCTGCTTGCGTCCTCCTTCTTCCACAGCCACACCCCGGGCACCGCAGGTAACCACCACTGGACGTCCCGTTTTACCATGCAAATCGTCCATGCAGGCAAAGACCTTTTCCAAGTCGAAATTTTCCTCGTTTACCTCACGGCCTGTCATGCGTGCAGCCTCCAGTTGGTTGCACTTGATGGTTACATCGTTGAAATGATGGATGAAGGCGCGGGAATCCGCCCAGATCAACTTGTCGGGATATTTCTTGGCCATAGCACATACCGCCTGACGCACCTGCGCGGTCATCACGCCAGTATCGGCTGTACAAACCTGATCCAGTAGCACAAGTGCATCGGACACTTGTAGGGCTGACTCAATGTTGACGATCAGTTGGTTTTGGATCTCTTGGGGTGTTGGTTTGATGTTCTTGATATCCAGTCGGTTACCTTCCTGGGGAAAGAGTGGCTTGATGTAGGAAGGAGTCACGATTTCATCGCTGACAATGATACCGGATACATCAACGTTCATATTCCTCAACAGATTCAAAGTTTCCCAACCGTCACCATCGTTTCCCAGCATAGAAACCACTCTTAACATTCCGATCTGCATTGCGCAGAGATTGTTAATTACCGTACCAGCAGCACCGGCTGAAGAACGCTTCCGAACTACCTGATAAGCAGTCAACGCTGTTTCGACTGAGGGTTCATTCAAAGCAGGGTCTATTTCATACCAACGATCTAGGAACAGATCTCCCGCTACGGTGATTCGCAGCGTCGGAAATCTGTCAAACAGCTCCCGCAATCGGGTAATTGTCATCTCCCTTTGCCTCCCAGCAGCTCCCACGCCAAGGCGGGAATTGTGTTTTTGTGGACACCCTGAACGTAGTATCCCTCTCCACCATCGGCCACAGTACGCGCCAGGATGGTTTTCCATGGGCGGAAGTAGTAACGGGGATCATTCTTGGGCGGAGCTTCATTGACGTCCTTGCCCTCCAAATCCAACAGATCAAACACCGCCGTGGTGAAATGTCCGATCTTTCGACCCTCTTGATGAGCAACGTTGCGCGCCATGCTTAGCGCCTTGAGGTATACCTCAGGGCCAATGACGGCAGAGCCGAAGTCCATGAACACACCGTTTTCCTGATTCTCGATGCACTTGGCGTAGATGAGGAAATCACGGTAAGTCGTCTCGCCGATGGCCGCGCCATCCGCATTGGGATGCTCATGAACAATATCGCAACCTATGCCCACATGAACCGTGACAGGAATCTGCTCACGATAACCAGCGGCCAGGACGCTGTGCTGCTTATAGGGGAAGTTGTGCTCTTGGATGTAACGCCCCAGGGATTCGCCAAAGCCCAAGCCTAGCTTCGCGCCTTCGTTGATGGCTTCGTTGTACAAACCGGTTTCCTGCCACAAGCCGAACTGGCCTTCGGAAATATACTTGGCAACGCTTTCCGTGGTCGCACCGATCATCGCGAACTCAAAATCATGAATGGCTGCCGCACCGTTCATGGCAATATGGGTCAAATAACCAGCTTTCATCATGGCTTCCATGCTAGGCGCGACGCCCGAACGGATCACATGACCACCCATCATGAGCGTGACGTTGGCGTGCTTTTCCTTCGCAATGCGGATACGTTCCGCCAGCAGTGAAACCGTGGGGTGACGGTAGCCGTTATCCGCCACGGCTGGCAGCATAGTTGTTTCCAACTCTAAATCATGAATTCTTTCCTGCAAGGGGAGCAGGTTTAACCTGGATCGATCAAATATTTCAAAAGGCATATGCTTCCTCCTTAGCCGTTGGGAAACAGTTCTTCTTCCAGTTCAGCAATATTGCGATAATCAGGGATGATGATATTGGCACCGGCACGAATCAACCGCTCACGCTTCCATTCATCTATCCCGCAGCGCTCGGACTCGTTGGAGGGAACACCCACGGCAAAACCGCCTACTTCACGGATGTTCTCAATTTCTACATAACCATCGCCCAAGCCCAGAAGGCTTTCTCCAGAAAGATTTTTTTCCCGCAGAATCCGCTCAATTACCATCTTCTTGGAGAAGGTCTTATACTCTCGCTGTGCGCCATAAATACGCTCGCCAAAGTACTTGTCAAATCCCAGCAAGCGCGCCTCGTTGAGGACATACACCTCATCCGTACCGGAGGCCAGATACAGCGTTACATTGTGGCGCAACAGCATATCCAGCAAATCGTAACTACCGGGCACTGTCAGACTTTCTGGGTCAATACTGCCGTCTTCCAGACCCTTAAGGCGATCATCAATGTGTACCAACAACCGCCGTTGATATTCATCCTTATACACCTGAGGGTCATCTGGTGTTCCCCCAAGGGCCGTGATTTCTTCTGCCAACCGGATGCACTGGTAGATGGTCTGTTTTCCAGTTAAGATGGTTACAAAGTTGCGCACCTTATAAGAAATCTCATCTGCAGACAGTTCCTTCGCGCCCGGTGCCTTTTCTAATTCATCAATAAAATATGGAACCATGATCTTCTGCCAGCCCTCACGCAGCAGCGAAATGGTACCATCGAAGTCCAACACTGCGTACTGAAATTTTCCTTTTTGACCCGGATTAATTCGCTCCATCGGATGAATCTCCTTTTATCATTGCTAACGCCAGTGTAGAGTAATGAGGCCTCTGGGTCCACGCAGCTTGATCAGGACGTCGCAAAATTCGCTATCAGTGTCATATTATCAGCAAAACCACTTGCCATGTCCATCTCATCTCCATCAGCCGTCTTCCAGTCTGCAAATGCATAGCTTTCGTCCTGTACAGCCGGCTACCTCTCTGCGCAAAGTAATCATTACGCCAGCCAACATGAACCAAACACAAGTACACTATATTTCATATTGTGATATAATACAATGCATTATATGGCCGAAAAGATGTGTTATTTGGGTTAAATACAATCAACATTATATATTAATATGTGATGTAGATCTTTGTTCCAAAGTCAAAGTGTTGTTTCTTCTGCAAAACGACAGCATCCCACGCGTTTATTAAAATTGTATCTTCATATTGTGATGCAATTCAGAATGATCCTAATGGTGGTTGGATATTCGTACATGACAGAAATCGCCATGGAGTTAAGTTTTGACAATTTTAGTCGTTTTTCAAAAGTATTTCGGCAACATATGAGCATGAACCCCCAGGTATAACGTCGGGGATATGTAAACAGCGATTAGCACAACATAATCAAGATAAAAAAGATAACATCTACCCCATGGATGTGAACGGTGTGTTCCAACGAACCATACTTAACTCACCCATAACTCTTTCAAGCTGAGTAAACTGTATGCTGTTACTTTTATATGAATTGACCTACTGAGTGTTGCCTACCTTCACCCAAATACATTTTGAGACCAGTTCAAGCAACAATATTCCATCTTGAAAGAGACGTGATCAGCCTTTCAAAAAAGGTTCAATAAAAGAGTGAGTCAGTCCTATTGGAATGGCTCACTTTTGTCATAGACGGTCTCAATGGAAGCAGGTCAAGTGACAATGGACGACAATATCATTTGAATAAGTAAGTTATTGTGATATACTTTCTTATGTCTTTAAGGCTATGCAATCAGGTATTTAATACAGGGATTTTACAAGACCTCTTCATCATCCGTGAACTGCTGTAAAAATCGGAATGGTGGAAGCACAGCGCATGATCATCGCCAGCGAGGACAAGTTATCGCTGAGATATCTGCAGCCTGTGGTTACACGTCAGCCTCCTGTTTTGCTGATAAATGAGATACAGAAATATACTATACATTAAAACGATAAGGGGAATTATTTTGAGCATACTAAACGCACAAAATGTAACACATGGATTTGGTGCACGGCAAATACTTAACAATGCATCTTTTCAGATTTTAAATGGTGAGCATGTTGGTTTGGTCGGAGCTAACGGTGATGGAAAGTCCACATTTTTAAACATAATTATGGGTAAACTTCAGCCAGACCAAGGAAAAATTGAATGGTGCAACCGTATATCGGTTGGCTATCTTGATCAACATACTGCGTTACCTGCCGGAAGTACCATTCGTGATGTACTCAAAGGTGCTTTTGAGCATATGTTTGAGCTTGAGAAGGAAATGCTCGATTTATATGAAAAAATGGCAACTCAAGATAGTGAAATGGATAAAATGCTTGAAAATGTGGGCGATATTCAGGCGATGTTGGAGCAAAGTGGTTTTTACGCTATCGATTCTAGAATTAATGAAGTAGCAAATGGCTTAGGGTTAGGTGAAATAGGTCTGGATAAAATGGTTAATGAGCTGTCCGGCGGGCAACGCTCTAAAGTACTTTTAACCAAACTTATTTTAGAAAACCCCATGATCTTAATTTTAGATGAACCAACAAATTTTTTGGACGAGAATCATATCAATTGGCTTACTGATTTTTTAGTTAACCATGAGAATGCTTTGGTTTTAGTATCCCACGACACAGCATTCATGAGTAAGGTTGTAAATGTCATTTATCATATTGAAGACGGAAACATGCAACGATATACAGGGTCCTATGAGCAGTATTTAGAGGCACTCTCATTGAAAAAAAGACAACACGAGCAAGCATATAAGAAGCAACAAAAAGAAATTGATAAGCTTGAAACATTTGTTGCGAAGAATAAAGCAAGGGCCGCAACGGCTACCCTTGCAAGAAGCAAGCAAAAGCAGCTTGACAAGATGGATATTGTAGACAAATTGAAAGATAAGCCAAAACCTACATTTGGATTTAGAACTGCACGAACACCAGGAAAGGTGATTTTTAAGGCGATAGATCTTGTGCTTGGGTACAATGAGCCGCTTACCACTTCCTTTAGTATTGAAATGGAGCGTAATAAAAAGATTGCGATTAAAGGGGTTAATGGGCTGGGGAAATCTACTCTTTTGAAAACATTATTAGGTGTAATCCCGCCAATATCAGGTTCAATAGAACTTGATCCTTATCTTCAGTCTGGCTATTTTGAGCAAGAAGATTCAAGAGATAATAAAAATACAGCTTTACAAGAAATTTGGGACGAGTTCCCTTCCATGTCAAATGCTGAAGTAAGAGGAGCATTAGCAAGATGCGGGCTTACAGCAGATCATATATCAAGCCAGATGAGAGTGCTTTCTGGCGGAGAAAGCGCAAAGGTTCGTCTATGCAAGATTATGCTTAGAGAGTTAAATTGGCTTGTGCTTGATGAGCCTACAAATCACCTTGATGTTGAGGCAAAAGCTGAGCTGAAACGTGCTTTAAAAGAATTTAACGGTACAATTTTGCTTGTAAGCCATGAACCAGAGTTTTACAGCGATTGGATTGACGAAGTGTGGAATTTAGAGAGCTGGACAACGAAAATTGTGTAAGTAAAATGATTATGGTAACACTGTCTCCTCAAACCATCCACTTGGAAAGTTAGTTGGTTTGGCCGATCTGATTTCTGATCGGAGACTTTGGAACGGAGCAGCCACAGCCGCTTGCGGTGGCTGCTCCTTGATGGGTAGTCAGGCTTATGCTATGCTGTATGGCCGATGAAGTCAGGCCCAAGGCATCAGTTTCCGAGTCGTCGGCTTCATCAGCCAAATCCTAACTGCTTGAGACTGACTATCCGTCAAGGATGGCGTCAACAGCAGACCCGCTGCTCTTCTTCAGCTTCCAGCACATTTTCTTTCAGTTATCTGATGATCTGCTCTTCCGTGCTCCGTTTCTTTATGCTCATCACTCCATTTATAAAATGGACTGACTCACTTTGATGCTGGTACAGTTCTCGTAAGGCAAGTCAAGTTCAGATTACATTAATGAAAGGTGTGGTAAACGATGACCTTTCAATTACGCTCTTCCAGGTTTTTGCGCTTCCTATCCAACTGAACTTGGTTTGCCCAAATCAGATCGTGGTCTTCGAAGCTTTGTCATAAGCCTCTTTCTTCTTTTTCGGCGGCGATCACGAATCTCCAGTCTTTCGCCCAGATCTCGAGATCCAACGCCATACACCAGGTATAGAATGACGCCCGAGATAATCATGATAAAAACGGTAGAAGCGCATCGGCGGCCCGAGGCATTGATGTTGTAGCCGGA
>JAEYQQ010000122.1 GCA_023409955.1 Bacillota bacterium | reverse complement strand
GCTGGAGCAAAAGCTCAAGCTAAACGGGCAAGTGTACTTTCCGGAAACAACGGATCATATCATCACCGATGCCGCCAAGAGCAACATCGTGGTAGATAAAGTGTATGTTCGCCCCGGCCATCATGTTACGGCTGGCGAAACCTTGTTTACAGCCACCGTCCCTGATTATGAAAAGGATTGGAAGGAGCTCCAGGAGAAATACGACGAAAAAGCCAAGGAGCTCATGGACAAGGACATCGAAAACCGCAAAGCTGCCAAGGAAAGCGCTCAAAATGAATTATATGATGCCGTTATGGAAAGCCAGTCTGCACTGGTAGACGCAGAGCATGCAGCCCGTACCCTGGCAGTGGGCCTTGGCATTACCCTGGGGCCGGATGTCACCAAGTGGCCAGAGCAGGCAGCGGGCAAGGATGATCTGGCAGCTGCTGCTCAAAAGGTCAAGGGTGCAAAGGTGACGTATGACGAGGCATACACGGCCTTCTTCAAATCCTTCAATAACGCCAAGACGAAGGTTAGCAGCGGTACCTTCAAGTACATCAACGACCGCAACGCGCTTTTGAAGACCTTGAATACCATTTCTGATGATATGGTCACCCTGGCTGGGCGCAAAACTGCCCTGACGACAATCACGGCGCCTCATGACGGTTATGTGGTGTCCATGAATGTTAAAAATGGAGAAGTCTACGATGGTAAGAAAAGTGCATTTACCCTAAGCCAGGAAGGGATTGCTCCAGTGCTTCGGGCCGATATTACTAGCCTAAACAAAGCCATTGCCGACGGCACCAGGGCGGATATCGCCGGAGATTATGGCAGCGAGCGCACTTCTGTGGAAAAGACCGTGCTGGAAGGTGACGGCAAAAAGTACGCATATGTAACCCTGACAGAAAACATTATTTCTATCAAGGGCGGCATCACTCGCATGGTCACCGATGGAAATATCGAAATGACAGTAACTTACCGTGCCAAGGAATCAGGCACCCTGATACCTGCAAGCGCTGTGCGCAATGAGGGTGAGGGACAGGATTATGTGTATCTTATCCAACGCAACTGGGGAGGGTTCTTGGGTTCCAGCTCCATGAAAGCTGTCAAGACCAGCGTTACCGTGGTGGAACGCGGTGATAACGTCGTTTCCGTTCAGCAGCAAATGGAATATCAAGAGATAGCCGACCGGGAGGACCGTGCCTTGACCGACGGCTGCACCGTGATGGAATACATAGACTGAGCGATAAAAAGGAGACGCCATGAAGGAAAAAAAGTTACGGGGCTTTCTGGCGCTTTTCGTTTGTGCCGCAGTCCTCATAGGGTCGGCAATATCGATTTTCGCTGTCGGCCAGAACCTGCAATACCTGGTCCCTGCGCCGCAAATGGAACCTGCACAGCAAATGGATCCGCAGGATGATCAGCAGGATCAGACGCCTGCAAAGCCCAATGGGCAAGTCCTATCGCTGTGGGAGAGCCTAAAAAGTACAGCCGAGAAATGGTCCGGTATTATGGAAACCTATACCTTAAGCGGCATCGTGGAAAAAGCAAGCATGACATCCGATACCAATGAAACCAAACAAGCAAGGCTCACCGCCTTGGGGGAAAACGCCTTCCGCTTGTCGCCTGAGTATTTGCATTTTGGCAGGCTGTTTTATCCGGAAGAACTGCAAAAGGGTGCAGAGGTGATTCTTCTGGATGAAATGCTTGCCTTGGCGCTGTTTAAAATCTCCCAGCCCATTGGTCGAACTGTTACCATCAGCAGTGTGGATTTTACAGTAGTGGGCATTCTGCGCCATGTTAAATCAGTGGGCGACAGCGAGGATTACGGTGCCTACGTGCCTCTTGCCAATCTGTGGGACAAGGAAATTCAACTGCAGGCCCTGCAGGTCACAGCAAAGCCCATTCCCGGGGCTGGGGCAAGGTCCACCTTTGCTACCGATATGGAAAACTGGAAATTTGGCGGTACGCTTATTGATCTGGGCAAAGAAGGCATGGGGGCCATGCTGCCTGTCCGTGTGCTGCTGTTTTTTGCAGGGGCTGCCTTGTTTTTTAGGCTGCTGAAACTTCTCAATGGCCAGTTCATGCACTTCTTTTCTGATTATAAGCAGCGGCTTGCCCTAGAGTATGCTGTCAGGCTGATGCCAAGGCTTTTGATCGGCATACTTGCCTTGGCCATTGGGTACGGCGCACTGGCGGCGCTGATCTCCTGGCTGATTACCTATTTGGTTGAGCCGGTATACACGTTTACCGAGTGGGTACCAGCCATTTTGGTGGAGTGGAAGGATATCCAAAGTGCATTCTGGCTGGTATGGCAGGGTGCATCCAAGCTCCAGGAACTTCGCAGCCCGGAACTTAACCGCATCCGCTTTTTCGGCATGCTGACTGCCTGGTTCAGTGCTGGTGCTGCTGTAGCTATGACCATGCTCTGGGTGCGCTGGTGGTCTAGGCGTGAGAAAGAGCTCTAATCCATTTATTCATACAAAAAGGCCTCTGCATCTATCCAATATGCAGAGGCCTCTTTACATAATGCTGGCGTTATTATTGCGCTAATGAATCAATATACTCTTCCAGTGCCCAACCATTATCCCGCATAATGGTACTATGGGGCAATCCAACATAACGGATATGCCAAGGTTCAGCAATATAGCCTGTAATGCTTTGCTTATCCTCCTCATAGCGGATGATAAAGCCATAGTCCCAGCAATGGGCAGCCAGCCAAAGCGCCTGCTTGGTACCCTTAAAGGTTGTGCCGGGCACAGTAATATCAAAGGCCAAGCCGGTATGGTGCTCGCTGAAACCAGGGTCGGCCACGGTAAGCCGGGTGGCGGAGGTGGCCTTTTCCTTATTCATACCTTCATTCATATACTTTTTGACAGAGTTGTCGAATAACTCTTTTTGATACTTAATGCTGCGGTAGCCTGCGCTTACCTGCCATACGGTGACACCGTCGTTGTGTGCGGCTCTGAGCATGGTTATCAGGGCGTCCACCGCTTCCTTCTCACCCTCAATTTCGCTGCCTTTGATGGTGACGATATCGCTGGGGCATACCCTACGCATGTTCACCAGGTTGCGGGTTTTGTAATCTTCCGGGATCTGATTTTGTTGGTTTACCAGTATAGGCGTCTGTGCCGCAAAAGCAGCATTGGGATCAGGCG
>JAEYQQ010000179.1 GCA_023409955.1 Bacillota bacterium | reverse complement strand
AATGGCCTGGGTATAGGTTGCCTTGGCAAAATCGCTAGAGGACACCAGTCTCAGCCTGTTAATAAGCTCCTTGTCCACAAAAGCGTTCAGGAACTCCAGTTCAGGGGCAGCTTGCTCTAGTATGCCGGAGATCACATACTTAAGCATGTCCTCAGCCAAATCCATATCGTCAAACAGATCGGCAAATGCTATTTCCGGCTCCACCATCCAAAATTCCGCGGCGTGACGGGCTGTATAGCTGCGCTCAGCACGGAATGTGGGGCCGAAGGTATACACATTGCGGAAGGCCATGCAGTACGATTCCACATTCAGCTGACCGCTGACGGTTAGGCCTGCAGATTTACCGAAAAAGTCTTCGCTTTCAATCACATGCCCCTTTTCATCCTTGGGCGGGTTGTTGATATCCAGGGTGGTAACGCGGAACATTTCACCGGCACCCTCTGCATCGCTAGTGGTGATGATGGGCGTGTGCACATACACAAAGCCACGCTCAGCAAAAAATGCGTGGAGCAGCTGTGCAGCCAGCGAACGGATGCGGAACACCGCCGTAAAGGTGTTGGTGCGGGGGCGCAGGTGCGCCAGTGTACGCAGGTACTCAAATGTATGCCGCTTTTTCTGCAGCGGGTATTCAGGGTCACATGCCCCAACAACAGTGACCTTATCAGCCTTCAGTTCAAAAGGCTGCTTCATGCCTGGGGTTACAACCAGTGTGCCGGTGGCTTCAATGGCACTGCCCAGTGTGATCTTGGGAACGGATTTGAAATCTTCCGTGCGGCCATCTTCGCATACGATCTGCAAATTTTTGAAATAAGTGCCATCGTTAAGTTCAACAAAGGCAAAGGCTTTGCTATCGCGCACTGTGCGCACCCACCCGGAAACGGTTACCTTCTGCTGATCAGCAGCAGGAGGGTTTTGAAACAGTGTCTTTATGGAGATGGGCATCAGTATTCTTCCTCTCTTTTTTACGAATCACAGCGCTGTGTTATGCATAGGTATAAAACCTATTACTTGCCCAGCATGGCTGCGCCGATGATTCCGGCATCCGCGCCAAGGCTTGCCATCTCAATACGGGCATAGGGCATGGTTTTAAACAGCAGGTACTGGGGAACCTCTGCCCGAACGGCATCCAGCAGGAAATCGCCGGCCTTGCTTACACCGCCGCCTAAAACAACGACCTCTGGGTCCATAAAGGCGATTAGGGTGTTAATTGCCTGGGCCAAGTATTTCACATAGCGGCGGAAGATCTTCAGTGCCGTTTCATCGCCTTCTCGAGCAGCATCAAATACAATCTTGGCCGTCATATTTTCCAGATTGTTTTGGCACAATGACATCATTAGACTTTCGGGATGGATCAATAGCGCTTGGCGTGCCATACGGATGATGGCAGTGGCGCTGCAATAGCGCTCCAGGCAGCCCTTGTTGCCGCAGGTGCAAGGCTCGCCGTCAATCTCCAGGGTGATATGGCCGATCTCGCTGCCAACATTATGAAAGCCGCTCCAAGGCTTGCCGCCAATGACGATACCGCCGCCAACACCAGTGCCCAGGGTCAGAAATATGCTGGAATGGCAGCCTGCGCTGATACCGGCAACGCTCTCGGCATAACCTGCCACCGTCGCGTCGTTATCAATAAAAATTGGCTTATTGATGTACTTTTGTATTTCATCCCTAAGGGGTACATCATGCCAGCTTAAATTGGTGCAAAAAACCACCACGCCGGTTTCGGTGTTGGCAATACCGGGGATACCAATGCCAACGCTGTGCACATCGTCAATGGTAAGACCGGCTTCTTTCAATGTTTCCAGGCTGATAGCAGCCATATCCTTCACAATATCCTGATACGGACGCATGGCCAGTGTGGGTGTGGAACCTTTTTGAATAATGTTGCCCGCTTCATCCACAATGCCCACGGCGATTCCGGTGCCGCCCAAATCAATGCCAATATAAACCATACCTATCCCCGCTTTCATTTGTATCATCAATCGTTGGCGGAATTCCTGGCGATCATGTCGGTAAGGCGTCGGTCCAGCTCATGGGCGGCGCTGTAGCCCAAGCGCTTAAGGCTCAAGTTCCGGGCGGCCACCTCAATGATGATGGCAAGGTTCCGGCCGGGCCGCACAGGCATAATCTGATGGGGGACTTTTACACCCAAAATGGTGATGGTCTCCTCCGTCAGGCCCAGACGGTCGTACTCTTTGTTTTCATTCCATTGTTCCATATGCATGACTAGGTCAATGCTTTTATTCACAATAACGGAGCCAACGCCGTACATGGCTCGAATGTCAATAATGCCAATACCCCGTATCTCCATAAAATGGCGCACCATCTCCGGGGCCTCGCCGGTGAGCCGTTCATCGCTTACGCGACAAATATCCACCACGTCGTCAGCAACCAGCTGATGGCCGCGCTTAACCAGTTCCAATGCGGCTTCGCTTTTGCCTACACCGCTTTCGCCGGTGATCAGTACACCTACGCCGTACACATCTACCAGCACGCCATGGCGCGTAATGCGGGGGGCTAAGCGGCGGTTTAAAAAGTTGATAGCGCTGAATGTAAACTTAGTGGTGACCATGTTTGTCTGATACACAGCAATATCCCGTAGCTGTGCTTCCTCTATCAAATCCGGCGGAGGTGTCATACCCCGGCAGATAATTACGCAGGGAAGATTATAGCTAAAGTATGTTTTCAGCATCTTGCGCCGAAGATCAGGCTCAAGTGCTTCCAGGTAGGTCATTTCCACTTTGCCGATAACCTGTGGCCGCTCATAGGCGAAATACTCATAAAAGCCGCAAAACTGCATGCCTGGGCGGTTAAGGTCCGTGGTCCTAATATCCCACTCCTTCCTGGTGGATGGGGATAGCTCCTTAAGTTTTAGCGTATCGGCAAAATCCTTGGCCTGTATCATGCTGGAACATCCTCCTTCAGGACATGGCGGGCGATGTACCTAGCTACGCCGTCCTGGTTGTTGGGGGGGCATACGAGGGATGCAATACTTTTAACTTCCGGGCGTGCATTTTCCATGGCAACACCATATTTTACCCATTTGAGCATGGTTAAATCGTTGAGGCTGTCACCAAAGGCAATGGTAGTTTCCGCATCTATTGGCGCATAAGCGGATAGCTTTTGCAGTGCGTGGCCCTTTGTGGACCCGGGCGGCATCATTTCCAAAAAGATGGGCTTGCTGATGCTTAAGGATACCGTATCGCCAAAGTGGCTGCGTGCTTTATCCAGCAGCCTGTGAATATCCTCCGGCCGGCCCACGCATAAAAGCTTGGAGGTAGGGGAATGCAGATATGTTGATAGCTTTTCAACCTTTATACCCGTCAAGCTGGAGGAATAGCCATACTCCCGGCCATAAGCCGCACTGCCCGCGAAGTAGAAGTGTTCCCCTTCATAAGAATGTACATAAAAGCCATTTTCTTCGGCAAACCGTGCGCATTCCTTTGCCTGCTCCACTGAAAACAACAGTCCGTCCAGCAGTTGGTGGTCAGCAGGATCAATGATCTCAGCGCCGTTACAGGCGATATACGGCGTTTTAGTACCAACTTCATTGACATACGAGCGCATGCTTGCCCCGGCACGGCCGCTGGCCAGAACAACACGGATCCCCTGCTGCATGGCCCGTTTTAATACAGCCAGGGTATAGTCGGATATCTGCCGCTCATCATTTAATAATGTGTCATCCAAATCGGTGACAATGGTGCGTATATGCAGTGCTAATACCTCCCATTCAAGTCGCTTTATTATACCTCTTTTCCATATGTTCTACCAGCCCCAATTTGCCCAAACGGCGGAGAAAATGGGGAATATAGCGTGTTTTCGGTGTGTGAATGGTTTACAACAGCACCCGGCAATGATATATTGATACCACTTCCAACAAGGAGGTTTTACCATGGCCTATTTAAGCGCATTAGCCCAGAGCCTCACACCCTATCAAGCGGGGGAGCAGCCCAAGGATCGCACGTACATCAAACTGAACACCAACGAAAATCCCTATCCACCAAGCCCCAATGCGCTGGAAGCCATCAAGGCGGCAGCTGCGGATTTGCATTTGTATCCCGATATGAATTGTTCATCTCTGTGCCAGGCTGTGGCAAAGGCAAACGGTATCTTGCCGGAGCAGGTATTTGCCGGCAATGGGTCAGATGAAGTTTTAGCCTTTGCGTTTGCGGCTTTTTATGCCGGTAAGCGCCTTCTGGCTCCGGATGTTACCTACTCCTTTTATCCTGTATATGCCAAACTTTTTGGCGCGCGATATGAAACTGTGCCCCTAAATGATGATTTTTCTGTGGACGTCCAAGGGCTTATGCAACATGCCCCTGTCGTCCTGGCCAACCCCAATGCACCCACTGGCATGATGCTTCCGGTGAGAGAACTTGCCAAACTTGCCGCTCATGTGAAAGAGCAAGGCGAAGTGTTGTTAATCGACGAAGCGTACGAAGCCTTTGCACAGGAAAATGCTGTACCACTGCTTCGGGAGTTTGACAATATTCTTATCGTCCGTACCATGTCCAAAGCCTACAGCCTGGCGGGACTTCGGGTCGGGTATGCCATGGGCCATCCTTCTTTGATCGAAGGGCTGAACCGGGTGAAGGATTGCTTCAACAGCTATTCTCTGGATAGGCTGGCTCAAGCCTCTGCAGCAGCTGCGCTTGATGATGCCGATTACTACGTAAATACCGTCAAGCAGATCGTTGGTACCAGGGATTGGATGCAGGATGCATTGCTTGCAAAGGGGATCGATGTCCTTCCCAGCAGCACCAACTTCCTGTTTGTCAAAGCGCATAACGAAAACGCCGCTGGTGTATTAGCGGCGTTGAAGGAACGTGGAATATTGGTCCGTCACTTCAATAAGCCCCGCATCGCGCCGTATCTGCGCATTTCCATAGGATTAAGGGCGGATATGGAAGTGGTGGTCAGGGAACTGACAGCCATCATCAAAGGCCGTTAAGAACGCTTACCGGAAAAAAAATCAACAAGCAGTGCCTTGGCTTCCTCTTCCAATATGCCGCCGATGATTTTTGTTCTGTGGGAAAAAGCCGGATCTTCCGGAATATCATACACGCTGCCGCAGCAGCCTTGCTTTGCATCATTTGCTGCATAATAGCAAGCGCCAAGGCATGCCATCACCATGGCTCCGGCACACATGGGGCACGGTTCCAAGGTCACGTACATGGTGCAGTCCAAAAGACGGCGGCTGTTCAGCACTTGTGCTGCTTCTCGCATAGCCAAGACTTCCGCGTGGGCGGTGGGGTCATTTGTTTGCTCCCTTAGGTTATGGGCGGAGGCTATGACCTTATCGCCATAGACGATGACGGCGCCAACAGGTACTTCCCCCAAGACCTTTGCCTTCTGCGCTTCAATTAACGCAAGGTGCATATACGCTGCATGGACGGACACGGCTTCACCCCTTTACACATTTTCAAGTATCATACCATGCATGACTAATACGGACAAGGAGGCATTTGCATGAACAATCAGGTATTGCAGGCAATCGAAGACCGGCGCAGCATCCGCGCATACACAGGTGAACAAGTTTCCAGAGAACAGCTAGATCTGCTTTTATCAGCCGCACAGGCCTCACCCAGCGCTAGAAACAGCCAGCCCTGGCATTTTTCCGTTGTAGAAAATCAGGCGTTAATAGAAAAGGTCAACAGGGCATCTCTGGATGAACTGATGAAGGATTTGGATGAAAAGGCCAGGGAACGGATGAGTCAGCCTGGCTTTACCATCTTCCATGGCGCACCGGTTGTGATTTTCATTTCTGCTGATTTCAATGGGCGATATGCTGTATTGGATTGCGGTATTGCCGTTGAAAACATTGCCTTGGCTGCCCACAGCCTGGGTCTGGGCAGCGTAATACTGGGCCTACCCATGGCAGCATTTACCGGACCATGCAAGGAAGAGTTGGAGAGGGAGCTGTGTTTTCCTCAAGGAACATCCTTTCAGATTGCCATTGCGATAGGGCATCCGGCTGCAACCAAGGAGAAACATCCTGTAGGGGAAGGTAAAGTTACTTTTGTCCCATGATATTACCTGACGGTAAGCGATGGTGGCAAATAATCATAATAAATTCATGTTTCAAAAAGCAGGAAATCAGCCATATTGAATGCGAACAACTATAGAAAGCAACGACAATTCAATGGAGGTTGAGAGCATGCCAAACTTTGCAAATCCGTTTCAAGGGAATATCCCGCGCAAAATGACAAAAGAAGAACTCATTCAAGCGATTCGCCTGGATATTGCAGGTGAGCTAGAGGCAATCTTCCTCTATGATGCGCACGTTCATGCCACCGATATCGAAATCGCCAAAAAGGTTATCGGCGATATTCGTGATGAGGAAAAAGCCCATGTTGGCGAACTGATGACACTGTTGTATGCCTTAGATCCCAAGGAAGCCGAGTTTTTTGCCTCCGGTAAAGCGGAAGTGCAGGAAATGATGGAGGAGCTTGGCATCTTTACCGCCAAAACCGATGGGGAAGGCGAATCGAAATTGACTGTAGGCAGCCTTTTGGGCAAGTGAGGAAGGAGGAAGCAGAAATGGACTATTTGTCCAGGGAATCATCTCCGGTTGAAGCTGGCGTATGGGAGCAGATTGATGCGGCTGTTGTAAGAGCAGCTCGCAACGTACTCACCGGGAGGCGTCTTCTGCATCTTTTTGGGCCGCTTGGGCCAGGCGTTGACAGCATAAATGTAGATGATACCTTTACAAAGGATGAAGTCATTGAGGATGGGTTTATAACCACAAAAGGAAGAAAGCTTGTGGAAATCCCTACAATTTTTGATGACTTTCCAGTTTTGGCCAAGGATTTGGCTGGCAGTGAAAAGTCCGGCTATCCCCTTGACCTATCCAAAGCCATGGCTGCAGCTCAGGCGTGTGCCATCCGTGAAGACAGGCTGATCTTTGCGGGCAATAAAAAACTCGGATATGAGGGTTTGCTAACCGCAGTCGGTTCTGGAAAGCTTAAGAAAAAGCCTTGGTCCGAGGGCGAAAATGCATTCACTGATGTGGCTGCCGCCGTTGAGATGCTTGTTTCTAAAGGTGTATACGGCACATATGCCCTTATTGTAAGCCCCTACCTGTACATGCAGATGCAGCGACTTCAGCCGGGTACCGGCTTGCTGGAAATTGACAGGGTTAGCAAGCTGCTAAACGGCCATGTGTATAAGACACCGGTGCTTGATAAAGAACAAGCCTTGCTTCTTTGCCCGCAACCAGAAAACATGGATCTGGTGGTTGGTCAGGACCTGGCGGCTGCTTACTTAGAGCAAAAAGACCTCAACCACTACTTCAGGGTGCTGGAAACCGTACTGCTGCGCATCAAGCGCAGGCAGGCAATCGTGGTATTCGAATAATCAAATTAAATAGAACCAGTCAAAAAAGCCTCCAGGGAGGTATTGGAGGGCTGAAGCCCTCCAATTTCAGATCGAAAACCAGCGACATGTGCGGTGGTTTTCGCAGGAATTTCGAAGAAGTTCCTTCCTTACCCGAGGAAACGGCCGCACATAGGTGCACCCGTAGTGCAGTGTGGCCAGGGAAAAACTCAGAAAAGTGGCAGAGCCACTTTTTTGACATACTACGACAAGCCCTGCATCCATAGGAGGAGGCAGGGCTTGATTGATCTACGTCATTTATTGATACTGACCAAATCCGCTGGGTGGTGTATATGCTATTTCTGGCGGAATGTTCATGGCGGGCCTGTTCTCCCAATTGTTGATCATCATGTGTAAAGGATACGGGGAGAAGGAGGCGTAAGGAAGTTTTTCCATGGTGATGTAACCGGGCGGTGCGTTTATCACGCTGGGGATGCGGTTGACCAGCGTAGCACAGGTATGGGCGACCGTATCCGGCTTTTGCACGGAGAATGCGGTATCCGGTGTGCCATATATCTTCCAGTCGCACATATCGCCCTCGTCCGGGGCATAGACCTTGCCGATGCACTGCACCTGTGCTACCGGCCCCTGATGGGTGATGGCGGTGACGACAGCTGACATACCGATGGCGTTGCCCTTAGGAATGTTCTTTTCCATGGTGTGGCTGTAAAGCTCTTTATCAGCAAATACCGGAACAGCCTTTTGCTTGATGGAGGCAATGGTCCAGCCAAGTTTGGCACAGAGGGCTTCGGTGGAGTTCCATACATAAGCGGGCGGGGATTCCTGGGAGGCAATCTCCCTATCAAACTGCTGGGAGTCAAGGCCGACACCATGGGCTTTGGCCAGGGCGATTCCATAGTCCTCTACATTGTAACTGACAGTGCCCTCAATTTGGGAAATGCGGTGCACGCCACCGGCTACACAGGCTGCCATGTTGACCCAGTAAACATCCTGCATGCCGGTGCCAACCAGGGTGCAGCCTGTCTTTTTGCATAGTGCGTCCAGTTGGTTGGTTATTCCGGGAGATGTTGTCCAGGAATACAACGCCTCCTCGCAGGTGGTGATCATATTAATCCCTCGGACGGCGCATTCTGTCATGGCTGCATGCATGTCCTGCATAAAGCTGTGCATGGTGAGTATGGCAATGTGCGGACGGCAGCCATCCAAGATGCCGTTGGCATCCTTTACGATCTTAACGCCGGTTTCGTGGCCCAGTCCAGCAAAGTCCCCAATGTCCAGGTCTTCAAGGGCAGGATCGGTGTCTATGGCACCAACAACCTGAGCGCCTTTATCATACAGGTATTTGATGATGACCTTTGCCATTTTGCCGCAACCGTATTGAACCACCCGGATGTTCTCCAGGGGGTGTCTCATGGATATCATGTCTATCCCCTCCTTTTTCATGGGTAGGGTGTGCAAATTTGGGAAAAACAATACTGTTTGCCCTCAATCATTTAAGTTGTTATAATCAATGTAATGCCCATATTCGGAGAGGGGTAGGTGTGATGAGAAAAAAAGTGTGGATGATTGCTGTAATCGCCCTTTTAACGCTGGCTGCAGCAGTGTCCTTTTCGTCCAGCCGAAAAGGCGCAGCCCAGGCACAAATGAATGAAACAGACAGTGTTCGCATGCTGGCTGTGAATGTTGGCAAAGCAGACAGCCTGCTTGTATTTGTGGAAGGGAAAACATATTTGATTGATACGGGTACGGTGCAATCCTGGGGTGCACTGAAGGCGGCCTTGCATGCTGCAGGCATATCCAAGCTGGATGGCGTGTTCTTGACCCATACGGATAAAGACCACATGGGCGGTATGGAACAGCTGGCCCAAAGCGATATTCAAGTGGATGGATGGTATGGCTCGGCCATGTATACGGATATCAAGCCAGATAAGCATATGCTTACCAAGGCAGCCGCCATCAGAAACATGCAACCCGTGTGGCTGAAGGCTGGTGATTCAGTAACCGTCTCTGATACATCCGTTTTTCAGGTGCTTGGGCCAATTACATTGGACACGGCTAAGGAAAACAACAATTCGCTAGTTATGCAGCTTAAAACGCGCCATGGCAGCATACTTTTGGCTGGTGATATGGAACTGGAGGAAGAAAGTGCCTTGATTGCAGCTGGCAGTATCATCAGAAGCGATGTACTGAAAGTATCTCATCATGGGAAGGACGATGCCACCTCACCGCAATTTGTGCAACGTGTTGCACCCAAGGTGGCAGTGATATCCACAAACTCAGTGGAAGAGCCAGATACGCCTAGTGTCAGTGTTATGACATCGCTTAAGCGGGCCGGAGCCAAGATTGCTGTTACCCAAAATGCAAAAGGTGGTATGATGGTTACCCTTGTCAATGGCATCGCCAGTGTGGAGGCTGTGGAATGGGGCAATCTTCCCGAAATTGACACATCTGTTCAACTTGGGAGCCTGGATACAACACAGGATGTATTGACGATCAGAAACACTGGCAGGGATGCGGTTTCTTTAGATGGGTGGTATGTGTATTCCACCCGGGGAGATGAGATCTTTTTCTTTCCGGATAATGCTACGTTGGCTTCCGGCGCAACTGGTCGATTGGGGTCTAGCCAAACCTCTGATGAGTGCGACTGGCGGTTTCATGAAAAGAACGTTTGGCATAACAAGAAAAAAGATGTAGCTGTGCTCTATGATGCCTATGGCCGGGTGGTATCCCGGCTGGATAATGGGCTGGCAGACGACGATTAACGATCAAAACGAAAGCATTCCTATCAACCTACTTATCAGCTGGCTGCATCATATAGAAAAGTGTCTCTACCCTTCAGACCATCAACAAAGTGAGTTGGTGGTCTGTTTTTTTGCATAAAGGAAAAAAAAGGATGCTTGCATGCTGAATCCTTCTTGTCATATACTGCTATTCGCAAAAATAACCAAACTCCTTGCATATCATTGAATGCTACTCTGCTATCATAATCGCAATCTTCGTTGGGCGATTAGCAATCACCTAACTTACATGCTCCGTAAGGGCGATTATCAATCGCCCGCCTTACCCCAGACGAACAATCGCATGCTTCTTTGGTGCTATTATGAATCGCCCGCCTTACCCTAGATGATACATAATCATTGTAGGAGCGATTATCAATCGCCCGTCTTACCCCTGAATCACCCGTCTTACCCTAATTTGCAAATCATCAGCACAAGTATATACAAAAAATGACACCATAATCGGATGACTGATTGATATACGGATGATATAATGACTTCATCTGAATGTATACATAGAAAAAAGGAGTGCAGTTATGCGAAGAATGCCGGCTGTTTTATTGGCGCTTGCACTTATCTGCCTTATTCCTGTATCACTTGCAGACGGCGTCATTATAAAAACTGTATCAACCTTCGCCGGTACGGATGCCGCTGCATCAGATTATGTGGCCCTATTGAACGAATGGGAAAAGCAAACCGGAAACAGGGTGGAGGATGCATCTGCCACAGTTGATGAGGCCTGGAAGACAGGTGTTCTTACTGATTTTGCTGCCGGAAATGAGGCAGATGTGTTTTTCTTCTTTGCAAAAACCGCAGACTCCGCACCGATATTAAGCAAGGTAGTTCCCATCAATGAGATCAATGCTGCCTATCCAAACCTTCATTTGAAGGAGAATCCCATCAGTGCAGAAGCGGATGGCGTAATATACTCCATTCCCGTTCGTCCTTTCTGGGAAGGCTTGTTTGTCAATACGGATCTGTTTGCCCAGCATGGGTTGGATTTGCCTACGGATTGGGAAAGGTTGGAGAAGGCCATTATTAAATTTAACGAGGTAGGCATTATTCCCTTATCTGTAAGCTTTGCCGATGTTCCACACTATATTGTAGAATTCGTGATCATCGCCAGCGGCAGCCCCGATGAGCACCAGGCCCGGCCTAAGACAGTGGATGAAGTTCCTGGTTCCTGGAAGGCGGGCATGGAACTGCTTCACAAGCTGTACACCCTTGGTGCTTTTTCCAAAGATGCAGGTGCCACCACCAACGAGGTGACAGGGCAATTGTTCAGGGATAAGCGGGCGGCCATGCAGCTGGACGGTTCCTGGTTCGCTAACGGCATTCCGGAAGGCAGCTGGGACACCACCATCATCATGCCCTTTCCGGCTTATTCCGAGAAAGCCGATCCTAAGGCATTCCTGGGCGGTGTATCCATGGGTTTTTACTTAAGTCGCAATGCTTGGGAAAACCCCAAGAAGCGGGATGCTGCGGTCAGTCTGCTGGCCTTTTTGACCAGTGAGGATAACAGCAAGCGGCTGGGTGCTTTTGCATTTGGCGGGGAGTTATTAATATCATCCTATGCTATGTTGGAAAATGAGCAGGTCATGCTTTCTCCTATCCAGGATGCCATGGCGCCTGATGCTCGCAGCACCTGGTTTGCAAAGGTCCCGGCACTGGTAGACGGAAGCACCGATCCGGAAACGGTTTGGGCAGAGGTCATGGCGCTGAAACCTTTTGCTAATTGATATGGTGAATCCGGATCATTGATGGGTTCTTGTTACAAAAGCGAAGTCTTGCTCAGATTGCATGACGACATAGCGTATACGATCAAAGAAATGGATATCAGTTGGCGTCCTTCACATAATCTATTCCATGCATGCATGTGTATTTTCGGATCAAGGAGATAAGTGAGCGGATGTATAACGTTGTTTTGGTAGATGATGAGCAGATGATCCTTCAGGGGCTTCAGTGTGTATTCCCCTGGGAGGAGTACGCCTGTCGGGTGGCAGGTACAGCCGCTGATGGTATCGAAGGTGACACTTTAATCCGCAAGCTGAAACCCGATATTCTTTTCACTGACATTCGTATGCCAAACCGGGATGGATTGTCTATGGTGGCTGCATTGAAAAGTGAATATCCCAGGCTGCAGATTGCGGTGCTCACCGCATACCGTGACTTTGAATATGCACGCCAAGCTATCTCCCTAGGGGTGTGCCGGTATCTTTTAAAGCCCAGCAAAATGGATGAGTTGAAGGAAGCCATAGGCCACATGACAGCAGTGCTCAATACGCTGGGGCCAGGTTCAGAGACAGAGCCGGAGGACACGCCCGATAGCGATGCTGCGGGAAGCTTCGTGGTGCGAGCAGCCTTGAGCTACCTGGAACAGCATTTTGCAGAGCACATCACATTGTCACAGGTGGCGGAGCATGTGTATGTCAGCCAATGGCATTTATCCAAGCTTATCAACCGTTATACAAATAAGAGCTTTTTTGATATTTTGAATCAACTGCGCATTCAAAAGTCGAGGGAGCTGTTGCACAATCCAGCCCTTAGAGTGCATGAAATATCTGAAAAAGTCGGCTTTTCCGATGTTGCCCATTTCTCAAAGAATTTCAAACGAATTACAGGTAAATCTCCAATAGAATTCAGAGCAGGGTTGTAATTGCCTATCAGATAATGGAGTAACAATATTGGCCGAATTAAGCTCCCTTCACCTTTGGAATACTTTGATAAAGGCTTATCTTCATTTTGGCACTGTAGGGGTGAATAGGGGCGATTATAAATCGCCCGCATCCCTTGTGTTTATCTGTCTACATTATGGCGGAAAAGTGCAACTATACACATGTTCACCGTAGGGGCGATTACTAATCCCCCGCATTCCTTCATTCTCTACATGCATTACTGCTTAAAAGTGCAACGTACACACACATGTTCACCGTAGGGGCGATTATGAATCGCTCGCATTCCTTCATTCTCTGCCTGCATAGTGTCGGGAAAGTGCAACGTACACACCCATGCACACCGTAGGGGCGATTGGTAATCGCCCGCATTCCTTCATTCTCTGCCTGCATTGTGTCAGGAAAGTGCAACGTACTCACCCATGCACACCGTAGGGGCGATTAATAATCGCCCGCCTTTATTCATTTAACTTCCTGATAAGCATGTTTCCTCAAGCAATATTTAATCATTGACCATTTAGTTCAATATCTTCCGGAAAAAGTTAAATCCTATTGGTTTGATTAAACTTTGGCATCAATGTGCCGTGTAAACGGAAAATTTCACCTACTTTTCAAAAATCTAAGACATCTCTCAATGTGTGAACTTCCCAACAGAACCAACCAACTGGAGAAACCGCTGCATTCTAACGAAGCGGTTTCTTTTTTATAATATTGAACAAGGGGCAAAAATGCCCAATTCGAAAGGGAGGTACTGAATAATGAAGAAACTCCTGGCATGCTTAGTGGCTCTTGTTCTTGTCCTATCAGCAACCAGCGCTCTGGCCGTCACGGTTGGCTTCTCGCAAGTAGGCGCTGAGTCCGATTGGCGTGTGGCTAACACCAACAACGTGATCAAGAGTCTGGAAGAAGCCGGCTACACCGTCGTGTTTGACGACGCCCAGAACAAGCAAGAAAACCAGGTGAAGGCTCTGCGCAATTTCATCACCCAGGGTGTGGACTACATCGTGTTCACCGCCGTGGTTACCACAGGCTGGGATGAGGTTTTGCAGGAAGTCATCGATGCCGAGATCCCCATCATCCTCATTGACCGTTTCCCTGATACTCAGTTGGGTGAATACTATGCCACCTTTATGGGATCTGACTTCCCCGAGGAAGGCCGCCGTGCCGCACAGTGGGTAGTGGAATACATGAAGAGCATCGGCCGTGATACGGAAGAGATCAACATCGTGGAGCTTCAGGGCACCACGGGCTCTGATCCGGCTATCGGCCGCTTCGACGGATTCCACAATTATCTGACTGCTTACCCCAACTTTAAAGTTGTAGCTTCCCAGACAGGCAACTTCACCCGTGCTGAAGGCCAGGCCGTCATGGAATCCTTCTTAAAGAGTCAGCCTGACATCGATGTTCTGTGGGCCCACAATGACGACATGGCCTTAGGCGCCATTGATGCTATCAAGGCTGCTGGCAAGAAACCCGGTGAAGATATCATCATCGTCAGTGCCGATGCCGTTAAGGCTGCCTTTGATGCCATTATTGCCGGCGAGCTCAACTGCACCGTCGAATGCAGCCCGCTGCTGGGTGCCCAGACAGTGGAAGCTATTCAAAAGCTTGAAAAAGGCGAAACCCTTGACAAGCGCACCGTTACCATTGAGTATGCGTATGACTTGAACGGCGGCATTCCTTATGCAGAGGGTCTTGTAACCTTCAAGGCTGCCGACAAAGTTGCCGAGCGCGTCTATTAAGGTCATCTTTACTTAGACCATGGGGGCTGTCGTATTCAGTCATGCAATTGTACGACAGCCCCCTTTGTGCAATGCCAGTCCGGGTGCTTATACCCGGAGGGGGCAGGGGAGGGCAGATCGTGCGAAATGAATATGTTTTAGAAATGACTGGCATCGAAATTGCATTTCCAGGGGTAAAAGCCCTGGATCAAGTAGACTTTTTCCTATCCAAAGGGGAGATCCATGCGCTGCTTGGAGAGAACGGCGCTGGAAAGTCCACACTGATTAAATGTCTGACTGGTGTACACCACATGGACACAGGCAGAATTATATATGCAGGCAAGGAAATTACGCCAACCACGCCCCAAGCTGCTGTAGAGATGGGCATCAGTACCGTATTTCAGGAGGTAAATCTGTGCCCAAACCTCACCGTGGCAGAAAATATTTTTGTTGGCCGCCAGCCGATGAAACGGGGTTTGATCTATTGGAAAGAAATCAACAGAAGGGCCGAAATGCTGCTGTCGCGTTTTGATGTGCATATTGATGTCACCCGGCCCCTTTCGTATTATTCCACGGCCATTCAGCAAATGGTTTCCATTGTCCGGGCGGTGGATGTCAAAGCGAAGATATTGATATTGGATGAGCCCACATCATCTCTTGATGAGCGGGAAGTAAATAAGTTGTTTTCCGTCATGCGTGAGCTGAAAAGCGAGGGCATGGGCATTATTTTTATCACGCACTTTTTGGATCAGGTATATGAAGTCTCCGACCGCATCACCGTGTTGCGCAACGGCCACTTAGTGGGAGATTACCCTGCCTGCGATATCAGCAAGCTGGAATTGATCACCCAGATGATTGGCAAGGACATGCGGGAGATGTTCGAATTGAAAAGGCCTGCATGGCAGGGTGAGCAAAGCACAACCATACAGGCAGAGCATCTTGGCGTGCCCGGTGTGGTGGAGGATGTTAGCCTGTCAATGTTTAAAGGGGAGATGCTTGGCTTTGCAGGGCTTTTGGGTTCTGGCCGCACAGAGACGGCGGAAATGCTCTTTGGTGCGGTCAAGCCCTCAAAAGGCGTTATCAAGGTCAAGGGGCAGATACGGGCCATTAAAACCCCGCGCCAGGCGATTCAAAACGGTTTTGCTTTCTGCCCGGAAGACCGCAAGCGGGACGGAATCATCGGCGATCTATCCGTTCGTGAGAACATTGCTCTTGCGGTGCAGGGCAGGCGGGGAATACTCAAGCGCATGTCGCTGAAGGAGCAGAGGGAGCTGGCGGAAAAATATATCCGCCTTTTGTCCATTGCAACGCCGGATATGGACAAAAAAGTGGGGGAATTATCCGGTGGTAACCAGCAAAAAGTGATCCTTGCCCGGTGGATGGCAACAAACCCCGACCTGCTCATACTGGATGAGCCTACCCGGGGAATTGACGTCGGAGCCAAGGCGGAGATACAGCGCCTAATGGTATCCATGTGCCAGGATGGGATGTCTGTCCTGTTCATTTCCAGCGAGCTGGACGAGGTCATCCGCTGCTCCAACCGTATTCTCATCATGCGGGACAGGAAAAAAGCAGGAGAGCTGCATGGAGACAGTTGCACCCAGGCCGATATTCTCAGAATGATTGCGGGAGGAAATGCATCATGAAATTCGATAAGCTCCTGCGTTCCAAAGTGACTTGGGCGATCCTGGCGGAGTGTCTTATTTTACTGGTATGCCTGATCTTGCGGCCAGACTTTTACAGTATCAGCTACCAGCCAACCACCGGCATGCTTTATGGCAGCCTCATTGATATTTTGAATCGTTCGGCCGAAATCACCATCATTGCCATGGGCATGACCCTGGTCATCGCAACCGGCGGTACAGACCTGTCCGTCGGTGCTTTGGTGGCAGTGGCCAACTCCTTTTCACTCAAGCTCATGCGGGGCAGCCTTCAAAATCTTGTGGGAGACTACACCATGACGCCATTTTTCTTGGTGATATTGCTTCCCATAGCTGCCTGCGCCTTGCTGGGGGCATTCAATGGCATGCTTATATCCAAGGGCGGTATTCAGCCCATTATTGCGACACTAATCTTAATGGTGGCAGGCCGGGGTATTGCCCAATTGTTTACAGAGGGACAGCAGTGGACCATACAGTATAAGCCTTTCCAATTTATCGGCCAGGGCAGCATGCTATTTCTGCCTACGCCGGTGATTCTGTGGGTGGCGGTTGTGGCAGTCATCAGCATTATCACCCGCAAAACAGCCTTCGGCCTGTTTGTGGAATCGGTGGGCATCAACGCCAGCGCCAGCCGATTGACTGGGCTTAATGCCCAGCGTATCAAACTGCTGGTGTATACCATAACAGGCTTCTTGGCAGGCATAGCTGGAATGATTTATGGTAGCCGCATCAGCTCTTGCGATGCCAATAATGCCGGTCTCAACTATGAACTGGACGCCATTTTGGCCGTTGTCATTGGGGGAACCAGCATGAGCGGGGGCAAGTTCAATTTGCTAGGCACAGTCATCGGCTCTATAATCATCAGAACCATTACCACCTTCGTTTACTATTTTGGCATAGCGGCAGAAGCTACTATGGCTTTTAAGGCGCTGATCGTGGCAGTTGTTATCATCCTCCAGTCTGAACCTGTACGTCAGGCGGTGGAGCGCTATTCCAAACGACGTCGGATGAAGGTGAAGGGAGGGACGGTTCATGCTTGATGCAAGACAAGCGCTTGGCAGGCGAAGCGCAATGCAAAGATTGTTCAATCCCAAATACATCATGGTCTATGCCACCATTGCCATCTTTCTGATTATCTACATTATTGGTGCCTTGCTGTATGGCGACAAGGGGTTTACCACGTTGCGAACCTTTACGACTTTGTTTGTGGATAACGCTTATGTTGGCATATCGGCCGTAGGCATGACCATGGTGCTGATTACTGGCGGGATTGATCTGTCAGTAGGGGCAATCGGCTCTCTGACAGGTATGTTCATCGCCTACGGCACGGCAGAACTGGGGTTGGATCCGTTTTTGTGTATTGGATTTTCCATTGTGATTGGTGTTGGCTTCGGGCTTTTAATGGGGGCAATGATTCATTACCTGAACGTACCGGCCTTCATTACCACATTGATGGGCATGTTCCTAGCCCGTGGCATATGTGCGCTGATCAGCCGACAGTCCATTGCCATCCAGCATGATGCATTCAATGCTCTGGCAGCATGGAAAATCAAAATCCCTGTCAAGCCCATTGCCTATATCAATTTCAATATGCTGCTGTTTGCCGCGGTGCTTTTGGTAGGCATCTTTCTTCTGCAATTTACACGATTTGGCCGTAATGTATACGCCATCGGTGGCAACGAGCAAAGTGCTAGGCTTATGGGCTTGCCTGTGGCCAGGACAAAAATCATGGTCTATGGCTTCAATGGCTTGTGCTCCGCCTTGATGGGGGTAACCTATGCATTGTACATCAAAAGCGGCTGGAACTTGAGTATGCAAGGCGCGGAGCTGGATGTGATCTCCTCTGCTGTCATCGGCGGTACGCTGCTGACTGGCGGCGTTGGTTATGAGTTTGGTACACTCTTTGGGGTCATGCTCAGATCCATCATACCAGCTATTATCACCTTCAACGGTACGTTAAGCTCCTGGTGGGGGCGAATTGCCATTGGTGTGCTGCTGCTGATTTTTATTGGCTTGCAGCGGGTGGTGGTGGTGTATAGTGCTCGTGTAAAGGAGAAAGCAAAAGGGTAAACATTTAAATGGCATTGATGCAGATTAGTCCTATTGCTGCATTCTATCTACCTTCTACACTGATAAGATTCTAGGTATCGATTAGTCTAATTCTATAAGTTGCGGCGTGTTTATTCGTGGTTATTCTAGGTGTCATCTATGGAAAATTAAAACAGGCCTGCAAAAGAAATCTGCAAGCCCTTGATGTAATAGATATACTTCGGTTTCTTATCTTATTCCAATCACTTCAAACGGTGATATTGGCAGTTTCTCATGATAGGCTACCCGCATGGCACACCGGGCCAGTCTGTCGCCTACGGTCTGCTTGTTCAGCGGATGCAGGTCGCTTTCCTCACCTAGGTCAAAAGCCGCTGCCATGGCGGTATTGGGCACACGCAAACACTGCCATTGCTCATTGCGCAATGTATGCCAGTCCCTTCCACCGCTCCAATGAGCCAGTTCCGAAAAGATGAAAGGAAAATCATACCCCCAATCGTTTCGCCAGGAATGAACCATCGCCTCGAATTTTTCGGCATATCGGTTGGGATTTGCGGTATCGGATTCTCCCTGATACCAGATGGCACCCTGGATAGTATACTTTGATAAGGGAGCCAGCATGCCGTTGTATAAGGCGGTAGGCTTATAATGGAAAAAGGTTTCCGGCTGATAAGGGGTGCTTGTGCCGCCATGGCGGAAACGCCAAAGGCCATTTAGGTTAAAAGAACCGGCCTGGGTGGATAGTAGGTATTGCTTTCCTGGTATGAATCCGCCGCCATCTTTTGCTATGACCCGTAGGGCGATGACACATCGCCCCTTTTTTAGTGCTGGTATGTTGTATTCTCTGGGGGGATAGCGGTAGGTGGTATTACCTACCACATGTCCATTGACATAGGCAATATCCCAGTCTGTGATGGTACCAAGAAACAGCGTAGCCGGCATTCCATCCATCTCCTGGGGAATTTCCAACGTCTTTCGAAGCCAAAAAGAGCCTGTGCCCTGCCAAGGTTCAAGCAACGGTCGTTCTTCCCACCTGCTGTCATCAAAGTCTGGAGAATACCACTGCTGGCTTAGTCCAGGATCGGTTGCATCAATCTCGTCAAAAAATGCCTTTGCCCGCCTTGCATCCTCTGCCTGCACCGCGGCAACAAAACCATCATCTGCACAGGTGTCTGCTTGCGCCAGCAGCTCGGGAAAGGCCTGCATCGCTTCCCTTCCCATCCAGGCGTGGATGGGGGTGCCTCCGATGGCACATAAAATCAGACCGATGGGCACCTGATATTTTTCATAGAGCCGCTTGGCAAAGAAGTATCCTACTCCGGAGAAAGCCCCTATGGTGGAAGGGGAAGCACCGGCCCAGCCACCATCTTCCAACTCTGCTTCCGGGCCATGAAAGCTTACCCGCTGAGGCATTGAAAATTGCCGGATAAAGGGCAGGGGAGCCGTCATCTCCTCCGGGTACATATGCTTTATCCGCTGCATGGGCAACTGCATGTTGGATTGTCCGGAGCATAGCCATACATCACCAACATAGACATCATGCAACGTGATCTCATTGATTGACAAGGTATATGGTCCACCAGGCGGAAGGTCGTTCAGCTCCACGGACCAGCTTCCGTCCATATGTAAATCTGCGTGATATTGATTTCCTAAAAATGCCACTATCACAGGTGCATCTGCCTTGCCCCATAGCTTGACCTTTGCATCACGTTGCAGAACCATGCCGTTGGAAATCAAACGCGGCAACAATATACTCATGTAAGTCCCTCCTTCATAGAGAAGTCTATCAATATGTATATACAATCGATTACTTGTCTTCCTCTTGATTCGCTAAAAGGGGGGCGGTATACCGACCTGGTTGACTCAAAAAATCCTTTAGGAACTGAACACTCTCCAGGTTTTTATATTCGCTCTCCTGTATATAGCCATCCTGAATCGAAAAGATTTGGGCATTGGGGCAGGCCAATAGCACGGGTGAATGGGTGGAGATAATGAACTGGCTGTTGTGGGATGCCTCCAGTATCATAGTCAAAAGTACATATTGATTGAAGAAAGACAAAGCTCCCTCCGGTTCATCTAACAAAAACAGGCCACCCTTTTTGAACCTTGCACCATAAAAGTCTAGATGCCCTTCGCCGTGGGAGCGGCGAGTGATATCGTGATCGTATAGTTGCTGCATTTCACCTAGCGTCCGCCTGTGAGGCATCGCGGCCAAATTACGTGCATATGCAGAGCGTCCGTTATAAGCTTCATCTATTTCGTTCAGGGCTTCATGGGCGCTTTGGCGCATGTGGTGGACACCATCCACATATCGTACAAACCCCTCGGCATGAAAGTAAAAGCACCGGCCTGGATGCCGCGCCATCTCCACACGGAGCGCTTTGTCTACAGAGGCAAAGGAGGTTATCTTAGGCAGCGAGACTGCTTCTTCTCCATCAATGCGAACGGCATTGAGTTTGCGGGACAAGGTCTCCATCAAGGTTGTTTTGCCGCTTCCGTTATCGCCTGTAATGAGGGTAACTGGCTGGTTTAGGGGAAGACGCTCCAGGTTCTGCATGACAGGGGTGGAAAGGGGGTATCCGCTGCTTTCAAATCCAGGCAGCTTGCTGATACTGCGAAGGTATACCATCTCCCCACTCCTAACATCAGGTTTTTATAGAAAAGAGAGGTCAACCATTTTTATGTGAGCAAACAGCCAGTTGAAGGTCAATGGTGATGGTGGAGGGGGGATCTCTCATCAATTCTATGCGCGCATTGTCACTTAAGCTTTCTGTCAGCGGTGTCATGGCAAGGAAATGGGCATAAGATTTATCAGAAAGCGGATGTGTGTAATGAAGCCTGTCCAGAGTGATCATACTCATATGCTGCTTGAGATAATCTGGAACAAGACTATCATCGTATTCCGTTTGATTTCCGGGGAGACGTGACCTGATTTCTTGAAGATACTCCCGGCCAGGCATGATTTTGATAAGAAAGCCATCCCTTTTCAGTACCCGCTCAAAGTTTATATAGCTGGCGGGGGACAGAATATTCAGGATTACATCAAATGAATCATCTATAAACGGCAGTCGGTTTAGGTCACCCACACAATATATTGCATGGCTACTCCTGCCTGCAGCAGAATAAATAGCATCTTTGGAAAGATCGACGCCAATCATCAGGCACTTTGGCAGCAGGTGGGACAATGCGTCTGTATAAAATCCTTCACCACAGCCAGCATCCAGCAGTGTATGAGGAGAAATTGGTTGCAAAACAGCATCCAGTGCGCTCACTACAGGCTGATAAAAACCTTCTTCAAATACAGTGCGCCGGGATTCAAACAATGCCTTGTCATAGGCGCTTTGTACTGTCTTATGGTGTAGATGCACATACCCCTTGCGGGCAACATCATAGGAGTGTCCTTGAACACAGCGTAGACTGGCGTCATGTATCAAAAGAGGCATTCCGCAGGAGGGACATTGAAATCCGCCAAAGGCTGCCATTTTATGTAGCGCAAGCTGCTGCTTAGTTTGTGTCATGTACGCTCCTTATAAAAAAGGGATAATGGATATAACGGGATAATCCCAAAGGCATATAACAAACCAATTAATTTTTCGCTACGCCTGTTTCCCTGGCAGCCTGCATCACAGCATCTGCAACGGTACGGCTTACCCTTTTATCCAGCGGATTAGGCAGGATATAGTTCTCCTGCAATTCATCGCTGCATACCAGCTCGGCTAAGGCGTGGGAGGCTGCCATTTTCATTTCCTCGTTGATGGTGCTGGCCCTGGCATCCAAGGCGCCACGGAAAATGCCTGGGAAGGCCAGCACATTATTGATCTGATTGGGGAAATCGCTTCGGCCAGTGCCAACTACCCGAGCGCCTGCCTCTTTGGCAAGGTCAGGCATAATCTCTGGCACAGGGTTGGCCATGGCGAATACTATGGCATCTTCCGCCATGGATTTAACCATGTCTATAGTCACTACGTTGGGGGCTGATACGCCGATAAAAACATCGGCGCCGATCATGGCATCAGCCAGCGTGCCACGTTTGTGCTTCCGGTTGGTTAAAAGTGCGATTTCTGCCTGGGCGGGGTTCAGTTCATCCATTCCCTCATCAATGATGCCAAAACGGTCCACCATGGCTAGCTGTTTGACACCAAGGTTTAATACATGCTTTGCAATGGCAATGCCTGCGGAGCCGGCTCCGTTGATAACCATGTTGATGCTGCCTATATCCTTGCAGACCACCTTAAGCGCATTGATGAGCGCTGCAGCCACAACAATGGCAGTGCCATGCTGATCATCGTGGAAAACGGGAATATCACATAGCTCCTTCAGCCTGCGTTCCACTTCAAAGCAGCGGGGGGCGGCAATATCCTCCAGGTTGATACCACCAAAGCTGCCTGAAATCAGGTAGATGCTTCGTACCAGCTCATCCACATCTTTGGAGCGGATGCATAAAGGAAAAGCATCTACATCAGCAAAGGCCTTAAAAAGGGCACACTTGCCCTCCATTACCGGCATGCCAGCCTCAGGACCTATATCACCAAGACCAAGCACGGCTGTTCCATCGGTAATAACTGCTACCAGATTATGACGTCGGGTCAAAGTAAAGGATTGCTCATAGTCCTTTTGTATGGCCAGGCAGGGCTCTGCTACGCCCGGAGTATAAGCTAAGGATAAGTCATCCTTGGTGTTGATAGGCGCACGGGAGATGACCTCGATCTTTCCCTGCCATTCGTAGTGCTTTTTTAGTGACTCCTGGCGGATGTCCATAGGATCATTCATCCTTTCAAAGAAAAAGGCATGTCATAACATGCCCATACCGAATCAAAATGTAGCTGTCTCAATTTCTTGAGTTTTTCCACAATGCACCGTAAAATTCTTATTCATGCAAGAAGCTCGGTTATGATCTTGTTAACCAAAGAGCTGTCTGCTTTGCCCTTTAATTTTGGCATCAAGGATCGCATCAAAAGCCCCTTGTCTTTGGCAGTGGGGGCGGTGATATTCAGCTCGGTCAGAGTGGCGGTAACAGCTTGCTTGATTTCCGCCTCATTCATGAGTGTAGGCGCGAACTCCTGATAAACCGCCATGCGGGCCTTTGTATCGGCAATGATCTCAAAGCGATCTTTAGGCGCAGTATCAATGGTTTCTTGGCATTGGCGGATTTCCTTTAACACCACAGCATCTTCTTCTTCGACTGTCAGATCTGCCCGCTTTTCAATCGCCTTATTTTTTAGTGCAGATAGCAGAAGGGAAAGGGCGTCTTTGCGCTCCTTTTCCTTGTTTTTTAGGGCGGCCATCATGGCTGCACGTACATCCTCAATTCTGGACACAGGATTCCACCTCACTTTGATTTTAGAAATAGTGTATCCCCTTTTGTCTTTTTTGTCCAGCCGAATAATGGGTTGCACACAATTATGATAATTCATTTTTTATCAGCAGGATTGAATCCATGCGGTAAGACCGATATAAAAAAAAACCGTCATTTCTGACGGTTTTCAAGCTGGAGCGGGTGATGGGAATCGAACCCACGTGACCAGCTTGGAAGGCTGGAGCTCTACCATTGAGCTACACCCGCATGTGACCGTCCGTTTGAAAACGGGCGCAACCGCAGCCAAGTGGCTGCTTGCTTTGTCGCCATCGCTTGCCATTTCGGTCACTTACGTTAGTAAGCTCCCTCACGGCAAACTCAGCTCCTAGCATTGCACCCGTTTTGAAACAGACTAGGTCTGTAATAATCTATGGAGCGGTAGACGAGATTCGAACTCGCGACATCCACCTTGGCAAGGTGGCACTCTACCACTGAGCTACTACCGCACGCTCCGCAGGATAATGATATTGGTGCGGACGAAGAGACTTGAACTCTTACGCCATAAGGCACCAGATCCTAAGTCTGGCGCGTCTGCCATTCCGCCACGCCCGCAAAACCTAGGAATTTCAAGGGTTTCGGGGATTTTGGGTTTCTTATAAAAACCATCCGACCCGTGACCCGAGGTCAGCCACGCGAAGTATCTTACCACAATTGGCAGATGATTGTCAACAGAAATTTTATGTTTTTTTGACATATCTCTGAGTATTTTTAAATAATCACTTTTAAGGGTAAGATCTACTGTTGTCGGCTGAGTTGACAAGTGTTTTGTGTGCTAGTATGTAGTAAGTAAAAAGCTTGTTGTTATGATCACCTGTTTCATCTTGTGCATCGGCAGCCTTACAGTTAAAATTGAGGAAATGTTATGCGAAGGGATTTAATACATGATTCAGGATCGCCAGGTGTATATGGAAGATACTTTTATTGAGGTTAGCGACAGAATCCCTGTCAAAGCCAAATATGACATCGTTGTTATAGGCGGTGGGGTGGCTGGGGTAGCGGCTGCGGTGGCTGCCGCCAGAAAAGGGAAGAGTGTTTTATTGATCGAAAAAACGGTGATGCTTGGCGGCCTGGCAACACTGGGGTACATTGCCATCTATTTACCGCTTTGCGATGGACTTGGAAAAAAACTAATCGGTGGTATATCGGAAGAAATGCTATGGGCATCTATCAAGCATAGTTATGACACTTTGCCGGATGCATGGCGAACAAGGCCGGAGCATATCGAGGGACATCAGCGCTATCAAACTGTGTTTAACAGCCCGCTGTTTGCCATGCGGTTAGATCAGATGCTGCTGAATAGTGGAGCACAGGTTTTATTCGATACAATGTTTTGCGGAGTAGTCAAAAAAGAGAACCGTGTTACTCATGTGGTCATTCAAAACTTGGATGGGCGTGTGGCTTATGCATGCAGCACGGTGGTGGATGCCAGCGGTGATGCCAGTGTGTTCCATAGCATGGGTGCAAAGACAGTGCTGGGCAACAACTTTATGTCCTATTGGGCCTATTATACGGATGTAAAGTCTATCAAGTCAGCTGCTGAAATCGGTCTTGCAGCACCTGCTGTAAAGATCTTTATGGGTGGTTCTGACTGCAATGGACGGGGACATCCTGATAACATACCTGCCATGCATGGCGTTTCTGCGGCAGATGTGAATACCATGCTGCTGGCTGGCAGGGCGGAAGCATTAAAGCACCTTGAGCAGCAGCCGGAAAACACAATGGCATATACGGGCCTTCCAGGGATGCCGCAATTTCGTACCACCAGAATGATTGCAGGTGATTATGCACTGGGCTATGGTGACAGCGGTATGACATTTGCGGATTCCATCGGCTGTTGTGGTGATTGGCGCACAGCGAACGTTCCTTTTGAAATTCCATACAGAACACTGACAGCACCTGGAGTGGAAAATGTTCTTGCGGCAGGAAGGAATATAAGCTGTTCAGATACTCAGGCCTGGGAAGTTACCAGAGTTATTCCTGTTGCAGCTCAGACGGGAGAGGCTGCGGGTATAGCGGCAGCGCTGTGTAATGGGCAGGAAGTACATGATGTAGATGTAACAGAGATTGCCTATGAAATGGGTAGGGCTGGACATTTGATTCATCTGAAATAAGTCGATGATTTTCAGCAATGACGACACCTCAAGCTTCTTGATGGCGATGGATGATTATGCCAAAGGGCTGCGCAATGAATGTGCAATTGACACTCCAGAAGTCATGGAGTACAATTACTGAGCAAAATTGAACCTGGAGGCAATGAAAATGAAATTACTAAGCCGATGGATACTGGTTGTACTGCTGATGACGCTATGTACGGTTTGTGCGTTAGCAGAGGAAGAGACGACTGTGTCCATGGCAGATCTGCAAGCAGGCGGGACATACCAAGCAACGGGGACGCTCATGTCCAACCTGATGCCGAAGAAACTGAATGATGAAGAAACAGACTGGTACAGTGTGCAACAGGGTTCTGCGACAGATGGTATATATGCCTATTACATCATGGAAAATCAGGCTCAAAAACTGTGTGCACTGTATAAGGTGCGCATAGCGGATTGGACAACGGTGGACAGTCGCTTTGAGCTGAACCTAGGCCATGGCAACGACATGACCTACAACAAGAAGATCAACAAGCTGGTCGTAACCAACAACAAGCCAACCTACAATGTGCTGAGCATTATCAATCCTGATACGCTGGAAATTGAGCAAACATATGAGCTGCCATTTGATATGTATGCCATCGCGTATTGTGAGGAGCGCGATCAGTATGTATTGGGTCTGAGTGGCGGCTATTCCTTTGTGATTACCGATGGGGAGTTTAACGAGGTGGCACGCTTCGAGGGATACGACACGGGCAAGCTTCGTCAAGGCGCGGACTGCGATGCAAACTACATCTATTTTCCGCAGAGCCGACAGGCTGGCGCTGCCGGCTATAATGGCATCGCGGTGTTTGACTGGGACGGCAATTTCATCTCACTCATCGATGTTAAAAAGAACAAGCTGGAAAGCGAGAGCATGTTCCATATTGGCGAGGATTATTATCTGGTTTGCTACCTCGGCGGCAGTTACACGTTTAAGTTGGATGTGTTTAAAGAGTAAATACGTGCCGTATCACGTTTTGATGCCATATTTTATATGCCTAAAGCCCTACATTAATTATAAGGTTTTAGGCATTAAAACTCTAATTCTTCAGAATGCATTGGTTTAGCATAACCGAGGGATGCTTCTGATCTTGCAATGCGACTGTAGTTCGCAGCCGACAGTGCATCGTAAAGTGTTTGGATAAAGAAAAGCCGTTCTGTTCATAGGCTTGATGGAGCAAAGGGGATACAAACCTCTGACCTCAACAATGCGAACGTGGAGGACATATCCATATCCTTTCGTCATATGTATGCCAAATAATGCTATACATTTCAATATTTACAACCACTTTTCTTTGACCACAACTTGCTTGTTTTCTAGTCCCTTCATCGTTGGGGTTAAAAAGGGGTCAATCCATTTTCGGAGTCAATTTTGTGGCATAAAAAAAGGTATTGAAAAGCCCCGAAACCCAGTAAAATCAAGGGTTTCGGGGCTTTTCTATTGGTGGGATTAAATGGGCTCGAACCATCGACCTCCACGATGTCAACGTGGCACTCTAACCAACTGAGCTATAATCCCATATTCGGCAGTTGCGAAATTTATTTTATCATGAATACGAAAAGAATGCAAGGGCAGATTTACATTTTGTTTGCAAATCTGCTGAGATTTGTTGAAGTGTGAAATAGATCAAGATACTATTTGGAGAAACCGCAACAATTGTAATCTATAAAATAATGTGGGATATGGGTAGGCGATGATTCTTTGAAGGTTTGGATAAAGACATTTTCTATCCTATTCCAGCTAACCTAGCAGTTCGCTTTAAAATGCATATTCTGATAATGAATATTCTGACTCAAATAGACCGCATTAACATCATTTGGTTATGGATATATACTCGGATATACAAAATCCTCCAGTGTCTTGTTAAAAAGACACCGGAGGGGCTTGGGTTTACGAGACTTATTTAAGATCCACTTGCATATCTTCCCCGGAGAAAGAAGCTTCGATAAGGAATACATCATCATTCCTTGTGCAGTTTGCTGTGCCGTGGCTAACAGTAACAACGCCAGTGGCCTGTGGTGCATACACGGCATACCGGCATACAAGACCTGCAAAGCCTTTTAGCTTTAGCGTAAGGCCATTGTGTGAAGCAGTTACTTCATTTACACTGACAACATCCATGCTTATGTGGCGGTCTGAGCCTACCAGGCAGGGTTTGCCATCGGTAATGTCGTATAGGCCAATAACAGTGGTATCGCCAAGGGTGAGAGCGGGTAAATTC
>JAEYQQ010000160.1 GCA_023409955.1 Bacillota bacterium | reverse complement strand
CCATTTGATACATGGTAAGGCTTGCCCAGGCCATGGCAGCATGGTCTGACAGGCTGCCGCGGCCGCCTGTCTTCTCGTTGCGCCGCCAGGCGTAGACGCCACCTTTGCCGTCAAGCAGATACTCTCTGGCGTAGGCCATGGCTTTTTGGGCGGCAGCAAGATAATCCGGGCGGCAAAAAGCATATGCTGCCTTGCAAAATGCTGTTATTGCATAGCCGTTCCATTCTGACAGTATCTTGTCATCGGTAAACAGCTTGCGGGTGCTTTTGCGGTATTCGTAAAGCTGCTGGGTAAGAGACCGGAGATTTTCCTCTTCCTCCTCGGCTTCCCGCAGGCGGTTGATAATGGACTTGCCATCCAGTACGCCTTTTTCCGTTACGCCATACATTTGGCAAAATCGTTTCCCCTCCGCCTGGCCCAGTACGTTTTCCACTTGAGATGGGGTAAAGGTGTAGTACGCACCTTCCTGGCCGCTTGTATCAGCATCCTGCGCGCTGTAAAAACCACCCTCGGGGCTTGTCATTTCCCGAAGGAGATAATCCAGCGTTGCCGTTGCTACTCTTCGAAAGAGTGTTTTGCCGGTGACCTGATAGGCCTCTGTATAGGCGATGGCCAGCAGAGCATTATCATACAGCATTTTTTCAAAGTGTGGGATCAGCCATTTTCGGTCGGTGGAATAACGGCTGAAGCCGCCGCCCAGATGGTCAAATATGCCACCCTTGAACATGCTTGTCAAGGTTTTGCTGAGCATATGCATAGACCGCTTGTCATTGTTTAAAACTGCAAAGCGGGTTAAAAACATGAGTACGTGAGGTGTTGGGAACTTGGGTGCACTGGTGAATCCACCGTATTCTTCATCAAAACGGGAATCCAAGTCCATCTTGGCTTTGTTCATAAGTTCCCGGGTCATTTTGCCGGGCGCCGGAATGGCAGCCTGGGAAAATGCCTGTGTGATCTGAAGACCATTGCTTTTCAGGGCTTCAGGGTTTTGCTGCCACTTGGTGACGATGGTTTTCAGGATATGCATAAACCCCGGTTGTCCAAAGTTTGATGCTTTGGGGAAGTAGGTGCCAGCAAAAAAAGGATGCTGATCCGGAGTCATGAAAATGGTAAGGGGCCAGCCGCCAGAGCCGGTCATGGCCTGGCAAACCTGCATGTAGACAGCGTCCACATCCGGCCTCTCTTCCCGGTCTACCTTAATGGAAATGAAATGCTGGTTCAAGTACGATGCAACCTCAGGGTCTTCAAAGGACTCGTGTGCCATGACATGGCACCAGTGGCAGGTGCTGTAGCCAATGGAAAGAAAAACAGGCTTGTTCTCCTTCATGGCCTGTTCAAATGCTTCCTTGCTCCAGGGCAGCCAGTTTACAGGATTGCCTGCATGCTGCAACAAGTAGGGTGATGATTCATGAATCAACCGGTTTGACACTTGCTGTTGATGATGCACTATATCCTCTCCCTGCTATACTTATTGAGTCCTTTGCTGCTCCTCGGGATAGTTGCTGCTGTCGTCATAGATGCCCCGGTATTTGCCCAGCAGTTCCGTCATGCTTCGGTTGGCAACAGCAATCAGATCCTCCTGGGTTATGATGTCTGCCGCCCGACGGTCTACCGCGGCCCGGACTGAGGTGTGCAGGGAGTAGTAATATTCCGCTGCCTTGGTGTTTTTTTCAATGAGGTTGTCAAGTCCTGTCTGCATGGGATCGCCTCCTGCATACAGTGTGCCCCAAGCAACAAAAAACATCCTGCCAGCAGGATGTCGGTGAGTTGAAAAAGTAACTTTACCGCTTATTTTCAGTAAAGAAACGCTGCACGTTTTGTCGTGCAGCGTATCGGTTACTCGTGTTTTTTCATGGCTGTGGTGTCTGTTTGATCTGAGACCATGCTGCGGGTGGTTTGTATGACAGAAACGATTGCACCGGCCAGCAGCGTGACATAATAGGTAAAAAGACGCCACAACAGCAATGCGGGGAATATTTGACCCGCAGGGAAAATGTTTTTTAAATAGATCATGAAACCGCCTTCCTGTGCACCGGATGCACCAGGCAACGGGGTATAGGACGCACTGATATACAAAAGCAATGCCATGGTAACAATTTTGGCTATGGGGGTGCCAGTAAGACCCAGGGCATAGTAAACAAAAACTGTCACTGCCATCAATGCTAGCACTTGAAGGGAGTTAATGAACAGGTGAAGGAATAATTCTCCAGGCCGTTTGCGGATGAGCATTACACTGGAATGAAACGTGGAGAGATTCCCTTCCCATTTGGCGGCAGACTGGGCAGGGTCCTTGCAGATACGCAAGGCGGTGCCCATGCGGATGAAAAGAAGAATAAAAAAGCGTACCATTCGCTTGTTGACCACCATCAACAGCAAAAGACCAACGGAGAAGAAGTTAAAAACATAACCGGCGATCAGAAATACCTTGGCACCCCAAAGCTGACTTTGAACAAAATCGGGATGCATGGCCCAGGCGATGGCACCCAGCACCAGCAGCATGAACTGAAAACAGAAAAATTTTACAGTCAATACCGAGGAGCCCACACCGATAGGGACATCCCGCTTCTTCATATAATAAACTTGCATTGGCTGCCCGCCGGTGGCACCGGGGGTAATGTTGGAATAATACAAACCCATTAATGATACAAACAAAACATAACCAAAAGGCAAAGGGTAACCCTGCTTATGTAATAAGAGCGCTATGGATAGGCTCTCTAGTAAGAAAAAGCAAACCCAAGCCCCCAGGCAGGCTATCAGCCACCAGGGAGATATGCTTCGGAATGCTTCCCCGATATTTTTTAGTTCATTGTTGTTGAAACCGATAATCAATATCAGCAACAAGGTGCCCAAAATAAAGGCAATGTTTAAGTATCGCTTTGTGGATGCTTTCATTTGTCCCCCTGCGGATTTGCTTATCCATCATGCATCGTTGAGTATACCATATGTTCCTGAAACAGGCAAGGCAGGAAGAGGTTGTTTGTTTCATACATATAAGCATATAAAGAGCTTACTTTTCTACAATTAGTTTAGCCAGGGAGGGTTGCCATTTGGGACGTGTCATGATATGCTCAAATTAACGGTATCCTTTTTCCGCCTAGTTCAAAGTAAAGCAATGCAAAAAGCATGGCTTTCGACGAAAGGGGGACACACGTTGCGGAAAAAATTAGCTTTAAAGGTCCGGGAATCCTTATCATCGGTTCTGCCCATTACCGGGATTGTGCTATTGCTGGCTTTCACCATCTCACCCATGCAGGTTGGCGTTATGGGTTTGTTTATGGTGGGGGCAGTGATGCTTATTCTTGGAATGGGCCTTTTTACACTGGGGGCAGATATGGCCATGATGCCCATGGGTACGCATATGGGCGCTTATCTTACCAAGCGGCGCAGGCTAATCTTAATCATTTTAGCGTCCTTGCTGATGGGTGTACTCATTACGGTTGCTGAGCCTGATTTGACTGTTTTGGCAAAGCAGGTGCCTGCTATACCCGATGCGGTCATCATTTGGGCTGTGGCAGTGGGTGTTGGCTTGTTTCTGGTTATGGCCGTGCTGCGTATTGTGTTTCAGGTTTCCTTGCGGATGCTGCTGATCATTTTTTATGTCGCCGTCTTTGGATTGGCTGTTTTTGCCAACCCCGATTATCTGGCGGTTGCCTTTGACTCCGGTGGTGTGACAACAGGCCCGATCACAGTGCCATTTATCCTGGCGCTGGGGATTGGTGTGGCAGGGGTTGGAGTTGGTAAAAACAGCCAGGACAATTCCTTTGGATTGGTGGCCCTGTGTTCCGTCGGCCCGATCCTTGCAGTGACGATTATGGGGCTGTTGTATCCGGCGAATACTGCCGCTATGGCGGAGACAGTGCTACATAATCCGCAAACAACTACACAGATGCTGGCTCTTTTTGGTGAAGCGTTGCCACACTATTTTAAAGATGTGGCCATTGCATTAAGCCCTATTGTTGCAGTTTTTCTCTTTTTCCAAGTGCTTTATTTGAAATTGCCCAAAAGTCAACTTGCGCGAATAGGTGTAGGTGTGTTATATACATATGTCGGGCTGGTTGTATTTTTGACTGGCGTGAATGTAGGCTTTCTACCGGCAGGCAATTTGCTTGGTACACAGATCGCATCCTTGCCTTACCGCTGGATCCTGGTTCCCCTGGGCATGGTGATTGGATACTTTATTGTATCTGCTGAACCTGCAGTCCATGTACTCAATGAGCAGGTGGAGGAATTGACCGGCGGTGCCATTTCCAAAAAAGCTATGATGGGAAGCCTTTCGGTAGGCATGGCTGTCTCTGTAGGTCTTTCCATGGTGCGGGCAATGACAGGGGTAAGCATTTGGTACTTCTTGGTTCCTGGATATGTATTGGCACTGACACTTTCCTTCTTTGTGCCCCGTATCTTTACCGCCATTGCTTTTGACTCCGGCGGCGTTGCCTCAGGCCCTATGACAGCAACCTTCCTTTTGCCTTTTTCCATGGGAGTCACGGCTGCTGTTGGCGGCAATATAATGAAGGATGCTTTTGGTACGGTGGCCATGGTGGCAATGACGCCGCTGATTACCATTCAGGTGCTGGGCCTGATTTATGCTTTGAAAACGAAGAAGGATGCGGCGGCAAATGAAAAGCGCAATGCGATTGCGCAAAGCGAAGCCGAGGCTGAGGAAATCATCGACTTGTAATTGCAACGATGCATTGTATGAGGAGGAAACATCATGGAAAACAGGCAAGCTGCCTGCGAAATGCAGGATGGAGCCTGCGCTGTAAAGCAAGGTCCATCTGTGCACTTGAAGCTGCTGGTAACCATTGTGGACCGTGGCAAGGGGCAGAGCGTGGCCGACCTGTTAATTAAGGAAGGCGTATTGTTCCACACGATTATGCTGGGCCGCGGAACAGCCCGTAAAGCGATACTCAATTATTTGGGCCTTGGGGAAACAGAGAAAGATGTGGTCATAAGCGCCGTTCGGGTGGAAGGCGGATTAAAGGCATTAAGACGGCTGATGCAGGCTTTGCGCCTGGATGCACCGGGCCGGGGAATCGCGTTTACCATCAATATCAGCAGCGTTGGCGGCTTAAAGACATTGGAATACCTCAAGGGTATAGATAAAAACAGCACTGACGAGAAGGAAACGGCATCCAAATACGAGGTGATTGAAATGGACAACCATGAGCACAGTCTTGTAATTACCATTGTGAACCGCGGCTTTTCCGACCAGGTGATGGAGGCGGCCACAAGGGCCGGCGCCAGAGGCGGCACGGTGCTTCATGCCCGCGGTGCTGGCCACCAGGAAGCAGAGAAGTTCTTTGGCATCACCATACAACCGGAAAAGGAAGTTGTGCTGATTCTGGTGAAGAAAGAACAAAAGCAGGCGATTATGCAGGAAATCTGCAAGGATGCAGGTCTTTCAACACCGGGTCACGGCTTTTCATTAAGCCTGCCTGTGGATGATGCCCTGGGTGTTGCACCAATGATTATGGAAGAATTGGGCGAGAACAAGTAAACCATCATCATTTTAAGAATAGTTCATATGACGCTTGACACATATGAGCGGCTGCGCATATAATAAATATGAGCAGTCGCTCATTTGTTGCTTTCCACGAGAATGCCCGACGGAAAGGCGGAGGACATATGATCAGAAGTTATCGGCTGAAGGATTTGGATTGCGCCAACTGCGCCATGAAAATAGGCAAGGCTGTAACAGCGCTGCCTGGGGTGAAAATTGCGCAGGTTCAGTTTGCGTCCCAGCGGCTGACGGTGGAGTTGTTCGGTGATGCCGGTGAAGAGATAGATGAAAAAATTAGGGAAGCGGTAAATGCCATAGAACCTGATACGCAGGTTTTTTCCTGGCAGGAGCAGACAGCTGCAGACGTTCGGGAAGAGGAAAATGATAAGCGCAGTGAGTTTAAACAGGCATTTTTGGGTGTTGGTGCCGCGGTATTGCTGCTGGTGGCAGGCATCTTTCTGGAACCGTACTGGCCCGTTGGAAAAATACTGTTAACGGTGGCGGCATACCTTCTGTCAGGCTTTTCGGTGCTAAAAACGGCGTTCATCCGCTTGAAAAGTGGCAAGACATTGGATGAAACCTTGCTGATGACCATTGCCACCTTGGGTGCATGGGCGCTGGGGGAAGGGGTGGAGGCTACGGCGGTGATGCTTTTTTACCGCGTAGGCGAAACGCTGCAGGATATGGCGGTGCTAAAGGGCCGATCTGAGATCAGAGCCTTATCTAAATTGGTTAGCGATACAGCCCATGTGGTCCTTGATGATGTGGTGGATATGCCCACCGCGGCCGTACAACCGGGTGATGTCCTGGAAGTCAGGACCGGTGAGCGGATTCCTGTGGACGGTGTCATCCTTAAGGGAAACAGCGTGCTGGATGTGTCAGCACTCACGGGTGAATCGGCGCCAATCAGCTTAACCCCAGGGGATACGGTGCTGTCTGGAAGTTTAAATGCCGGCGCCATGATCCATATCCGCTGCGAAAAACCGGCGGCTGAAAGCACTGTTTCCCGTATTTTGCGCCTGACCCGTGAGGAAACGGCCCGCAAAGCAGCTCCGGAGCGTTTTCTTGGCAGGTTTGCCGCCGTATATACGCCGGCTGTGGTAGCCATTGCCGCATTGGTATTCTTGCTACCTCCCCTGTTTGGTTTAGGCAGCCTGGCTGACTGGGGATATAGGGCATTGCTGCTGCTGATGATCAGCTGCCCCTGCGCATTGGTTCTATCTGTGCCTCTTGGCTATGTGGCTGGTATGGGAGACAGCGCCCGCAGAGGGCTGTTGGTCAAGGGCGGCGCGGTGCTGGAAGCATTGGCGCAGGTGGACGCTTTGGCTTTGGATAAGACAGGGACGCTGACGGAAGGTGTTTTCAGCCTGCGTAGTGTGCATCCTGCCAAGGGTGTTGAAGAACATGAGTTGTTGGCAGCTGCCATACTGGCAGAGAGCAAAGCACAGCATCCGCTGGCCAGAAGCATCCTCACATCCGAAAAAGCAGTGATCTGGCTTAAAAGTAATGTTTTACCAGGGGGTGTGCAGGAGTATCATGAAATACCCGGAAAAGGTGTTTTCGTAAATGATCAGGGGCGCAGGATTCTATGCGGAAGCGCCGCCTTGCTTGAGGACAACGGCATAGCTATCCCAGGGGGGCATGAGGATGATCAGGTGCATACAGCGGAGAATGGAAGGTACCTGGGAAGCTTCCATTTGAGCGATACCCTGCGAACGGAAGCGCCCAAGGTGCTTGGTGACATTGGCAGGCTGGATATAGGCAGTGTGACTGTTCTCACCGGCGACAGTGAAAAGGGCACGCATACAGTCAGGGACCTGGCAGCTGTGGTTAGAGTTCGGGCCGGGCTCTTGCCGGAAGGCAAGGTGGCGGCAGTGAAAGAAATCAGGTCAGAGGGCCGCACAGTGGCCTTCGTAGGCGACGGCATCAATGACGCCCCTGTACTGGCAGCGGCCCATGTAGGCATTGCCATGGGCGGTATCGGCAGCCAGGCTGCCATGGAAGCGGCAGACTGCGTGCTGGCGGCCGGCACCTTAAGCGCATTACCGGAGGGGATCATCACCGCTCGGCGCACTGCAAGAATCGTCAGGATCAATGTGGTAATTGCACTGTTTATCAAGCTGCTGGTGATGGTGCTTGGGATTGCGGGAGCTGCCAGCATGTGGCTGGCGGTTATTGCGGATGTAGGTGTATCCTTGCTATGTGTGCTGCTGACAGGCACCATACGCTTGGGAAGACCGGTGAAAAGGGCATAGGGACCATGTGAATAAGAGAGCTGCGAAAGCGGCTTTCAGCGTGTCAAAAAAGTGGCTCTGCCACTTTTTTGAGTTTTCCCCTCGCCACACTGCACTGCGGCTGCGCCTTTGTGCGGCCGTTTGCTCGGGTAAGGAAGGAACTTCTTCGAGATTCCTGCGAAAACCACCGCACATGTCGCTGGTTTTCAATCTGAAATTGGAGGGCTTTGGCCCTCCAATACCTCCCAGAAGGTTTTTTAAGTCTGAGCTGCGAAAGCAGTTTTCTTTTTTTTTATAAGAATTGAAGGAATAAATACAAGACGAATAGTAAAATATAATTGACATAATGTCTTGTGGAGGTTATGATAGAGTTAGGCCTAAATTGAGGAGGGGAAACCAGTGTGAGCAAAAACCTGCGGCTGAAAGCAGCCAGGGCACTTTTAGATATGTCGCAAAAGGATGTGGCGGATGCGGTGGGGGTAACGCGGCAGACCATCAATGCCATTGAAAGCGGTGACTACAATCCCACTATCCGCTTGTGCGTGGACATTTGCAAAGTGCTTGGCAAAAGCCTGGACGACTTGTTTTGGGAGGAGGATGCGCATGAAAACTAAAAAGAATCTATTGGATGAACGTCAAAGAGAATACCGAAACCGTGTTGGACACCAATGCTTTATGCTGATGCTCTATGGCATATTGGCAGATGCTGCGCTGTACGGGGCCGGGGTGAAGTGGCTGCCATATCCCGCCAACATGATGGCGCTGCTGACGGTGTGTGCAGCCATTTATCAAATGCGGATCATTGCAGGCAATGCTTCGCTTCCGCCAGGGGAGACGTATGTATCCAGGAGGAAAAAGACCATTATCATTGCGGCTTTTTCCATTGCTGTTGCGGCTATCGCAGCGGTTGTGCTCATAAGAGCCGGTGGGGTGGCACACAGCCCGGCAGCAAGCGCAGGTGACAATTCAGCCACGGTTTTATTCATCATCTCAACCGTTAGCCTGATTGTTTTGTTGGCTGGTGAAGGGATTAAGCGCCTGCAAGACAGGGAAAAGGAAGAATAAACACGCTGCTGGCTTTAAAGAAAGAATCAAATGGCGAAGCAGCATCAATGAAAAAACGGGCATGCAGATTTTTGTAGATCTGTACGCCCGTTTTATTTGTCTAAACATAGCCAGTCAAAATCGATTGCTATTGGAGGAAGGAGGTTCACTCGCTGAAGTTGCTATCCAGCAGCCGGACGATGGCATCCACAGCCCGCTGCTCATCTTCGCCATCCGCCACAAGGTACAGCTTTCCGTCAATGGCAGTGCCAAGGGACAAAAGACCAAGCATACTTTTGGCATTAATGACCTTGCTTTGATGCTCGATCATGATTCTGGCATCAAAACGGCTGGCAACCTGCACAAGCTGTGCGGCGGTACGGCGCTGGAGTGCTTCCTGACCAGGCAGAGCGACCTCTCTACGTATCATGGTTCATCCTCCTTGTGTGTGTCAAGAGCTTGGGATAGCTCTACAATTTTGCGAAGGCGGTGATTGACGCCAGATTTGCCAAGGGGCGGGGTTAGCATTTCGCCAAGCTGCTGGAGGGAGGCCTCCGGCTGGGAGAGACGAAGCCTTGCAATCTGCTGCAGGGAAGGCGGCAGCGAATGTAAACCCTTGGTAAGGGAAAGCGCACGTATGGCTTCAATCTGACGGTTGGACGCATCCAGCTGCTTTTCCATGTTGGATGTATCGCAATTCATCATTCGGTTGACATAATTCATAACATTTTTATGAACGCGGGTATTTTCCAGGGCCAACAAAGCCTGATGCGCTCCCATTAGCCCCAGGGCGGATACGATTTGCTCGCTCTCCTTTAAGTATATCACATCTGCGCCTTTTCTGGACATTTGTTTTACTGAAAGCCCTGACTTTTCCATTATACGGAAAAGTGCAGTGGATAAGGATGGGTCCCCTGTCACAATTTCGAAGTGATAGCCTTTTTCCGGGTTGGTGATGGAGCCTGCACCAAGAAAAGCACCGCGCAAAAATGCTTTGCGGCAGCACTGACGCAGGGCGGCGTTCCTGGGCGTTGTGCGGACAAGGTGGACAGCGCCGTCTTCATCCTGAGTCATCATGCCAAGGGAGGAAAGAAGCTTCTGGGCTTCTGCCGTTTCCAGGGTCAATACGCTGCTGCGCCGGCCGCCCAAGCGGCTGTGCCTAAGAAAATGCAGCGAAGGTGTGATGGAAAACAGCGTACGCAAAAGAAGAAAGATTCGGCGTGCCAAAGCAGCGCTTTCCACCTGGAAGGAAAGACTTACCTGACCGCCGCCTTTTAAAGATAAGGAGGCGGTGGTCTGCATCAGCGCAGCAAGTTCGCTGAGCATGCAGCAGGGCTTTGCAAAAGGAAGACGGATCAGTTCATCCTTGGTGGTAGAAGAAAAAGACAAGTATACCTCCTTGGAGAATAAAAAAATGGTAGTAATGATTGGGTTGGCAAAGTGGGTTTGCCAGCACCGATTACGTCACAGCATTTTCCAATGTGCCTGTTCCAAGTCCAGATCCCGGTGGTTTACGTCTACTTTCAGGCCCTGGCCCCGAAGGCGAACGGCCATTTCTTCAGCGATGGCAACGCTGCGGTGCGCGCCGCCGGTGCAGCCTACTGCAACAACCAGCCGATGCTTGCCCTCCTCCTGATAATGGGGCAGTAGAAAATCCAGCATTTCCATGGTCTTTTTTAAAAACTCCACCGTTACCGGATGGTCAAGTACAAATGCTTTTACATCTTCATCCAAGCCGGTATGCCGGCCAAGGCCTTCTACATAAAAGGGGTTAGGCAGGAAGCGTACATCAAACACCAGGTCACCTTCCCTGGGCAGGCCCCGCTTGAAACCAAAGGAGAGAATCTCCACGCGCATGTACTGGGGATCAGACTGAGTGGACAATATGTCGGAGAGCATTTTTTGCAAGGCTCTTGGACGAAGCATACTGGAATCGATTAAGTAATTGGCTGTTTCCCGAAGGGGCTGCAAAAGCTCCCTTTCTGCCAGGATGGCTTCTTGCAGGCCCACGTTTTCACCTGCCAGGGGATGATCCCTTCGGGTTTCCTTATAGCGGCTCACCAGAACGTCATCGCTAGCTTCCATAAAGAGCGTCTCTATCTGAAAACCGACTTCCCGTGTTTCGCTGATAACCTTGCGTACAGCCCTTGCGTCAAAAAATTCTCCGCTGCGGACATCTACCGCCATGGCCACCAGGGGAACCCGCATGTGGGAGCTTACGCAGGCTTCCATAAACTTGATGATCATCATGGGCGGGAGGTTATCAATACAAAAGGCCCCCAGGTCCTCCAGATAACGGATGGCCACTGTCTTCCCAGCGCCGGATAAGCCTGTCAGGATCAGAAAACGCATGGATCTTTCCAGCCTTTCGTAAATCAGATGTAGTTCATGGTGGAATCTTCCCCCACGATGCGGACTTCCGGCGTAAGCAATACGCCATGCTTTTCCTGTACCGTTTTTTGAACCAGCGCAATAAGGGATAAAAAATCGGCGGCGGTGGCATTGCCTGTGTTAACCAAGAAGCCAGCATGCTTTTCGCTGACCTGAGCATCGCCTACCTTCACGCCCCGAAGGCCTGACAGATCAATAAGCTGCCCTGCAAAATGCCCTTCTGGCCTTTTGAAGGTGCTGCCTGCGCTGGGCACATCCATGGGCTGCTTTTCGTTGCGGCGGCGGTTGAATTCCTTCATATCCGCCCAGATGGCCGCGGTGTCACCGTATGATAATTGAAAGGTGACAGAGGTGATGATCATCATCTCCTCCTGTGCACGGCTGTACCGATAGCCAAAATGCATTTCCTCGCAGGAATAGACATGAATCTCCCCGTCGGCTGTGATGGCCTCCACCTCGATGATGGATTCCTTTAACTCACCGCCATAGGCCCCGGCGTTCATGTATACGCCGCCGCCTACCGTACCAGGTATGCCGCAGGCGAAGCATAAGCCGGTTAGACCATGGCGTGCTGCTGCCTTTGTCACCGCGGCTAGAGAAGCACCAGCTTTTGATGTGAGCTTTGTTCCCTCCACGGTGATGGCGGCCATCTCTTCGCCGAATTGCACCACCAGGCCACGGATGCCCCCATCTTTCACCAGCAGGTTGCTCCCGTTGCCCAGCATCATCAGCGGTATACCAAATGCATTGGCGGTTTGAATCAGATAAGCGATCTCCTGGGCGCTTTGCGCCGTTACCAGTATATCCGCAGGGCCGCCGATGTGGAGGGTGGTATGCTCCGACATGGGGGCTTGAAGCAGTATTCTGTCCTGCGGAATCCGTTCCTCTATCTTTTGCAGAAACTGCCCGTACCGGGGCGCACCGCAGGGTTTTGATTCCATGAGAACCTCCTGAGAAGGTGATTTTTACCCTTTCATTGTAACGCAAAAGCGCCTTTCAGGCAATAGAATTGCCAGAAGGCAAAAACCCCTCATGGGGAGTTTGAGTTATTTTACGGCCATTCATGCGTAAATGCTTCCAATTATTTATGAGCAACAAAAGATCAGCCAATAACGGCTTTCATCTCCCAATCTCTGCTCCAGCGTGTAAGGATGCCTGGTGAGCCATTTGCAATGCGGCCTACCAGCTTTTCGCCAATGGATTGGGCAGGGGCCTGCGTGGCCATATAGACGGCATCTTCTGGCTTTATGCCAAAGGCGATCAGGTTTTGAAGGCCCCGGGCCATGGTCAGTGTAGAGCCGGCCAATGTGCCGGAAGCCAAACGCGCGGCCCCGTTTTTTACATACACCAGTTGCCCGCCCAATTGGTAAGTACCCTCGGGCATACCGGCGGCCTCCATGGCATCGCTGACCAGCACTGTCTTTTCACGGCCCTTAGCTGATAAAACCAGGCGGATAATATCAGGGTGCAGGTGAATGCCATCGCAGATGACCTCCGCATACAGCCTATCGTCGGTGAGGGTTGCGCCGGGGACACCGGGATCCCTGTGATGCAGCGGCGTTTGGGCATTGAACAGGTGGGTGACATGGCTGGCACCCCAAGACGCTGCCTGATGCGTCTGCTCACAGGTGGCGTCAGAGTGGCCGATGGATACTACGATGCCGCGGGATGCAATTTCCCGGACCCAGCCTTCCGAGCCTGGAAGCTCAGGCGCCATGGTGATGATGCGCACAACGGATGCATACTCCCCTGTCATATCCATAAAGGCTTCCATGGTAGGGGGAATAAAGTGGGAAGCCACCTGGGCACCGCAGCGGTGGGCGCTTAAAAAGGGGGCTTCCATATGTGCCCCCAGCACCAGGGAGCCCTCGGGCTCTTTCTGTCTGATCACTGCTTCGATTCCTGCCAGAGCGGCTTTGGTATCCGACAGGCTGGCACTCATGGTGGTGGGCAAAAATGCTGCTACGCCGCCCTTTTTCAGCTCCCGGCTCATGTGACGCACGGCTGATTCGCCGGACATGGTATCCATGCCAAGGTATGCGTGGATGTGTATATCCACAAAACCGGGAAGGATAAAATCACCGCTTGCGTCAAGAACATCCTCGCCGGGAAGCGGGGACAGGGTGGTGGCGACATCGGTGATGGTGCCTTGGCTCATTCGTATACAAATGTTCCTTTGAAACGATCCATCAAGGTATGCGGTGGCGTTTTGAATCAGCATGGTGCTGCCCTCCTTGGCTTTTTGGTAGTCAGCAGAGTGATGGAAAGAATGATAAAATCAGCTGTACAAAGTACAGCGCAGGTGATTAATAATGTGTTTGCAGGCAGATAGGGAACTGGAGCGGTGATCAACGCAAGGCCCAGCGCGCTTGCATAAACAATTAGAAACCCCAACAAAGCACCTGTGATGGAACGGGGGAATATATGCAACATGAAGGAGGCAAAGGGGGAGGCCCCCAGACCTCTGGCGGTTTTGTAAAATGCCGGGTCCTGGACCAGTATGTAAGAGGAGGTGCAAAGGATAAAAAGGGGCAATAGCGACAGTGCCATGGTTATGGCTGGTGGAACCAGGCTGCTGAGAGTAAATAGCACTTGCGCTGCCTTATGGGGCAGCAGGGGAAGAAGCTGTCTGCTGTGCAAAAGAATGCCGCCTATCAATGTGAAAAGGGGCAAAAGCCAGCCTGCAAGTTTGCCGCGGTGCTTGCTTTTTGCCATGACAAACGACAGCGGATATCCAGCCAATAGGCAAATCAGTACGGCATATAGAGCTGTAAAGACCTCAGGCAGGACCTTTGGTGCCAATGTAAAATCCAAGGCCGCCTGTATGCCTGAATAAGAGATCATATGAAGCCCAACCTTCATGACAGGCAATATGCCTGGAGCAAAAAGCAATGGGGTGATGAAAAAGGCTACCAGCCACACAAGGTAAGGGAAACGCCTTTTTACGCTTGTCAAAGAGCTGCCCCCTTTCCGGTGGTTCCAGCCACGGTGCTGCGGTAGCCAATGCCCTGCTCCTTTGGCAGCAGGGCTGTTTTTGCCGTATCCCAGGTAATGAAAACCCGTGTTCCAGGCGCGTACCCTTCCGCGATGGCATCATCACACAAAAGCTCTTGGCCTGTAGGCAGCAAAACCGCAGACAGATGGCGTGTGCCATCCAGATGACTATCTTTCAGTATACCGCTGATCAGACTGTCGGAATGAGGGTGAGCGGATAATTGGATCTGCTCCGGCCGAAGGCACAAGAATACGTCCTCGCCGATGGAGGGGGGCGGCCCATAGGATTGAGCAGATAAAGTTAGCCCTTCCATATCCAGCGCCACCAGACCGTCCGGACGTCGTGCCGTGACGATGCAGGACAGCAGGTTGACTGTACCCATGGACTGGGCGGCTGTGATGGTTTCGGGCTGGTGGTAGATCTCCTCCGGTGTTCCGACCTGCTCTATGCGGCCTTCGGACATCAATGCAAGACGGTGGGATACGGATATGGCTTCTGCCCGGCGGTTGGTGGCATACAGTACAGAAAAATGCCATTGCTGCTGCAGCGCTTTGATAAAGGCAAGAATTTGCCTGCGATCAGTATCCTCAAGCTTTGCAAAAGGGTCGTCAAGCAGCAAAAGCGGAGGACGTAAAACCAGCGCCCTTAAAAGAACGGACATTTTATACTGATAGTGGGTAAGACGCTTGGGATGCTTTTTTTCAATGCCTGCAAGGTCAGAAAGGGCCAGCATATGCCGGGCACGGCCAAGGCGCTCAGCCCTTGTAATGCCTTGGGATTTCAAGCCAAAGGCAATATTGGAAAGCACGGTGCGATAAGGAAACAGCGGGGTATCGGAAAAGATGGCACAGGCTTCCCGGCGGGAGGGCGGCAGCGTGGTTATATCCTTGCCATCTTGGATAATCCGGCCAAAGGAAGGCTTTGAAAAGCCTGCCAGGATAGTGATAAGCACGGTCTTGCCGGAGCCTTCCGGGCCCAGCAGAGATATAAATTCACCAGTGTTGATGGTAAGGTTTGCACCTTGGAGGAGTTGTGCACCGGCTGTTGTCTTTTGCAGGTTGTGAATCTTCAATAGTGACTGTGACATGGCGCTGCGTTCCTCCTTTCTAGGCGTCTTGGTGGATGTATTGTAAATGTGAGATGCATTTGCTGTCAATCGCCAAGAATGATTTTCCTGGCTTCCTCCAACGTTTCTGCCTGAAAGGAGGCAGGGGATTGGGCTTGCTTTTTCCCTGTACCGCACAGGTGGATGGAGGCGATACCAGCCCGGTTTGCTGCCTTTATATCGGCGGAGAGGCTGTCTCCCAGCAGTATGACCTTGCTCTTATCAGTGATGGTCATTTTCTCCATGGCGATAAATAACATCTTGGGATCAGGCTTGGATGCACCGATTTCTCCGCTGATGACGGCATCGGTGATGTAGGGGGCAATGACTGATCTTTGCAGCCTGGATTTTTGAACGGAGGCAATACCGTTGGTCACCAAAACGATGGGCATGTGCTGCGAAACGATTTGTACGAAGTCCAATGCGCCTGGCATTAAATATGCATATTGGCCCAGTCGATCTGTAAAGACAAGACCGACTTCCTCCGGTGTATGGCAATGATCTGGAAAATAGTCCAGCAACAGCTTGAAGCGCTGGATGCGCAGCGCATCCTGTGTGATTTCCTTTTGCTCGTAAGCTTTCCACAAGGACTCGTTGATATGGGAATACAGCCTGGCTGTATCCATGGAAAAGGGCAGGCCGCAATAGGATAACGCATCACGCAGGGCGGATTCTTCCGCAGCGTAAAAATCAAAGAGTGTATTGTCTGCATCGGATAGCAGCAATGAATAAGGTGAAGCAGCCATAGCGATATCCTTTCGTATATGTACGAACTTGGGATATGTATAGCTTACTTCACCTGTATGGATTTTGCAATCCCCGGGGCTTTGATCAGACTGTATTCCGGCTGATTAAGACGGTGACAACGCCGTTTTGCGTCAGTGTATCCAAGCGGATGTCATAGGGAAGTGTATTGATAAAAACAAAGTCGCTGTAAATACCTACAGAGGCATCAAACCCTCTTGGAATGTAGGCAACGCCGCTGTCCCTGTGCAATGCCCATTGGGTGATTTGGATGGGCAGGCCCAGCACCGCATTGTAGATGGTGGTGGTGAGCTGGCACATGCCGCCGCCATACCCGACGCCGTCTTGGCTGATGTTGGGTGCCAGTTTGTAACCGTTTTTCTTTGTGCTGTCGCCGCACAGACGATTGTAGGAAAATTCACTCCCTGAGGGAATAACGGTTCCGTGTACATGGCTGCTGGCCAGATCTATGTTCCAGCGCCTGTTTGCACCCAGTTTCTTCCCACCGGTGCTTTCGTTGTAATAGGTGGTAAATCCGCCGATGATATCACCGGGCTCTGCTTTGTCCCAGGGGACAAAGGGCACAAAGGACAAGTGTTCTGCAGGAATTTGGGCGGTGCTGCGCATCATGGGGATTACAGCGCCATCCGCATCCCAGCTTGAAATGGAAAGCAGGTTGCCTTCCATCAGCAAATTGCCGCCATAGCCGGGAACGGCTATGTGCACAGGTGTGATGACCTTGGCGATGCCTGCCTGTATTTGTGCTCCTGGTACCTTTGCTGCAAAGGGGTCAAGAGCCCGGAAACGGTACAGCCATTTTGTTTTACAGTAGCCCGTAACACCCTCATAAGTGATCTTGCTCCACGGATCGCCGACTTCTAAAATGCCAACCTTCTCTCGCTTTTCCACGCCCTTTATCCGGCGGCTGTTTTCATCGGGCTCCTTACGGATGGCAAACTTTAAATCAGCATAGGCTTCCATGATAACGGAGGATGATGAGATGGGATTCGCTTCTGTCAGGGCTGTCAAAAATATTCCAAATAGTAATATAAGAAATAGAGCGGCGGCAGCTTTTTTCATTGGTAGAATCCTCTCCATATGTGATCGTTCAAAGGAAGGTGCCTCAATTATATAATAGATATGGCATGTTGTGTGGAAAAGTTTTGTAAATCATTCTATTTTTTGAAGGGCGCTTGTGCAAAGAGGCACTTGAAAGTAATATCGGACTGTGCTATAATCCATGGCAATAAAGGCGATGACGGAGAACAAAGCCTGCAAAACGGCAATGCCAAAGAGAGGATGGCCACCGGCTGAAAGCCATCCGCAAAGCTAGCAGGAAATTCCCTCCCGAGCTTCCCCGCAAAAACCGACGAAGGGCTTAAAGCCGGACGCCGGGATTAGGCAGGGACGGACGAGCCCCCGTTAGAAATCGGCGAGCGCATAGGGCAATGCCTTGTGCGGAAGTTGGGTGGTAACACGCGGCAGCATGCCTTCGTCCCATGGACGGGGCTTTTTTTATTGCCGGGATATATGAAAGGGGAAGAGGCTATGGACATTCGGGAGCAAATCGCCGTGCTTCGGGAGAAGCTGGAGACGGAACTCAAAGGCATTTCCATCACCCAGGCATTGGAAGGGCTGAAGGTTAACCTGCTGGGTAAAAAGGGGGAGCTGACAGCGCTGCTTCGCATGATGGGTCAGCTGGATCCGGCAGAGCGGCCAAAGGCTGGGCAGCTTATTAACCAAGCTCGGGAAGAGTTTGAATCGCTGCTGAATGAAAAGCAGGCAGTTTTGAGTAAAAAGGAGCGGGAAGAAGCTTTAAAACAGGAAGCCATCGATGTTACCGAGCCTCGTGACCTGCCCAGGTATGGCTCTGCTCATCCCGTAACGCTGGTACTGCGGGATTTGGTAGATTGCTTTGCAGGCATGGGCTTTGAAGTGGTAGAGGGTCCGGAGGTGGAGCTGGACCACTTTAACTTTGAGCTTTTGAACATGCCTAAAAACCACCCGGCCCGTGATGCTCAGGATACGTTTTATTTTGATGAAAATACCGTGCTGCGCACCCATACTTCCCCGGCTCAGGCGCGCACCATGCTATCTCGCAAGCCGCCCATCCGTGTTATCTGCCCTGGCCGGGTATACCGGGCTGACGAGGTGGATGCCACCCATTCTCCGGTGTTCCATCAGCTGGAAGGCCTGGTGGTGGATAAGGATGTGACCATGGCGGACCTTCGGGGAACCCTGGAGGCCTTTGCCAAGCGGCTGTATGGGCCTGAGGTGAATATCCGCTTCCGTCCTTCCTATTTCCCCTTCACCGAGCCCAGTGCAGAGGTGGACCTTTCCTGCGTGGCTTGCCATGGCGCAGGCTGCCGCATTTGCAAGGGCACCGGCTGGATTGAGGTTTTGGGCAGCGGTATGGTCAACCCCAAGGTATTGGAAATGTGCGGCATTGACAGCACCGTTTATTCCGGCTTTGCCTTTGGCATGGGCCTTGACCGCCTGGCCACCTTGCGCTATGGCATCAGGGACATGCGGCTGATGTTTGAAGGCGATGTCCGTTTCCTCAAGCAATACCGCTGAGAGTGTAACA
>JAEYQQ010000158.1 GCA_023409955.1 Bacillota bacterium | reverse complement strand
GGGGCAGGCGATTGATAATCGCCCCTACGGAGAGGTTATTACTTTTAGATTACATTGATCCCTAATGGAAACAGGACCGCAGCCATTGGAATTAGGTAGTGAGGGCAGAATGCAAAAAAGTGGCTTGACCACTTCAGTGCATCAAAAAGCCTACGTTTTTCAGGCGTAGGTTTTTTGCATATGTGGAGAGAAGTGAGGAGAAGCGAGGAAGGAAAAGAAGTAAGAGAAGAGACACTTCGTCATCTACTTCATATTTTGGACTGCACAAATCAGAAGGCACTGTTCGCACATGTTGGGTAAGGCGATCATGCGTGCAAAACACAAGCCATGGTTGTCTTCTAATTCACATTTTCTTTATGCTTTTATATTACATCCATATGCCATCCTCCTTTTGGCTCTCTTCCTTTTAAACAAAAAACAGACCACCAACACACTTTGTTGATGGTCTGAAGTGGTAGAGCCACTTTATTGACACACGCAGGACCACAGCTTTCGCTGCGGTCCTGCGCTTTTTTATGAGGGGTATAATGCTGTTGCTTGTTTTACTCTTCCATGGCTGCTTTCCGAGAGAAGATGGCATGAACGGCCTTGGGGTCATACTTGGGCTGGCGCTGGTAGGTGTACAGGCCGTTTTGCTCCTGTTCCACGTCCGTCAATTGGGTATAGCACAAGCCGCAATGGTCGGGGTTATCCAGCAGCGCATCAGTTAGGCCCTTCAGGCGCTCCAAAAATTCCTCCCTAGTTTGGGGGCGCTTGCCATAACCCCAGCCTTCCTTATCGGTATCGCTCCACCAAATGCCGCCGTATTCGCTGACAAACACCGGCTGACCCTTGTACACCTGCCGTTTGGGGAAGCGCTCATGAATAGGCTCGGTGCCAGGACCGTATAAAGAGCGGAACACCTCGGGATTCTGCTCATAATCATGTACGTCGTGGATGTCTGTCTCCACATGGTAGTTGCCGCTGGTGTCAATCACCGGGCGGGTGGGATCCATGGCTTTGGTGACCCTGTACACACAGCGCAGGATCTCGTCATCCTGCTGGCATCCATGCAGGTCCCAGGTTTCGTTAAAGGGGCACCAGCCAATGATGCTAGGAGCGCTGAAGTCACGTTCCACCGATTCCATCCATTCCTTCAGGAAGGGCGGCAGCGCGGCAATTTTACTGTGGTCAAGGCCCCAGTTGCCCATTTCACCCCAGCAGAGGTAACCCAAATGGTCTGCATGGTACAAGAACCTTGCCTCAAACACCTTTTCATGGAGCCTGGCCCCGTTAAAGCCCATGGCCATACTTAAGTGGATGTCATTTTTCAGTGTCTCATCATTGGGTGCGGTATAGATACCGTCTGGATAAAAGCCCTGGTCCAGCACCAGGCGCATGAACACCGGCCGGCCGTTGATCAAAAACTTCATGCCGTCAAAGGCCACATCCCGAAGGCCAAAGTAGGAGGAAAGCGAGTCGATTTCTTTGCCGTCTTTTTCAAGGCGCAGGTTCAAATCGTACAGGTTGGGCTCCCCCACGTTCCACAGATGCAGCTCGGATACTGCAAGCTCCGCCCGAACCAGCTGGCCAAATACTTCTGCCTTGGCTGTACCGCAGGCTTTGCCTTGGTATGCGGCAGCTGCATGCAGGGAAATACCATTGGTATTGCCAGCAAGCTTTGCTTCCATCAGCAGCCTGCCGTTTTTCGCATCCGGCGTTAGCTTCACGCTCTTGATAAAGGTAGGATTCACCCATTCCACCCATACTGTCTGCCAGATGCCGGTGGTACGGGTATAATCGCAGCCATGGGAGTGGTACTCACTGGATTGCTTGCCCCGGGGTTGCATGCCGGAGCGGTTGTCATCCTCTGCATAGACGGTGATCAGGTTGTCACCCGTTTTGACCCATTTGGTGATATCCACCGTAAAGGAAACATAACCGCCGTCATGGGTACCGGCCAGCTCACCGTTGACAAACACCTCGGCGTGATAATCCACTGCACCAAAATGCAATAAGGTGGTTAACCCAGCCTTATTCGCTGGGATGTTCAAGATGCGCTTGTACCATACCGCTGCCATAAAGTCTTTGTGGCCTACGCCGGAGAGGCTGCTCTCCGGGCAAAAGGGCACGGTGATTTCACCGGACAAGGACTCGCTTTGAATCAGCCCTCTGGCTTTGCCAGAGCGGCCATGGTCAATTTCAAATTGCCATGGACCATTAAGGTTCTGCCAATCAGGACGGAAAAATTGTGGACGGGGATGTTCGCTGCGAGGTATGCTCATGGGTATCTGCTCCTTTGTATATGTAATATTATAACCTTGGCATTTCAGTCAGCCGCAAATTGGTGCAGCCGTATGGATATAGTTTTTTGATGACCTTGGGTCCTACTGCCACCCTGCTTTCGGGCTGTTCCGCACAAAGGCCATGAATCAGGGGCCAGGCCACAGGCGCCATCTCCATCAACAGGTACACTGGCGGCCGATTATTGGAAAAAGGCAGATCAAAGCCATCATCTTCTATGACTTTCACATCCACCCCTGCAAAGCCAAAGGCCCATTCCTCATCAGGATAGAGATGATAGTCGCAAAAGGGCTTGACCCGGTTAACGCCATCCCGCTCATATTCCACCGCTTCCCGCCTTTCCAAAATGGGAAGGGCATATACTAGGGGACCGCGTTTGATGGCATACAGATCATTGGGGCGCTTGATCCATTCCACCTTGGAAGTAAGTTCCACATGCACTACCGTTTTCCCTTTCCATTCACGGCTTAAGGTGAAGAAATCCCCTGGCAATGCCAGTCGTCCATCCACTGTTGCCTGCTCTGCAGATAGCGGAATTCGAATGGATAAATCAAAGGACACAGGCGCATCCGCTTCAATGGTGTATATCAGAGAGTTGCGGAAGGGATAAAGGGTATCCAAGGCCACCCGTACATTTGTCCCCTTGACTGCCGTTTTAAGTTCAGATGGTACCAGAACGGCGGATGCTATTCCCTTTTCCGTTTTCATAAAGGCATAAAGAGCAAGCTTGGGAAAGCCCTGTCCAAAGTTAGCCGTGCAGCAGCCATAGTTGGGCTCCAAGCCAAATACATGGGCATCCGGGCCGTTGGTGCGAAAAATCACATGATCACTGGAAAGAGGCGCACACTGCACCTGATTGGTTTGCTGCACATACTGGTGCGCTGTCATATCCGGAAACACGGTGGCAGGTAAGCCGTTGAAAGCCAGGGCTTCCAGCTCATCCCCCCAGCGGGCCAAGCCGGAGATGGAAAGCAAATGCTCATACGAATACATGGCTTCCACCACGCCGCAGCATTCTGTACCCTGCAAGGGATTTTGCCCACTTAAGCATTCGTCACCGGTAAAGTAGCCCAGTACGTTTCCATGGCTTTCCCGAAGCTTATGAAGCATATTGGCTGCGAAGGCGTCGGGGTCTTCCCCGGTTAAGCGCGACATCAACCCCCGACACTTGAGCGCCATGGCCAGGTTAACCACATGGGTCAAATAGCCCCATTCATTTTTCGGCTCCTGATCCTGCCAGTTCTCAAACAGCCTATCCCAGCCTGTGCCCTCAGCCTGGAGCTTTAGCGCCAGTTCCAAGAGCCATGCTTCCCCGGTGCGCTCATACAGCCACCAGATAGGAATTAGGCACTCAAACCAGCGGGTCTGGCCCCAGTTGAAAAGCGTATTGCGCTGAATGTGGTGGAGCAGCTGTTTTAAGC
>JAEYQQ010000154.1 GCA_023409955.1 Bacillota bacterium | reverse complement strand
GTGCGATCTCTTGAGCGGATACGCCATCAAAGGTGGCTTTAAAAAGGGCCTTAACATCCTCGGCAGGCTTTCCGGCGTGCAACTGTTCCAAAATATCCTTGATGACCTTCTGCCGGTATTCGCTATTGTTGATTTCGCGGCTCATATGTTCGCCTTCCTTTCCTGGACGGTGAAACCGTTTGTCTTTAGGGCATCGATGATTTCTTGTAACGGAATCTTTTTCATTTCCGATCCCCTGGCAAGGGTCATGAACCTACCAACGGTATTTAGCATTCCAGGATTTACAATATTATTAAATCCAATGCCGTGCAGTATGTGCTTCATTTCCGGATACCTTTCGCAAAGCGAATAAACAGAAGCGTCAAGATCCACTGGTTTTTCCATCAGGCTTCCCCCTTTGGAAACACCACCGTCAAAAGCATTTTGAACGCATGTGCTGCAAATACAGCATGGGGCTTACCGGCAGGCATCACCAAGGCTTCTCCTGCTTTGAGGGTATACGCCTTGCCTGCCACGGTAAATAAACCTTCACCTTCCAGTACATGCACCAGTGCATCGCCTTTGGATTCGTGGGTACTGATTTCTTCACCCTTGTCAAAAGCAAACAGCGTCAAGCTTACAGCACTATTCTGGGAAAGTGTTTTGCTAACCACCTGTCCAGGAAGCACCTCTACAAGCTTTGCAAGTGTAACCACATCTTCATGGGGGATGTTTTTCAGTATCTTAGCCATGATTCATGCCTCCTAATCTTCCAGCACTTCACCGTCTGTAGACAACACAACCACCTGCCAGGGGATCCATTTTCCGCTGATCTGCATGGCCTGACGCAAAGCGTGCTCCAGTCCGCCGCAGCAAGGAACTTCCATGCGCACAACCTTCACGCTTTGTATTTCATTCCTGGTCAGTATGTCCGCAAGCTTTTGTGTATAATCAATACTGTCCAACTTAGGACAGCCGATCAGCGTAACGTGATTCTTCATAAACGTCTGATGAAAGTTGCCGTGTGCAAAGGCAGTGCAATCTGCGGCAATCAGCAGCTTTGCATGATTCAGGTATGGTGCGGTAATCGGTACCAGCTTCAGTTGAATCGGCCACTGGCGCAGTTCACTCTGCGGAGCGGTTGAGCTGGCAGTTGGAGTGGGATTGGATTCGTCTCTATTAAACGTCCGCATACGGCTTCCGGGGCATCCGCCGCCACCTGTATGCTGATGCAGTGCCAGCTTTTCCTGGTGGGCTTTCACCGCTGCTTCATCAAAGGCGGCTGCTTCCCTTTCCTCAAAGGTGATGGCACCGGTGGGGCATACAGGCAGGCAGTTGCCAAGACCATCACAAAAATCATCCCGGATGAGCTGTGCCTTGCCATTCATCATGGCAATGGCTCCTTCATGGCAGGCTTTTGCGCAAAGGCCGCAGCCATTGCATTTTTCATCATCAATCTTTATTACTGTACGAAGCATGATCATTGCTCCCTTCTTGTTTTTACGTTGTGATTATAGTACACTGATGAAAACTAAACTGTTGTATTTACAACCACAGGAGCACGAAATGAAAAATATAATTACTTTCATAGATCAATTGCCCCTGTTTCAAGGTATTGATAGAACTGAACTGGAAAAGTTGATGGTCTGCCTTTCTGGAAAAGACCGAAGGTATGATAAAGGGCAGATCATTTTTATGGCAGGGGATATTCCCAAGCATCTTGGCGTAGTGCTGGAAGGCAGCGTGCGTGTGTACCGGGAGGATTTACTGGGCAATCGCACCATACTGGGTGAATTTGGCCCTGGCAGCTTGTTTGGCGAAACCTTTGCGTTGGCCCGAACAAAAGCACTACCTGTATCAGTGGCTGCAGCCCAGCAGAGCCATGTGCTGCTGATGGAGGGCTGGCGCATAACAGGCACATGCCCTCAAGCATGCAGCTTTCATAATAGGTTAATCGAGAACATGATGGCCATCTTGGCAGGGAAAAATCTTTACCTCACCGAGAAAATGGAGGTTATGGCCAAACGTACCACCCGGGAAAAGCTTCTGTTCTACTTGTCCAGTCAATGCCAGCGCAGCGGCAGCCTTTCCGTTACCATACCCTTTAACCGCCAGGAGCTGGCCGATTATCTTTCCGTTGACAGAAGTGCAATGTCCAGTGAGCTTGGCAAAATGCAAAAGGAAGGTTTACTGACATATTACCGCAGCAATTTTACATTGCGCAAACACATAGACCAGGAATAACGTATGATATATGCAATATACAAAGGAGGACACGACCATGCTGCACCTAACATTTGAGGAAATTCACAGTGAGCTGGAGCGGATACTGCGCACGAGACACTGCTCCCAAGAGAAGGCGTTTAAGGTAGCCTATGAAATGACACGCAACTCCCTGGAAGGTGGATACAGCCATGGCATTAATAGAATTCCCAGGCTTGTGCGCAACATTGATGCAGGTATCGTAAATGTGGATGCAGATCCGACCGTTTTAAATCAATTCGGTGCCTTGATAAGCATGGACGGTAATCTTGGGCTTGGAGTCGTGAATGCCTCTATTGCGACGGACCACGCCATTGCCTTGGCAAAAGAACATGGCATTGGTCTTGTGGCCTTACGAAATACAAATCACTGGATGCGCGCAGCCACCTATGGTTATCAAGCTTGCGATGCTGGTATGGCTGCCATTTGCTTTTCTAATACCATCCCCAACATGCCAACGTGGGGGGCTGTAGATGCCCGTTTAGGCAATAACCCTATGGTTTTGGCAATCCCAAGAGAAAACGGTCACGTGCTTTTGGATATGGCAGCTTCTCAGTTTTCCTATGGTGCGCTGGAGTTGGCCCAGTTGCAGGGTCGTCAGATGCCCATTGATGCAGGATTTGATGAAGAGGGGAATCTTACCCGGGATCCAGAAAAGGTGATCCAAACCCGTCGCATACTCCCCACCGGTTATTGGAAGGGTGCCGGACTTTCGTTCCTGCTGGATCTTTTTGCGGGCTGCATGTCCCTAGGTAATACAACATTTGGGGTGGGTAAACTTAAGGGAGATGAGCATGGCTTATCTCAAATGTTCATCGCCTTCAACTACCGGAATATTGCCCCTAAGGAAATGTCTGAGCAAATTGCAGATGATGCAGTGGAGTACTTGCTGGCATCCCAAAAGGACAGCAAAACAGAACGGATCGTTTATCCCGGTCAGCGCATGATGGAATCACAGGAGAAGAACCGTACAAGTGGCATACCTGTGGATGAACGGGTATGGGCAGATATTCGGGCCTTTGGCTGATAAACTTCTCCGGCAGGATATGGCACCTGCCGGAGTTTTTCATGAAACAGTTGCATATTAACGCCTTACATGTTAGAATATGGATGAAGTCACGCAAGTTGTTGCGCTTTGAAAGGAGCTGTTGAGAATGAAAAAGAGCAGTGTGGAGGGCTTCCTGTAAAACAGCATACCGCGGCCCAAAAAAGCTAGCATGCTTTTGCAGCCGCATAAACCTTTCGTGCATACTGTATATCGCAGGACACATCGAGGGATGTGTTTTTTGATTATCCGCGGATGCAGCCTACAAAAAGGTTTGCCCGCGGCATTTTTATACCCTAATGCTGTTTGACAGGAAGCAGGTAGAAGCGTAGACAAAGAAAAACTTGAGGAGGAACCGGATGGATTCTAGGTTTACTATTCCTGCGGAAATGCAAATGGATATAGAGATGGGTCATATTCTCGGCCGCGTGACCGCGGCTTTCAAGGAACGGTATGAAGTGATTTGTGAAAAGGGAACCGTTTTCGCGGTACTCAAACGCGGCGCATACCAAAGAAAAGGCGCTGAAGAGGAGTTCCCGGC
>JAEYQQ010000068.1 GCA_023409955.1 Bacillota bacterium | reverse complement strand
CCCTGTATATCCACGGATCAAGGATTTGGAGAGGATATTGCTGGAGGCGTATTATGGCGGGATCAAGGCGCCTGAGCTGCCGGGACAGATGCCGGGGGTGAAGGGGAGTGCAAAGGTGAAGGAGACTGTGGTGGGGTGATATGTTGGTAGGCAAGGATGATGTATAAGACAAATGAAAGCGATATGATGTACGCGGGAATTGTCTTGGATATGTTATGTCGGGCCGATGATGATGCAGGAGGAAGCAGGGGGGATTTCGATTTCCCCCTTAGCTATCCGCAACCTCAATCGACGCACTGTATCGCTATCGCTCTCATTGCTCGTTTCGGTTGATTCATTCACTATATGCGTCCACTGGACGCGCTCAGTTCATTTACCTCCTGCACCTCCCATATCCCCCTTAAAGTGACCAGGGCTCCGTAGCCGAAGCGCCGCCTGTGGCGGATGAAACGAGGTGGAGGAGGCTGGCGAAACAAGCAGTATGAGCGGCAGCGAGTAATGCGCCGATTGAACCAGATGGGGAACGGGCCCTGGACCCAGAAGAATGGATCTGTCAAATTCTCATCTTAATGCGGTTGTCGTTGTTGATAAAAAAGAAGGACAAGTCACTTTTTGATTAAAAGAGTGACTTGTCTGTTTTTTATATGATACTAATATCTGCATCAATATAAGAGTGAAAACATTAAAATTGTCATACTGGAATTTAGTTGGTGAGATGAAGAAATTTAAATGTGTTTTTATTGGAGGAATAGGCCTGTTGTTCAAAATGCTTTTTCTCTTTGCCGGTAGGCCCTGGGCGAAAGTCCCGTTTCCTTTTTAAACATGCGGCTGAAGTACAGGGGATTTTCGTAGCCCACAATTCTTGCGATATCGCAAAAGGGCATTTGGGAGGATGCTACCAGCTCCCTGGCGTGGCCGATGCGCAGGCGGGTAATGTACCTTTGGGGCGGCATGCCTGTGAGCAGCCTGAACCTGCGAATGAAGGTGGACAGGCTCATGTTTGCCCGTTTGGCATAGGCAGATAAGGGCAGCTGCTTTTCAGGATGCTGCTGAATGTATTCCACAACCTTTTGAATTTCAGGGCTGGCAGTTGCTTGTGGTGCGTTTTTTTTATCAAGATCCCGTGATAAAAGGTAGAGAAGGGATTGCGTGTGCACCGATGCCAGCTCCTGGCAAAAGAGGCTGCTGTGCTGAAGCTCGCGTATGATTCTGTCAAATTCCAAAACATAATCGCTGCGAAAGCCGGGGCGAAATACCGTATGCTCCGGCAGCTTTGCTTTGGTTAATAGCTGTTGGGCCTGGCTACCAGAAAAGTGGAGCCAGTACACATCCGGCTTTTCCTTGATGAAATACTGGTACCGCTGCGGCAGACCAGGGGGATAAATAAAGGCTTCTCCCTCCCGGGCGATTTGCTCTCCATCCGGAAGGTAAAAATGCAGTTTGCCCCCGGCGACATACAACAGCTGCCAATCCTGCCGGCCTTCCCGGCGGATGGTTTCAAAATCCGGGCGGCTGATCAATTGATAATGACCACAGCTGCTGACAAAAATGCTATGTTCTTTTCCTGCGTCATCTACATCATGACCATAAAAATAACCAGCATCCATGCGCATGGCGGGTAATCTCCTTTTGATTTATCGTTTTGCTGTATGCGCATATTGTGCATGTTTTTGCCTGTTTTGTCAATGGACGAAGCGTTCACTTTGGATACAATGGTTGCAGTAGATTCTTTGGTAACACAGAAAGGGTGCAATGTATGATTAGCCGTTATTATGAAGATCCTTCCGTGCTGCATGTCAATACTGCTGGGGTTCGGGCCTACTATCTGCCTTGCGCGGATGATTCAGCGGCGCTCAAAGGTGACGCAAACAAAATACTCTTAAATGGCGATTGGACTTTTGCCTATTATGAAAGCGTGGAGGATGTGCCGGATGAGGTGGGCAGCCTCGGCTTTTGCCTTGGGAACAAAACCATCCCTGTGCCTTCCGTGTGGCAGAACCATGGGTATGACCGTCATCAGTATACCAATGTGCGCTATCCTTTCCCTTATGATCCGCCTTATGTGCCCAGGGAGAATCCCTGCGGCGTGTACCGCAGAAGCTTTACACTTGAAAACGCCGATTCCCGTTATTACCTGAACTTTGAGGGTGTGGATTCCTGCCTGTACCTATGGGTAAACGGGGAGTTTGTAGGCTATAACCAGGTATCTCACTCCACGGGGGAGTTTGAGATTACCAGATTTGTGCACACCGGAGAAAATACGCTGACCGTGGCGGTGCTCAAGTGGTGCGACGGAAGCTATTTGGAGGATCAGGACAAGCTGCGCATGTCGGGTATCTTCCGGGATGTATACATTCTTGCCCGGCCGAAAAACCACGTGTGGGATGTGACAGTTACTGCCCAGCCGGATGAAAGCCTGAAGGGCGCGGTGATTGATGCCAAGCTGGATTATGCCGAAGAGGAATTTCCCCTAACGTTCACGCTCCTTGCCCCCGATGGGAAGGAGATTGACAAGAAGCAGGGAACAGGCGGCATACGATTTGCATTGGAAACAGCCGCTTTGTGGACGGCAGAGACGCCAGTTTTGTATACCCTGCTGATTACCGGCGGCGGTGAATCCATTGCTGTGCCAGTGGGCATTCGTAAGGTTGAGATCAAGGATGGCATCGTCCTTCTAAACGGCAAGCGCATCCGCTTAAAAGGTGTCAACCGTCATGACAGCAATCCTGTGACCGGCTACACCATTTCCAAAGAGCAGGCCATGGTGGACCTGACGCTGATGAAGCAGCATAACATCAATGCCATCCGTACCAGCCATTATCCCAATGCACCCTGGTTTCCTCAGCTTTGCGGGCAGTTTGGCTTCTATATGATTGCTGAATCTGATATTGAAAGCCATGGATCTGTTGAAAAGATCGGCGGGGATTTCAACTACAATTATGGGGATTTGGCCCGGGACCCCCGGTTTGCAGCTGCCATTATGGACAGGGTACAGCGCAATGTCATCCGTGATAAAAACTGCCCGGCAATAATTTTCTGGTCCTTAGGCAATGAAGCCGGTTATGGGGTCAATTATGATGCGGCGGCCCAGTGGGTGAAAAAGTACGATCCCACACGCCTGACCCACTATGAGGGGGCTCATAACCAGCCCAAGGGTGACCCTGCGGGCCAGGATGCGCTGGATGTGTACAGCCGCATGTATCCATCTGTCGCTGAAATCGACAGCTACTTTAGCGATGGTAAAGTGAAAAAGCCCTATGTGCTGTGCGAGTATATACACGCCATGGGCAATGGACCTGGAGATGCGGAAGATTATTGGGAGATGATGGAGAAGCATCCCGGGTTGTGCGGCGGCTTTGTGTGGGAATGGTGCGACCATGCCGTGTACATGGGCAAGACGCCGGATGGAAAGAAGAAATATTTTTATGGTGGTGACTTTGGCGAGTTCCCCCATGACGCAAACTTCTGCATGGACGGTTTAGTATACCCTGATCGCAGGCCCCATACCGGTTTGAAGGAATATCAAAATGTAATCCGTCCCATCCGTGCCCGAGAAAAGGACGCTGCCAAGGGCGAAATCATATTCACCAGCACTTTGGATTTTGCCGACGCCAAGGATGTATTGACTGTAGCCTATGCTGTAACAAAGGATGGGGATGTGGTGCAATCCGGTGTTGTACCAAACTTCTCTGTTGATGCCCGGGGTGAGAAGGCCTATACGCTCAGCTATGACGTTCCGTCGGAAGGCGACTGCTTCCTGAACATTACCTACAAGGCCAATGGAAGCCATCCCCTGATACCGGCTGGAACAGTGTTGGGCCGTGACCAGTTTACACTGCGCCGCAGGGAACGCACGCTGCCTGCGCTTGTATCCGGCAAAGTGGAGGTTGCCCAAGACCACCGGTATGTAACCGTCACCGGACCCAGCTTCCGCTACCGGTTTGACGTGAGAACCGGTGCTTTTGACCAGTTGGTGGTGAATAACCGCAGCCTGATTACTGAACCTATGCTGCTGAACATCTGGCGGGCACCCACCGACAATGACCGTAACCTGAAAAACGATTGGAAGAAGGCTGGCTATGACCGTGCCATCCAGCGGGCCTATGAGACTGCCTGCGAAGTAAAGGATGGCCTTGGGGTTATTACCTGCAGTCTGTCCCTTGCCCCCATTTACCTGCAGCCCGTTTTGCAGGTGAAGGCCCGGTATGTTATTGGGAAGGACGGCACCATTGATTGCAGCTTTGAGTGCAAAAAGGATGAGTATATGCCTTCCCTGCCCAGGTTCGGCCTTAGGCTTTCTCTGCCTCAGGACATGCAGGATGCCCGCTATCTGGGTTATGGCCCTTATGAAAGCTACGTGGACAAACGCCGGGCCTCCTTTATGTGCGTGTTCTCCACCACCCCCGATAAGAACCACGAAGATTATCTAAGGCCTCAGGAAAATGGCAGCCACTTTGGATGTGCCTATGCGGAAGTCAAGGCGTATGACGGCTTTGGCCTGCGGGCGGAAAGTGAAACGGACTTTTCCTTCCAGCTTTCTCCCTATACGCAGGAAGAGCTGACGAAAAAGGCGCATAACTTTGAGCTTCAAAAAGCGGCAGGGCCGGTGCTCTGCCTGGATTACAAGCTCAATGGCATCGGCTCCAACAGTTGCGGCCCCAAGCTGCTTGAGAAGTATGCCTTTGATGAGAAGGAGTTCACCTATGCGATGAGGCTGCGTCCCTTGGTGTAATAGGTAAGACAGTAAGATAAAAGCCGTGATGGATCCTCTCCGTCACGGCTTTTTTGCTTGTTGGCGTAGTAAGGGCTTTGATGAGGGTGATGCACCTATTGACAGATCTCAATGGACGGGAGTATAATTTATTTCGTTAGTTTGACTAACAAATAATACCGAGGTGAGTTATGGACTCGTTCAGCATTGCACTAAATGACCTTTTGGTAAACACCTTTCAAACGATACTCAAGCTGGAGGAAGAGGCTTTACGAAACATGAACGGCGATAAGCTGAGCATCAGCGAGCTGCACATGCTGGAGGCCATCCACAAGGATCCAGAGAAGGGGCGAACCATAACGGATATAGCTCAGGACCTATCCATCACCCTGCCTACGGTGACGGTGGCCGTGGGCAAGTTGGCGCAAAAGGGATATGTCAAAAAGCACAAGGGCAGGGAGGACGGGCGTACAGTTCATGTGATTTTGACGGAGGAAGGCCGGCGGGCAGAGGCTTCGCACCGCTTTTTTCATCGGCGCATGGTACAGGCCGTCGCTAAGGACTTCGCACCAGAGGAACGGGAGGCTTTGCTGAAGGGGCTTACAAACCTGCAATTGTTTTTCCAGCGGCAGGAGGAAATGATTCGTCAAAAAGAAGAAAATGCACTAACCCAAGGAGATGAAGCGCATTGAGAATCGTAGGGACAGGCAGCGCACTTCCGGCCCTGTCGGTACCAAATTCGGCACTAGAACAGTTTCTGGACACCAGTGATGAGTGGATCAGGACCAGAACAGGCATAGAGAGCAGGCACATTTTATCAAAAGAGACGTTGACGGACCTGGCCATCCTGGCTGCCCAAAGGGCGCTGGAGGATGCAAAGATGCAAGGCTCCGAGCTGGACCTGATTATTGGCACCACCACCCGCGGCGAGCAGATTGCCCCGGCCATGGCATGTGTTGTGCAAAAGGCCATTGGTGCTGCCTGCCCCTGCATGGACGTAAACGCCGCCTGCACCGGTTTTATTTATGGTCTGGATACGGCGTTGGCGTACATACAAAGCGGCAAGGCAAAAAAGATACTGATCATCAGCGCCGAGGGCATGTCCAGGCTTTGTGACTGGAGTGATCGGGCCACCAGTGTGCTCTTTGGCGATGGCGCAGGAGCTGTGGTGCTGGATGAGGGAGAGGGCTTGCTATCTATCCGCCTGGGGGTATCGGAGGATAAGGACACGTTGTTTATACAGCCTGTGCCTGGCAGCAATCCCTTTGCGGAGCCATCTGATGTTCAGCCTGGTGTACATATGGCCGGGCAGGAAGTTTTTCGGTTTGCCGTATCCCATGCCACAGAGGATATTGTAAAGGTGGTTTCTGAAGCTGGTTTGGCTATGGAAGATATCAGTTGGTTCCTTTTGCATCAGGCCAATCGGAGAATATTGGAATCGGTCCGCCAGCGGCTGGGCCAGCCGGAGGAGAAATTTCCAAGCAATATTTATCATGTGGGAAATACCTCATCCGCCAGTATTCCTTTGCTGCTGGATGAAATAAACCGGGAAGGCCGGATCAGGGAAAATGACCTGATCGTTATGAGCGCCTTTGGAGCGGGCCTTTCCACAGGAGCTTGTGTTCTGAAATGGCACAAGGCATAAATGGTTTTTATCTGGTGAATGATATACAAAATAACAGGAGGTAACGGCATATGAATACCTTTGAAAAAGTTGCAGAAATGCTGGCACAGCGCAAGGGAACCACAACAGATGGCATTGTGATGGAGAGTAAGTTTACGGACCTGAAGCTGGATTCCCTGGACGTGGCGGAACTGGTGATGGATCTGGAGGATGCCTTTAATGTAACCATTGAAATTACCAAGGATATGACTTCTGTTGCTGATTTGGTAAAGGTGATTGACGGAGCTAAGCAATGATGGAAACGGCAGTTACAAAGCTATTTGGCCTTGCGTACCCGATTTTTCAGGGGGGCATGGCTTGGGTATCGGATGCATACCTGGCCTCGGCGGTATCCAACGCCGGTGGGCTTGGCATCATCTCTGCCATGAGCTTAAACGGGGAATATTTGCGGGCCCAGATTCAAAAGTGCCGTGAGCTGACGAGCAAGCCTTTTGGTGTGAACATTATGCTCATGAGCCCCTATGTGGAAGAAACGGCTCAGGTGGTGCTGGAGGAAAAGGTACCTGTGGTGACCACCGGTGCAGGCTTTCCTGGCGTGTATATGAAAAAGTGGATTCCAGCCGGTATCAAGGTGGTGCCCGTGATCCCCTCTGTGGCCATTGCAAAGCGGGTGGAGCGGGAAGGAGCTTGCGCCGTGGTGGCGGAAGGCTGCGAATCCGGCGGGCATATTGGCGAATTGACTACCATGACACTGGTTCCTCAGGTGGCGGATGCCGTATCCATTCCCGTGCTGGCAGCCGGCGGTATCGCCGATGGCCGGGGCATTGCCGCAGCCATGATGCTGGGCGCGCAAGGCGTGCAATGTGGTACCAGGTTCATGGCATCGGCGGAGTGCCGGATTCATGACAATTACAAGGAGCAGGTGGTCAAAGCCCGGGACATTGATACCATGGTCACCGGCCGAAAACTGGGCCATCCTGTCCGTGCGCTAAAGAGCGCTTATATGCAGGAGTTCCGCCAAAATGAAGAAGACCCCTCCATAACAAATGAACAGCTGGAGGCCTTTGGTGCCGGCGCACTGCGTAAGGCTGCTGTAGATGGAGACATGGAAAAAGGCTGCTTTATGGCCGGGCAATCCGCCGGGCTGATTACCAGCTGCATGCCAGTAAAGGATATCATTACAGAAATGTTTGCACAGGCGCAGGCTCGCCTTCAGGGAGCGGTTTCATGGGTAAAGTAGCCTTTGTGTTTGCGGGCCAGGGTGCCCAGTACCCCGGTATGGGCAAGGAGCTGTATGCGGTATCTCCCGCGGCAAAGGGTATGATGGATCAGGCGGAGGCTTTGCGCCCCGGTACCATGAACCGGTGCTTTTATGGAACGGTGGAAGAACTTGCGGTAACGGTTCATACCCAGCCCTGCCTGTTTACAGTGGACCTGATGTGCGCGGCGGCCCTTGCGGAAAAGGGATTCATGCCAGATGTATGTGCGGGCTTTTCCCTGGGGGAAGTGGCGGCTGCAGCATTTTGCAACATGCTTTCCTTTAATAAATCCTTTGCCTTTATTCAGGAACGTGCCAGGCTTATGCAAGCATGCGCAGAAGCGGCGCCTGGCTTTATGGCTGCTGTGCTTCGGCTGCCCAAAGAGCAGGTGACAGCGCTGTGCAGCCAGTTTGAACAGGTCTATCCTGTCAATATGAATGCTCCTGGACAGATTGTGGTATCCGGCAGCCTCATGCAAAGGGATGCTTTTTTACAGGCGGTAGCAGCAAAGGGGGGGCGCACCATGCCCTTGAAGGTTGGCGGCGCATTCCATTCACCGCTGATGAAGGATGCGGCGGAGCGGCTGCTGGATTGGCTGAATGCGGCTGATATTCAGCCTCCAAGTCTGCCAGTGTATGCCAACAGTACAGCAAAGCCCTATAAAGGACATGTTGCCGAGCTTTTAGCCAGGCAGGTGGATCATCCGGTGTTATGGGAGGAAACCATCTGTCATATGGCAACGGCCCATGTAGACACCTTTGTGGAGTTGGGACCCGGTACGGTATTATCTGGACTGATCAAAAAAATTCTTCCCGAAGCCAGAACCAGCCATGTGGAAGACGCCGAAAGTCTTAAGCAAGCCATTGCCATGCTGGAAGGGAGAAGTGCCTGATGCAAGATAAAATTGCCTTGGTCACCGGGGGTTCCCGGGGGATTGGCCGAGCGATTGCGCTGCGGCTAGCCAAGGAAGGGGCCCATGTGGTCTTCTTCTATGCCGGCAATGAGGAAGCTGCGCAAAAGACACTAAGAGATCTTTTGGAACATGGCGGAAAAGCCATGGCCATCAAGTGTGATATTGCAAGCCTGGAAGCTGTGCAGGTGGCCTTTGCCCGGATCAAACGGGAGTGGGGCACAGTGGATATTCTCATCAATAACGCTGGTATTACCATGGATGGGATTACCCCCCGCATGAGCCAAGAGGCCTTTGACAAGGTAATTCAGGTGAACTTAAACGGTGCGTTTTACATGATCCGCACAGCTTACAGCGACCTTCTACGCAAGCGCTGGGGCCGTATCATCAACATCTCTTCCGTGTCTGGGCTGATGGGCAACCCAGGGCAAGCTAATTATTCCGCCGCCAAGGCGGGGCTGATTGGCCTGACCAAGACCATTGCCAAGGAATTGGCTGCTAGAAACATAACTTGCAACGCCATTGCTCCCGGCTTCATTGAGACCGATATGACAGAGAAAATGGGAAGCGAGCTTGTAGATAAGGCTGTTTCAAATATTCCCATGAAGCGTATGGGCACGGCGGATGAAATTGCAGCAGCGGTGGCTTTTTTGTGCGGGGAAGAGGCGGGATATATTACCGGCGCTGTCCTTTCGGTGGACGGCGGATTGTATATGTGAGGTGCAAGCCATGAGGCGTGTGTTTGTCACAGGACTGGGCGTAATTTCCCCGGTAGGGAATTCCGTTGCCGGTTTCTGGAACAGCTTAATTTCCGGCGTGTGCGGCATAGGACCCATTACCCGGTTTGATACAGCCAATCTCAAGGTAAAGGTTGCTGCGCAGGTGAAGGACTTTGACCCCAAGGATCATGGCATGGATGTTTCCGCAGCCAGGCGAATGGATTTGTATTCCCAGTATGCCATGGCGGCGGCGGTGCAGGCTATGGCGGACAGCGGGTTTGAGAATACCGATCCTGAGCGCTTTGGTGTGTATGTGGGCAGCGGCATTGGTGGCATGAGCACCTTTACTGCAGAGTGCGAAAAGCTGTTGACCAGGGGCCCCGACCGGGTGTCGCCCTTTTTTATTCCCATGATGATTAGTAACATGGCAGCCGGAAGCATTGCCATTGCGTTTAATGCCCAAGGGCCCTGTTTACCGGTGGTCACGGCCTGTGCCACCTCCACTCACGCTATTGGTGAAGCGTATCGGGCTATCCGCCATGGGTATGCCGATGCCATTTTGGCCGGTGGTTCGGAGGCATCTATTGTGCCGCTGGCTGTTGCCGGGTTTACAAACTGCAAGGCCCTAAGTGAAGAACAGGACCCCGAAGCCGCCTGTGTACCCTTTGACATGCGCCGCAAGGGCTTTGTCATGGGGGAGGGGGCCGGGATCGTACTTTTGGAGGAAGCCGAGCAGGCCATCGCCCGCTATGCCCCCATTTATGGGGAAATTGTTAGCTATGCCAATACCTGTGATGCCAACCACATTACAGCGCCTCATCCGCAAGGGCTGGGGGCTGCCAGGGCGATTTCCCTGGCGCTTTTAGAAGCCGGGGGTCTTAAGGCGGAAGACAGGCTGTACATAAATGCCCACGGCACTGGCACACCGCTCAATGACAAGGTGGAGACCCAGGCCATTAAGCTGGCTTTGGGTGAGGAAGCGGCAAAAAGAGCCGTTGTCAGTTCCACCAAGAGCGCCACCGGCCACATGTTAGGGGCGGCGGGGGCGGTGGAGTGCATTGCCTCCCTGATGGCTGTGAAAACCGGCATCGTTCCGCCTACACTGCACTTAAATGAGCCAGACCCTGAATGCGATCTTGATTACGTGCCCCATCACGCGCGGGAGTTTAAACCTACCATCGCCCTTTCCGTTTCCCTGGGCTTTGGCGGCCACAACAGCGCGATTGCCGTGAGGTCATAACCATGAACATAAAACAAATCAAAGAGCTGATGGCACTTTTTTCTCAGCATGGGCTGTCCCGGCTGGA
>JAEYQQ010000019.1 GCA_023409955.1 Bacillota bacterium | reverse complement strand
TGTATTATAGTGAAACAGACTTGACAGTAATACAAAAAACAATCGTCATATATCCACAATATTTTGTTGTCATAGAAATCAAGTATACAATATATCGTAGTCTTGGCAGCAACAATTAGAACAAAAGTAGCTATTATGATGTTTTAATCTGCCGCTATAAAATGCATGAAAGATCAGTACACCCAGACAGCCCTAAACTGCTTCGCTTGTGCTTATAATGATTCAAACATGACAGTTTGGGCTTCCGTTTTATGGCTTGACATGGCACAACTGCGCTGTTATTGTATGGATGGTAATCCGCAACATAAAAAGTGAATTGAGACAGCATCTACAAAGCGTTTGAAGAGGGTCTTTAAATAAGGATATTTGTTCATGACATAATGTTAATGTGATAAGGAGGCGGTTATATGGCGCAATTCCCCATCGGTGTAATGCTTGATTCCTTCAGGAAACCCATCCCCGAGGCACTAAAGAGCGCAGCCAAGGTCGGAGCACAAGGCATACAGGTGTATGCCACCCGCGGCGATCTCTCACCTGATGCAATGACAGCTGTCAAGCGCCGGGAGTTTACTCAGATGGTAGCTGACAATGGGCTTGTTATCAGCGCCTTGTGTGGTGACCTTGGCATGGGCTTTCATCGCACGGCCGAAAATCCAAGGCTGGTAGAAGCATCCAAGCGTATTCTTGACCTTGCTAAGGAACTGGGTACCAACATTGTCACAACCCACATTGGCGTAGTCCCAGAGGATACCAATCACCCTCGTTATCGTATCATGCAGGATGCCTGCGGCGAACTAAGCCGTTATGCCGATAGCGTCAGCGCCCATTTTGCTGTGGAAACTGGCCCTGAAACAGCTGCTACACTCAAAATCTTTTTGGATGGCCTGTATTCCAAGGGCGTCGCTGTGAATTTTGACCCGGCTAATCTGGTGATGGTCACAGGTGATGATCCTGTTCAAGCAGTGCACACTCTGAAGGAATATATCGTTCATACCCACGCGAAAGATGGCGTTCGCTTGTATTATCGCAATCCTGAAGCTGTTTATGGCGTTATCGAATCACCCATTGTCACCTCCCCCTCCTTTGAAGAATTGCCTCTAGGTAAAGGTAGCGTAGACTTCCCAGGTTGGATCAGCGCTTTACGATCCATCGGATATTCCGGGTTCCTTACCATCGAGCGCGAGGTGGGTGACGATCCTTACGGCGATATTGCCAGAGCCGTTGAATTCCTTGAAGAAATCACAGCATAAGGAGTAGAACCATGGATAAGATCAAGGTAGGCGTTATTGGCGTTGGATCCATCTCTTTGGAACATTTGAATGCTTATCAGAAGCACCCGAATGTGGAGATTTATGCGTTATGCGATTTGGATTCAGAACAACTGAATAAGCGTGGTGAGAAATTTGGCATCAACCGCCTGTTTACCAGCGCAGAAGAGATGCTGAAGCTTCCTGAATTGCAGGCTGTCAGCATCTGTACATGGAATGCTGCCCATGCGCCATTGGCCATTGCAGCCTTGCAAGCCGGTAAACATGTGCTTTGTGAAAAGCCCATGGCCACCAATGCCAAGGATGCCCAAGCCATGGCGAATGCAGCCAAAGAAAGCGGCAAGCTGCTGATGATCGGTTTTGTACGGCGCTATGGCAATGATTGCACCATATTGAAAGACTTCATCAATCAGGGGTCCTTTGGCGATATTTACTATGCCAAGGCTACATATTTACGCCGCAAGGGCAACCCTGGCGGATGGTTCGGCGATAAGGCCCGCTCCGGCGGCGGCCCGTTGATTGACCTGGGTGTTCATGTGATTGACCTGACAAGGTATTTGATGGGCAACCCCAAGCCTGTTTCTGTTTATGGCGCTACCTTTCAAAAACTCTTTGACCGCAAAGATGTAAAGAGTGATCCTGGCTACCGTGCCGCCGGCGCTACAGACCATGATATTTGCGATGTTGAAGACCTGGCCAGCGCCATGATCCGCTACGACAATGGCTCAGTGGTGACTGTTGAAGCAAGCTTTTCCTTAAACATTGCCAAGCCGGTAGGGAGAATTGAACTGTTTGGCACCAAGGCCGGTGCAAAATTGGAGCCAGATTTGGAAATCTATACAGAAATGAATGGGTATATGGCAGATGTCAAGCTGCCCATGAAAACTTCTTTGGATTTTGACGGCCTCTTTCAAAACGAAATCAACCATTTTATTGACTGCATAGTCAATGGTTCTAAATGTATCAGCCCCGCAGAAGATGGGGTCACTTTAATGCAGATATTGGATGCCATCTATGAATCTGCTGCCACAGGTCATGAAGTAATGCTTTAATGGAGGAAGAAAATATGCGCCTTGCGGTATCCAGTTACAGCTATATGGGATACCTTGAAAGTGGTAAGGCAGATTATTTTGCCATCTGCAGCCATGCAAAAAATACAGGATTTGAAGCCATTGAATTTATCCCCTTAGACCTTAAATACGGCAATGGTCACACGGACATATCTGCGCTGGCTGCTGCTATTAAGAAGCACTGTGATACCATAAATCTAGAAGTTTGTGCGTATACGGTGCCAGCCGACTTTATGCTTGGCAGCGGTGGCGATATAGACAAAGAGGTGCAACGCCTGAAGCAACATATCGATGTTGCAGCCCTTTTGGGTGCAAAACTTCTGCGGCATGATATTGCCACCAGGCTTACCCCATCAAGTCGCAGTTACCGTGATGTCATCAATGCTTGCACATCCCGCATTCGGGAAGTATCAGACTATGCTGCCCAAAAAGGAATCCGTACCTGTATGGAAAACCATGGCTACCTTATGCAGGATGCCCAACGTGTGGAAGAGTTGATATTGGCAGTAAATCATCCCAACTTTGGTTGGCTTGTAGATATGGGTAACTTTGCTTGTGCAGACCAGGACAGCGCATTTGCGGTTGGCATAGCAGCTCCGTATGCCTTCCATGTCCACGCAAAAGATTTTTTGATAAAGTCTGGCAACTGCATTGACCCTGGAACAGGCTGGTTTCGCTCACGGGCTGGAAATTATTTGCGGGGAACCATTGTGGGTCACGGCTCTATCCCTGTTTCCCAATGTGTGGCCGTACTTAAAAAAGCAGGATACGACGGTTTTCTCTCCCTGGAGTTTGAGGGAATGGAATCCACAATTCCAGCCATTGAAGCCGGTTATGCATATCTAAAGCGGTTTGCGTAAGTTCTAACCATCATTCTCCAAGCACCCTTTTATGGGGTGCTTTTTGTCTTTTTCTCCATACAGGATCCTTGTTGATGGGTTTACATCATGTTGAATATGAATGACAAAATCCTGCCAACGTACAGCGATAACTCACTACTGCCAACCTTGACAGAGGATACAGCATCATGTATGATGACTGAATATAGGTATACTTTATTAAGCCTGTCACAATGTCGGGCAATTAAGGGACGGGGACATGATATGGTGGAAAAGGACAGATTGACTAACGAGTCATCCACTGTTTCGAAGCAGCCGGTATTAATTGATATACAAAACCTAAAGAAGGTTTATCCATTGCAAAATGGAGAGGTTGTTGCGCTCAGCAACATCAACCTTTCTATTCGAAAAGGTGATATATATGGAATTATCGGTCTAAGCGGCGCAGGAAAAAGTACTTTGGTCCGCTGCATCAACCGTCTGGATGAGCCAACAGAAGGCAAGATTTTTTTTGAAGATAAAAATGTACTGGATATGAAAAAAAGGGATCTTATTCCGCTGCGCCGGAGTGTCAGCATGATCTTCCAACAGTTTAATTTGCTGATGCAAAAAACCGTGGCAAAAAATATCCTATACCCCATGGAAATTGCCGGTATCCCCAGGGCTGAAGCTAACAAACGGGTATTGGAGCTTTTAAAAATCGTAGGTCTGGAAGAAAAGTATCATGCATACCCGGCCCAGCTGTCCGGCGGACAAAAGCAGCGGGTTGCCATCGCCAGGGCATTGGCCTTAAGCCCCAAAGTTCTCCTGTGTGATGAAGCCACTTCAGCGCTAGATCCCATGACTACTCAGTCAATCTTGAAGCTGCTTCAGGATATCAATCGTCAGATGGGCATTACCATTGTCATCATTACCCATGAGATGGCAGTCATTCGCCAAATTTGCACCCATGTTGCCATATTAGATGGAGGCGTAATAGCTGAGGAAGGCAGTGTGGATGAGGTTTTCACTCATACAAAAAGCCAGGCAGGCAAGCGGCTGTTCGGCATAGTGCCCACAGAAGATGAGCCCTTCCCCATGTCGTCACCGGCATTGCGTATTGTGTTTGATGGCGAAAAGGTTCCTGACCCTGTTATTGCTAGGTTGATTTTGCATTTGGGTATACCGGTCAGTATTTTATCAGCTGATGTTCGGAATCTAAATGGCGTTCAATACGGTCAGATTTTGGTTACTGCTCCTGATGACCCTGCGCTTAAAGAGCAGGCAATACAGTTTATCAAGGACCAAGGTTTAATGGTGGAGGAGGTGATGCCTTCATGATAGGGGTTGCAATTGGGTCGCTTCTCCAGGAGATAGCAGGATTTTTTGTCCTGCTATATGAACTGTGGGTTAAAATAGGACCTTTGATCATGGAAGGAGTTCAGGACACACTATACATGACGCTGCCTTCCACCATATTCGCCTATCTCATCGGCCTTCCGCTGGGAGTATTGTTGGTGATCACCAAGCGGGGACATATTATGCCTGCGCCAACATTTAACGCAGTGCTTGGCGCCATTATCAACTTCTTGCGTTCCATACCCTTTATCATTCTGCTTGTTATGCTTTTCCCCGTTACAAGAGCCGTTATGGGCAGTGCCATTGGTACCCGCTCTATCATCTTCCCATTGGTCATCAGTGCTTTCCCTTATGTTGCGCGCATGGTGGAAAACTCCCTGCAAGAAGTGGATGGCGGTGTAATTGAAGCTGCAATATCCATGGGTTCCACGACGTGGCAGATCATCTGCAAGGTGCTATTAACAGAAGCTTTACCATCACTGGTCAATGGAGCCACCATTTGTTTAACCACCATTCTTGCCTATACAGCCATGGCTGGAGCTGCCGGGGGAGATGGCCTTGGAAAAATCGCCATCAGCTATGGCCTGAATCGCCGCCAAATGGACATTATGTATGCAGCAAGCATAGCCCTTGTTGTACTGGTACAGATCTTTCAGGTTTGCGGCACGATCCTGACAAAGCGTCTTGATCATAAGAAAAGATAAAAACATGCTGTTAAGAAAACTCCCCTTGCCTATCAAAGGCAAGGGGAGTTTTCTTAAATTCCTTATGAAAGGTAAGGTATCATATCGCTCAATCTGTCGAAAATCAAATGCGGCTGAACAGGTGATGTCTTCAAATCTTCCATGGTGGCTTCCCCTGACAGTACCAGGATGCTGGTCATGCCAAAATTGACACCTGTTGCAATATCGGTATACAGCCTGTCCCCCACCATAGCCAGTTCATCTGCCTTAAAGCCAGTAATGCGCAGGGCTTCTTCCACAATTCCTTGATATGGCTTTCCTAAAATAATATCCGGCTTACGGCCTGCACTTGCCTCAATAAAGGCAATGATCGCCCCAATATCCGGTGCAAAGCCGGTTTCGGTCGGACAGTTGTAATCCGGATGAGTAGCGATATAGGGTAAACCTGCGCGAACCAGATCGCACACCTGCGTCATTTTTTCATAATCCAAAGTTGTATCGTAAGCTATGAGTACATAATCAGGGTTCTTATTGTCTATCTCCAGTCCAAGCTCCACCAGTTCCTTTTTTAAGGTGTCGTTACCCAACAAAAAGGCCTTCTGCCCCGGAAATGTGCGCAGTGCATAGGCAGCGGCAGCGTGTCCGGATGTAAGCACATTCAAAAAACGCTCCCGAACCCCCATGCCGATCAGCTTTTTAACATACTGCTCTGCAGATTTGGAGGAATTGTTGGTAAGAAAAAGTGTACCGCGGCCAGTTTTCTCACATGCATTTAAAAAATCCAAGGAACCAGGAAGAAGTTGATTTCCCAAATAAAAAGTGCCATCCATATCCAGCAGAAAGCACTTTACTTTTGATAACATCTCTTTCGTTTTCATCTCATTCATGCATTAAACCCTCACTCGTAATTTTTTCATAATCCAGTAATCATTTGCAGGCGGAACCTAAGTAAAGTGTGTTTATGTTTAGCGATTATTCCTCTTCCCAGATAAAGCGCTGATACTGCTGTCCATCTCTTTCAACAATCTCCAGCCACATGGATGCCGGACGTACCCATATGCCCCTGTCGCCATACAGTGCCTGATAAACAACCATCGGCTCCAGCGTTTCACTGTGACGGGCGGTAAACAAAAGCCGATACTGGTTGCCCTTGAAATGTCGGTAAATTCCTGGCCGCAAATCTTCCATGGTGTACCTCATTGTGTTCACTTTACTATTTCCGTTTGCTTTTTGATTGTATCATACTCTTGACAAGCAGGCAAGAAACAGTGTCAGGACAATTCTGCCACATTTACCATATGCTCATGAATTTCATGTGATCCGCTTTACTTTTCTTATAAAATGAAGTACATTAATGTATATTTCGAAAGGCGCTGAACTCATGATCGATGTGATTATCAACCCTGTAGCCGGCAATGGGCATGCTGGACGAATGGGCCAAAAGGTTATGGAAATTCTTAAAAGCCGCAGGATTGACTGCAATGATTATTATACAACATCCCCCGGACATGCATCCTCTTTAGCCAAGGAAGCTGCCCTACGTGGAGCCGATACAGTTTTGGCAGTAGGCGGCGACGGTACTGCTTATGAAGTCGCCAGCGGCCTTGTCCACACCAAAACAGCCTTGGGCCTTATCCCAGCTGGAACCGGAAATGATTTTGTTAAAACCATTCACATTCCTAAATCCCCCCTTGAAGCATTGGATTATGTGTTGTCTCATAAACCACGCCCGTTGGATATGGGGCGCATCAACGATCAGCTCTTTTTAAATGTTTGCGGTACAGGATTTGATGTATCCGTGCTGGAATATTCGTTAAAAGCCAAAAAGCTTGTCCGAGGATTACTGCCCTATTTATATGGTGTCATACGCACAATTTTTAGTTTTAAACCTGTAAAAATGCACATTGAGATAGATAGAGAAACAACGCTTGAGGGTTCCTTTTTGCAGTGTAGTGTGGCTAACGGACGTTATATTGGCGGGGGAATTGCCATTTCTCCGACATCACTTGTCGATGATGGACTGTTGGATGTGGTGGTGGTAAAGGCCATTCCCAACTGGAAAATGCCATTATATCTTCCTGGCCTTCTCCTTGGAAAGGTCCATACCTTCCCCGAAACATCACACTACCGCTGCAGTCATGTACACATCAATGCGCCGGGGATGCATTTGAATGTGGATGGTGAAATACTGCCTATAGAGAAAGTTAACTTTTCCCCGGTGAAGGATGCATTATGGGTTCATTGGTGAAACAAAAGGGGCAGCATATGCATAAAAACCCCATCAAGTTTGTCTCTATACTTCTAATCGCTATGCTTTGCTCACTGGGTGTTGTTTCTTCATTGGCTGATGAGGAAGTCTATTATGCCGATATTCCTTTGCTTCCCATTATTCACCTGGCAAGCCCATTGCCTGGCGAAGGCTATTCAGAAGGAAATGTACTGAAAGTCATTGCCAACGGCACAAATGTTAGCCAGATAGAAGTCACCATTGCCTGGGAGGGCGATTCCCTCACACAGGTGCAGGAAGGAGAAACATTTGATTATACCTTTCAACTTCCCCCTCTTTCCAGCGGTGTAGACATTACAGCACGTGGCTACGCTCTGGAAAAGGAAGGGCAGAATATCCCATATTCTGAAGTGACACGCACCGTGCCTTCCCCCAAGGATGAACTGATTGGTAAAATGATTTCCCTTGCTTATGCTAATTCAAAGGATTCGCGTTACAAATTCGCGCCCGCGCAAGAGGATCACCATATTGGCGTATGCAAAAATTTTGTAATGCGATTGTTTGACACTTATTCCAAGGACTATGCCATGCAGGCTTATCCAGATCTTGCGCTGCATATGCCTAAGAACAATAGCAAAGCCGCTTGCGCGCCATATGATTATGGCATCGAATGGCGGCCTGAATCAGCAGAAGACGGAAGCCCATTTGAAATTGTGGCCCAATTCAAGTACAATAATGATCTGAGCAAAGAAGAAAATGCTCAGATCGCTTATGACATGATGAAGCAGGTGAAAAAGGGTGACTTTTTTCAGATGGTAGGCAATTATGGCGGTGGAAATGGGCCTCACTCGCTATTGTTTATCAAGGACTATAACCCTGTTACCGATATGCTGCACTGGACCGACAGCAACATGCGAGGCACACGAGTTGACGGTGTCCGGTGGGGATATTTGCAATATGACGCGGATGCTACAGCCGAGTGGTTCATAGAATGTATTAACACAAAAAAAAGAGGCGCCACGCTGTACAGACTGCGTGATGACCTCATCCGCAAATAACATAAAAGGAGCAGGTATATGGGCAATACGATTATCGATACTATGAAAAAGACGTGGCTGAAGGGTATTGAGGTGATCGGGAATGCTGCCTCCAACATCGCAGACAATGCCAAATATAAGGTCAATGAGATGAACCTGGAAGCAAAACGCAGGGAAATCTTGGCTGATTTCGGCAGCATTGCCTATGACATGTGGCAAAAGGGCGAAACCTTTCCGCCGGCACTTGATGCACAGCTGCAGCAGCTCAATGCCTTGGAGGAGCAACTGACTGCCATCCGCGCACAGCGATATGCCGCTGCCAAGGAAGCTAACATAGCTGGGGAAGCTGCAGCAGCTGCAGCGCGCAAGGTTGACAACTTGGAGCAGACTGAGGCGCAGCCGGAAGCATCCTACAGCATGGCAGAAGGCCACGATGAGGATGCTGATCAGCCACAAAAAGAAAGTGCACCGGAAGGCGAGCCCGAAAAAACACAGGATTGATCCTCACGCTGTTTACAACCATCTTCCTTTCACAAGTGATGATGGTCTGTTTTGCCTTGATATTTCAAATTCTCTTAAGCAAATTCGCAATGCCCTGCGCTCTTTTATCCGATCAAAATACCGTTTGAACATACAAAGAACCCCTCCCGCTTTGAGTATAGCCGGAGAGGTTCTTCTTTATGCTGTAAATTACACTCGAATGTACATCCATTTGCCCCGAGAAAACCGTATATAGACAAATGTTAGCCGAATCATCATATCAACCAAGCTACCAGCCCAAGCTCCAAGCAATCCCAATTGCAGCGGGAACAAAGCCGTCCAGGCCAGAACGGGCCGGATCAGTGCCACGCACAGCATCATGATAACAGCAACATACCGGGTATCCCCTGCACCTCGCAGACATCCGCTGATAACAACAGAGCTTGTCTGAAAGGGTTGAATGATGCCAACAATAATCATTACCTGAGCAGCCAGCGCAAGCACTTGCTGGTCATTGGCGAATGGAAGAACTAAAATATGGCGGAAGGGAATGAAGATCAGCAATAACCCCATGGATACAGTCAATGCCATGCGCTGACTTACCTTGCCATATACCATGCTAAGATCAGGGCGCTGCTTGCCAAGCATTTGCCCGACCAGGGACGTGCCCGCAATGCCGATGCCATCCCCAAATGTAAAGCTGATATTCAGAAACTGCATACCGATTTGATGACTGGCAAAAGCCACAGGATCCTGTAGCGCTTCATATATCAAACGTGCATATAATAGAAAGCCCAGGCGCAGACATATCTGCTCCAGCATGGCGCTTGCGCTTACCCGGCTGATATCCCTTAAGGTTGTCTTATCCAAACGCCAGTCATCCCTAAAACGAAGCTGCAAAAAGCCTTGGAATCTTGGCAGCGTAATTGATAATACAGCCAACACAAAGCCAACGCAAAAGCCAAAGAAAGTGGCTATGGCTGCACCTTCCACGCCAAGGCGAGGAAACCCAAAGTTACCAGCGATCAGCAAATAATTACAAACAACATTCACCAAATTGCTGGCAATGTTGACCACCATGGTGGCACGGGTTTTGCCAATCCCCCGCTGGGCCGCATTTATGCACATCGTAACAGCATTAAGCGGTAGCGCATATATCATCCATTTTAAATAGATAACTGCTTGATCAACCACACGCACATTTGTAAGATCTGCAGAGTCAACTTCACCAGACGCCAGCAATATTAAGTTTTTCGCCTGGGATAGTGACAAAACCATGATGCCGAGGGATAAAAGCAAAGCAATAACAAGCGCATTACGAAGGGCTCTGTTGGCATCTTCTCTACGCCCCTCCCCTTTTCGACGTGCGATCACCGCAGTAACGCCTATGTTCAGCGCAAAAAAAATAGCCAGCAAAATCATCCTCGGCTGGCTGGGCAATCCTACTGCCGAAATGGCTTCTGCTCCCAAAACGCCTACCATCGCCGTATCCATGGCCCCGATCAGCGCCATTAGTACCATTTCAGCCACTGCAGGTATGGCAATGCGTATCACATCACGATAGGCCTGCTTTGTCTCCGGTAGTTCACCCATTCGTTGGGAGGGTTTCACCATATGCCTGATGCCATAAAAGCGATCCACTAACGAATTCAATGGTCTTACCTCAATCCTATGATTTTATTCATTTTGAATATTATAACACTTAATATCTTTATGACAACCCTTGTCGAAAAAGTAATGATATGAGGTTACACTTTTTTCGCTTTTCTGGCATAGGTAGAATTGGACCTAACCCGTGAAGGAGGTAATACACGTGGCTGCTAAAAAGCCCGCTAACAAGGTATCCCCATTTGCTGCCATGACTTTGGGTGATCAAAACACCCGGTGGCTCTCTCTGCACAGCCAGCTGTTGCCTTACATGACCGCCGTTCCTGCCAAAGATCCCCCTACGCCTGTAAACAAGTATGACCCAAACAACACCTGGCGCACTGGCACCGCGTCCTTCGGCCAAATGCCGGTATTCAATTCAGCACCTCAACCTACCCGGCACGACCAATATGATGCAGTGCACAAAAGGATGGATCAAGCTCGCAAACAAGCGCTTGTATGGCAGGATGTGCAAAACAACACCTAAAAAAGCGGGAGGCCAACCTCCCGCTTTTTTTACTCTTTAGAAAAAATTGAACAAGGACATCTGGCTGGTTTCAGTCATACCGTTCAAGCAACCGTGCTCCCGTAGAAGCTCAACAACGGAGCTGGACAAACGTGCCCTGTTCTTCAGATCCTCAATGGACAAGAAAGGGGTTGACCGCTCACGAATAATCGCTTCCGCAGCAGCTTCCCCCAGGCCGCCCAAGGAGATGAACGGTACCCTAAGCTTGCCATCCTCTATCAAGAAGCGTTTGGAGTCACTCTTGTATAGGTCTGCCGGCAGGAAAGTGATGCCGCGTAGATGCATTTCCAGCACCAATTCCAGCGCCGTGATCTCATCTTTTTCCTTTTCAGAAAGCTTTTGCTCCTGCTCTTTGAACCCCTTTAATATACCACGAATGACATCAGCCCCCAGCAGCATCCTGGCTCCGTCAAACCCATCACCTCGAACAGTGAAATAGGCAGCATAATAGGCCAGGGGCTGGTGAACCTTGTACCAACCCACACGCAAAGCCATGGTCACATAGGCCACAGCGTGGCCCTTGGGGAACATATACTTAATCTTTTTGCAGCTGTCAATAAACCATGCCGGTACATTTGCGGCATTCATGGCTTCTTCCATTTCAGGTTTTAAGCCTTTGCCTTTTCGAACGCTTTCCATGGTGTCAAAAGCCATTTTACTCTGAACGCCCATGGTAATGAGGTAGTTCATGATATCATCACGGGTGCAAATACACTGGGCCAGAACAGCTGTGCCAGAGGTGATCAAATCCTTGGCGTTGCCCAGCCACACATCGGTACCATGACTGAGTCCCGACAGGCGTATCAACTCTTCCATGGTAGTTGGCTTTGTATCATCCAGCATCTGGCGAACAAAGCTTGTGCCAAATTCCGGTATGCCCAGGGTACCTGTGGTGCATCCCAAAGCTTCGGGATCAACACCCAATGCTTTGGGGCTGGTAAACAGAGACATTACCGACTTATCATCCAAGGGGATCTGCTGGTATGAGATATGCGTCAACTCTTCCAGCATATGAATCATGGTGGGATCGTCATGACCAAGAATATCGAGTTTAACCAAAATATCATGCATGGAGTTAAAGTCGTAGTGGGTGGTTGTGGTATCGCTGCCCACGTCATCTGCCGGATGCTGGATAGCCGTAAACTGGTAAATCTCATACTCCATGGGCACTACCACCATACCGCCGGGATGCTGGCCTGTGGTTCGCTTAACCCCTACGCACCCCGCCACCAGTCGTTCCTTTTCCGCATTGCCAGCCTGAATGCCACGTTCCTCCAGGTATTTGCTCACATACCCGTAGGCCGTCTTCTCAGCCAAAGCCGAGATGGTGCCAGCTCGGAACACATGTCCTTTACCGAACAGTTCTTCCACATAAGCATGAGCTCTTGGCTGATACTCACCGGAAAAGTTTAGGTCGATATCCGGTACCTTATCACCCTTAAAGCCCAGGAACACCTCAAAGGGAATATCGAAGCCGTCTTTATTAAGCTGCTGGCCGCAGATGGGACAATCCTTGTCCGGCAAGTCAACGCCTACCTTGTACTTTTCCTTGTCCACATCGAAAAATCCCTGGCAGCAATGGGTACAGCGGTAATGAGGTGGCAGCGGATTTACCTCTGTGATGCCACACATGGTTGCTACAAAGGATGAACCCACCGATCCACGAGAGCCTACCAAATAACCATCTGAAAGGGACTTGCTTACCAGCTTTTGAGCAATGTTGTATAGAGTGGCAAAGCCGTAGCCTATAATGGAGCCCAATTCCTTTTCCAAACGCTTTACCACCAAATCTGGTAGATCATCACCATACCATTGCCTTGCCGTACCCCAGGACATGTTCTGTATATTGTCTGCTGCATCCTCCCAATAGGGCTGGAAGGTGTCCTCCCCCTTGGGATGCTTTGGAAACAGGCGCAGGCTTTCCACCTTGTCGGCAATCCTCCGCGGATTCTCAATGACAACTTCACGACATTTTGTCGCACCCAAATAACTGAACTCTTCCAGCATTTCTTGGGTGGTTTTGAAGTACAACGGAGGCTGCAAGTCACAGTCCTTATAATCCATACCGGCCTGCAATATTGCCCGGAAAATAGAATCCTGAGGCTCCAGAAAATGAACATCACCAGTGGCTACCACTGGTATACCTAATTTGTCACCCAAGGAAACGATTGTACGGTTGATTTCACGCAATGCATCATCATTTGCAACCCGCTCTTCACGGACCATAAAGGCATTGTTGCCCACAGGTTGTATTTCCAGGTAGTCATAGAACCGCGCCATCTTTCGAAGTTCCTCGTCCGGCGCTTCCTTCAAGACAGCCTGATATAATTCACCAGCTTCACAGGCAGAGCCCACAATCAGCCCTTCCCTGTGCGCTTGAAGCTCACTTCTGGGTACGTGAGGCACCCTGCGGAAATATTTCATATGACCTAGGGATACAATGCGGTTCAGGTTCTCCATGCCCTTTTGGGTGGAGGCCAGAACGATTGCGTGAAAGCTAGCCCCTACTGCACCGCCCTGAATGGCGCTATTTAAGTCACTCAGGGTTTGCGCGCCCTTCTCTCTGGCTGCGTCCATCATCTGCGCCAGGCAGCGGGCTGTAGCTGATGCATCATTCACAGCCCGGTGGGCATCCTTCAAGGAAACCCCAAGGAATTTACATACCGCACCCAAACGGTGGCTTTTAAGCTGGGGATACAGCTTTCGGGCAAAGGAAAGTGTATCAATCTGAGGCGCTTGAAAGGTTTTTCCAAGGCGTTTGAGCTCCGTACGGAGCATGGATATATCAAAGCTGGCATTGTGTGCTGCCACTGCGCAATCACCGATAAACTCCATTAATTGTGGGATGGCAGTATCGGCGCTGGGCATATCCTTGAGCATCATGTCGCTTATATGGGTGATCTCTGTGATTTTGGGTTTGAGCGGTACGCCTGGGTTTACCAGCGTACCGAAGGATTCCACAATGCTGCCGCCCAGCAGCTTTACCGCTCCGATTTCAATTACATGTTCCCGATTGGTGTCCAGGCCTGTTGTCTCAAAGTCCAGTACAACGATAGGCGCATCCAGCGGCCTCTCATCCGCTTCAGCCACAATTTGAGCTTCATCAGTCAAGTAGATTTCCACACCGGGGATTAGCTTGATATTGTTCTTCTTAGCGGCGGCGAATGCTGCGGGGAATGCCTGCAGCACACCATGGTCCGTAATGGCCACAGCGGGATGCCCCCACATGGCAGCACGTGCAATCAAGTCGCCTGCCTGGGCAGTAGCGTCCATCACGCTCATTTGCGTATGCATATGCAGTTCTACCCGCTTTTCATCCGCAGTATCCATGCGGACTTCTTTGGGTATAGGCATAATGTCCCGTACGGTGATAGCCGCTTCCCTAGCAAAATTGTCATACAGGCATTCGCCACGCACCTTGGCGGCCATACCTGGCTTGATGCGGTTGGCTGCATCCATGACAGCCATCCGCTCTTCTTGGGTAATGGGCGGCTCTTCAGCACCGTTCTCTTCCTTTTTTCGGAAGCGGTTACGATATCGGAAAAATATTTTACACTGGACGGAAGATGTATAGTCGGTCAGTATAAAAGAAACAAGCAGCATTTCGCCGCCCTTTAGTTCCTTTTGCTCAACCTTGATGATGTCACCTTGAACGGTAACTAGACCTGTATCATTGGTTAGCTCACGGATAGGCACCGAAGGATCACCAATACTGCGGCCTTTGATGGGCTTAAACTTATCTTCCTGACCGCCTGAGCCCAGCCCGCCAGAGGACGCCTTTGCGCCTTCCCCTTTGGGCTTGGTAGCCTCTGCTTCTGCTCTGGCCGCCTCCAGTTCTCTTAGCATTCTGTATTCTTTTTCCCGCTCATCCCGCAGGGCCTTAAGTCGTGCTTCCTGATTGCCCCGGACACGAAGCTCCACCGGTACACGGATACGAAAAATATCCCAGATTGCCTGGGCAAGCTTGTCCGATATATTGCCGCGCTGCATAAACTGCAAAGAGAAATCGTCAGGAAAAGTCAGTACCACCCGGCCATCCTGCACCTCCCAATCCAATTCGCTGATCCATGTGGCGGAGGCAGGATGCGCCCTTGTAACGAAACTAATGAATACTTGTTTATAATTGCTGATGTTTTCTAAAAAGTCCTGCGCCAGTGCTGGACTGGCGACACGGATGGCCAGGTGTGTGGTGGGATACATTTTACGGATCATTGCTTCCATTTTTAAAAAAGCTTTGTCGCCCACAAGCACCTGGGATATAAAGGACATATATATTTTGTTTTCTGCCTGCTTGTATATGACCCTTTCAACCGTCAGATTTCCAGACAGCTCTGGCAGTTCCTTGTATAATTGAGCAAGCATATGGCCGGATTCCATGGTCTATTTCCCAGCCTCCTTTTCTATGGCAAGCTCACGAACAGCCGTGATCAGTATCTGCGCAAGATCTCCCTCAACTTTACGGGGAGGTTGTCCTTTCACAAACAGTGCGCCGGTTTTACCACTGCCGGCAATGCCAATATCTGCTTCCTTCGCTTCGCCAGGGCCGTTGACAACGCAGCCCATCACCGCCACTTTGATAGGCACTGCAATATCGCCAAGCTCGTCCTCCACCCGCTTAGCGATATCCGCCACTGGAATACAGGTACGGCCACAAGTTGGGCAAGATATGATTTGAACTCCGTTGCTGCGTATGTTCAAGGCTTTTAATATGTCCCATGCTGCATCGGCTTCCGGGATGGGTGAACCTGTCAGGGATACGCGTATGGTATCTCCAATCCCCTGCAATAAAAGTGCACCAATGCCGATAGCTGATTTAACGGTGCCCCGACCGGGCAGCCCAGCCTCCGTTACGCCTACATGCAAGGGATAATCGCACAATCTGCTTGCCAACTCATAAGCTTCCACCGTCTGCCGAACATCGCTGGACTTCATGGAAAGCACAATGTCGTCAAACCCCTGATTTTCCAATAGCCGGGCATGATTCAGTGCACTTTCTGCCATACCCTTGGGTGTAACGCCACCCTCCCTGCGAAGGATGTCCTTTTCAATGGAACCGCTGTTGACACCGATGCGAATGGGAATATGGTGGGCCTTGGCACAGTCAGCCAAGGCTTTTACATGCTTTTCTCCGCCAATGTTTCCGGGATTAATCCGTAGCTTTGCTATGCCGTTTTCCGCAGCCTTGATAGCCAATGTGTGGTCAAAATGAATATCGGCCACCAGGGGCACAGGACTTGCGTCTACCAATGCCCGCACAGCATCTGCGCAAGCCTGATCATACACAGAAACACGCACAATATCGCATCCAGCGTCTGCAAGAGCTTTGATTTGCGCAAGTGTGGCTGGTACATCCCTGGTGTCGGTATTGGTCATGGATTGCACTAAAACAGGCTGGCCGCCGCCCATATACAAAGCGCCTACCTGTACTGCTTTTGTCAGCTTTGCCATATGTACACCTCTATTATTGGATCAGACGCTGTATGTCTTTGAATGTGAAGAACAACATAGCGGAAAGCAAAAGAACAAACCCCGACAGGTGAATAATCGCTTCTGCCTTGCGGTTGATGGGCCTGCGGAATATGCCCTCAACAACCATGAACAAAAAGCGGCTGCCGTCAAGCCCTGGGATGGGTAACAAATTCACAAGACCCAAGTTGATGGACAGAATGATCATCAGATACATATAGCCTTCCAGACCATATTGCCTGGTTTGCTGCGTGATTTCAGACACAATACCCACAGGGCCTGCTGACTCGTTTAGCCCTTTCCCGGTGGAAAGCAAATCTCTTAAACCACCCAGAATAAGCTTGCCTGCATTCAGACACACGTTGTAGCTGTACGATATGGTTTCGCCAAAGGACAAGCGAATTTTATCAGGTGCCAACATGCTATCAACGCCAATGCCTACACGGTACCGCTGTGATGCTTCATCAAAAAAAGGTGTAACAGAAAGCTGGACAGGTGTTTTTTCCGCACCGCGCAGCACTTCAACCAAAAGGGGTTCATCCCCCTTTTGATATGCACCGATTAAGCCAACAACTGTTGAGGTCGTTCCATCCAATACACTTTGGCCGTTTACAGCCGACAAAATATCCCCCTGCTCAAAACCCGCCTGGGCTGCAGGACTGCCTTCTTCAACTCCATTCACATAGGGCCAAACCGATTGAATGCCGCCAATGCCAAAAAGCAATACTGCCGCCACAAAAGCTAGCACAAAATTCATAGCCGGCCCCATAACAACAGACAGCATACGCTTCCAGACCTTCTGCTTGTTATAAGCCTTGGGGTCATCATCATGATTGCCCTGGGCATCATCCTCCCCGACAAACATGCAATAGCCCCCCAAAGGAATGGCGCGGATCATAAACTCGGTATCGTATTTTTTGCTCTTCCAGGTAATAAGTTTAGGACCAAAACCTACCGAAAATTGGTGGACAGCAATGCCGGTTGCCCGAGCTGCCCAAAAATGACCCAGCTCATGTACTACAATGAGAATCCCCAAAAGCAATATGGCAGCCAAAATCAAAAATATCGTCATGAATGTACTCCTTTCATATGCTTGAGCAAATTGCGAGCAGTATCTCGCGCCGTTGCATCAGCCTTTATCAGGGCTTCCAGAGAACCGGCTGGCTGATCTCCAACCTTGTTTAATGTTTCTTCCACCAGACGAAAAATTCCGCCGAAGGAAATCTGATCGTTTAAAAATGCCTCCACCGCCACTTCATTGGCACTGTTTAGCACACAGCATGCGCTTCCGCCTGCCTTTAAGCATTCCCTCCCCATACGAAGGGAAGGAAAACGATCCTCATCCGGCATTTCAAATGTAAGCTGAGAAATGGTAGTTAGATTAAGCGCTTCACCGCCGATGGGCAGCCTTTGCGGATATGCCATGGCGTAGAGAATCGGCAGACGCATATCCGGCGTACCCATTTGGGCCAGCATGGCCCCATCACGATAAACCACAGCAGAATGGATGACACTTTGGGGATGGACTACCACTTCTATCTTTTCAGACGGCATATCAAAAAGCCAGCGGGCCTCCATGATCTCCAACGCTTTGTTGAACATAGAAGCAGAATCAATGGTGATTTTTCTTCCCATCTGCCAGTTGGGATGTTGTAGCGCCTGTTCCTTGGCTGCTTTGTAAATATCATCCTTTGCCCATGTTCTGAAGGGGCCGCCGGAAGCGGTTAAAATCAGCTTCTCCGGCTTATTGCCATCAGCACCTTGCAGACATTGAAAAATGGCGCTGTGCTCACTGTCAACAGGTAAAAGCATGACACCAGCCGCTTGAGCGGCCTCAGTAACAAGTGCCCCGCCGGCTACCAAGGCCTCCTTGTTGGCCAACAACACATGGCGGCCTGCCTTGATGGCTGCCATCACACCACGAAGCCCAGCAAAGCCAACCACTGAAACCAAAACGGCATCTGCCGGAGCCAAGCTCGCGCAGGCCTGCAAGGCATCCTCTCCAAAGTACCAGTCACAAAAGCGGACATCCTCAGGTATATCTTTCCACGCAATGGGCGTTGTTAATCCAGCCATCTTCGGGCGGAACTGGCGAATTTGTTCAAACAAAAGTGCCTTGTTACTATGTGCGGTCAGTGCGGTGATCCGAAACTGATCCTTATGCTTTTGCGCAACGTCAAGTGCTTGTGTGCCAATGGAGCCTGTGCTCCCCAAAATAGCAATATCCCGCATGACTAATCCTTTCAGGGTTTCTTTAAACTCATACTTTCGAAATCATCCAAAAACAATAGACGACTACTGATGTAAACAGTATGCTATCAAGACGGTCCAACATTCCGCCGTGTCCGGGGAAAAGGCTTCCATAATCTTTTATGTTGCAATGACGCTTGATCAGGGACGCAAATAAATCCCCCACCTGTGCCGCAATGCCGCCGATTAATCCTATCAACATGCACATACCAAGGGTCGGAAGTTTGGTACCATCCACTGGCGGCCATATGGATGCTATGGCACCGACCAGCAAAGCACCAAGAACACTGCCCACCAAACCGCCCATTGAGCCGGATACCGTTTTATTGGGACTGACGGTAGGACATAGTTTGCGACCACCCACCCTTGTGCCAACAAAGTAAGCCAAGGTATCCCCCAGCACGGAAATAGCAAAAACCATGCATAACAGCGTTACCTGAAGAGATTTTGCATTTATACGCAGGAGGCTGATTAGACATATACCCGGCAAAAGAATGGTAAACATTGGCATAACCGATACCAAAGCATCTTCTAATTTGGGCTGTTCTCGAAAGATAACCCAAATCAAAACCAGCAAGCTGTTGGCCAGCATCAGTATCAGCAAAAGGGACATCAACCGATCGTCGGATGGCAGTAGCATCAGCGGTATACTCGCCACCATGACCACAAAGGTAGGCCACCATACCGGCCTATGACCTGCTACTGCAAGGGCATGAAATTCTTCGCGCATGGCAAGTGTAATGGCTGTCATTGCCACCACTGCAAACACCCAGCCACCCAGATACAGAACCAGCGCCACACAGATGACAAGAATTGAACCGGTAATGATACGCTGCAGCATATCTCTCTCCTTATTCTTTCCGGAGAAAGAAGATTATTTTCGCCCTCCGAAACGGCGGTCACGGTTTGCAAACGCCAGTAGGGCCTCATGATAATGATCTACTGTAAAATCCGGCCATAAGACCTGGGGAAACATAAATTCCGCATATGCGCATTGGTATAGAAGAAAATTGCTCAAGCGCATTTCACCACTGGTACGTATCAGCAGATCCACATCAGGGAGCCCGTATGTATACAAGCCTGATTCAAGATCAGCCAAGGTGATGTCCGCCGGCTTCAATTCACCGCTTTGCACACGCTCGCCTATGCGTTTGACAGCGTGAAGCAGTTCTGCTCGTCCGCCGTAATTCAAGGCTATATTTAAACGAAGACCGGTATTGCCTTTCGTTCGTTCCATAGCTTTTTGCACCGCTTCCCGTTGAGGTACAGGCAATCCCTGTACATCCCCAATGATGCGGATGACAACCTGTTTTTCGTCCAATTCATCAATTTCGGAGGAGAAAAACTCCAGCAGCAACTGCATGAGTGCTGTTACTTCCTCCGAAGAACGGGACCAGTTTTCCGTTGAGAAAGCGTATATAGACAAGGCAGAAATTCCAAGATCACTGGATTCCCGAATCACACCCCGCAGCGCTTCCACGCCGCTGCGATGCCCCAAGGCAACCTTCAGCTTGTTTTTTTTCGCCCAGCGGCCATTGCCATCCATAATAATGGCCACATGCTTTGGCAGCTTATCTGGGGAAAAGGATATTTGTGCCTTTGGCGAGCTCATTAGAATTCTCCTTATAAGGTATTCCCCGATAATAGACAACATGCGCGAAGCCATTGCCCGCGCATGTTTCCATTTTCATCAAGCCTGGATGGTACCGTCCAAAAAACGGGCGGCTACCAGAATGCTGCCGTTTTCACGTACGGCAACAACCCTGGCATGACCTTCCTGCTGCGGTGATTTGGGTGCGCAAGTCCAGATAACCCGCGATACATCAATCCCGCGTTGTTGCAGAATCTCTTGAGCCTCCTGAACAGGCAAGCCCAATACATCCTCATGCGTCATGATCAAACTTCCATTATTTCTTTTTCTTTATCGCTGCAAATTTTATCGATCTCTTTGATGGCTGCATCGGTTGCCTTTTGCAGTTCATCCTCAGCCTTGCGCTGTTCATCCTCTGTGATGACGCTGTCTTTTTTCAGCTTCTTTACTTGTTCCATGGCATCTCGGCGAATAGAGCGGGCTGCTACTTTGGCTTCCTCAGCGCCCTTGCGAGCCAGCTTGGTCAAGTCCTTACGGCGCTCCTCGTTGAGCTCTGGTACGGTCAAACGTATGATCTTTCCATCATTGGATGGGTTCAGACCCAGATCGCTTTTCAAAATTGCCTTCTCCACCAAGGGAATAGCTTTTTGATCCCATAGGGAGATGGTTAAAAGCCTGGGTTCAGGGGAGGCGATATTGGCCATTTGGGTCAGCGCTGTTTCCACGCCGTAATAATCCACCTTGATCTTATCCAACAGCTGAGGATTGGCCCGCCCCGCCCGAAGGGAAATCATCTCGCGCTGATACACAGCGGCCGTCTTCTTCATTTTTTCCTTGGCGGCATCAATGACTTGCTTATACATAGAATCCTCCTCCGTGCGAACATACTTGCTCTATCTATTGTAATCGGTTTAGGCGCATCTTGCAAGGGAAAATTGGCATCTAAGACCAATAGTGCACCATCTTGATGCAAATGTCGTTATGGATGCACGAACGTTCCAAGATCCCCGCCTTCAAGCACCTTCAGTATGTTTTCCGGCTCATCCAGGCCAAACAGGCGCACCATGGGTACGTTGTTCTCCCTACAAAGCGAGAAAGCGGATGCATCCATGACCTTCAAGCCCATCAACTGCGCTTTCTCATACGTTATATCTTTAATGAGCTTCGCTTCAGGCACTTTTTTAGGATCAGCATCGTAGACGCCATCGATATTCTTCGCCATCAGTACAGCGTCAGCCTTCATCTCTATGGCGCGCAGCACCACTGCGGTATCCGTTGAGAAAAAAGGATTGCCGGTGCCACATGCAAAGAGCAGTACAGAACCTGCTTCCAGGCGTTCCAGCGCCTGAGCCGTGTTATAGCTCTGGACAAACCTATGCATATCTACAGCGGAAAAAATATGGGCATCCACGCCAATGCGGGTCAGAGCGTCCTGCATGCACAGGCAGTTGATGGCTGTCGCAAGCATTCCCATTTGATCAGCTGTAACTGGATCCATTTGAGCGGTAGGCCCTTGACGGCCACGCCAAATATTACCGGCGCCGATTACAATGCCCACCTGTACGCCTGCTTCCTTAACCTTTTTGATAACGGAAGCAACCTGGGTGATATGCTCATGATCAAATATGCCCTCTTCTCCGCCCAGGGCTTCACCGCTCAACTTGAGCAAAATGCGTTTATAAACAGAAGCCATGCTGTTTCCCCCTTGAAAGTTTCGCATATGGGCAAAAAAAAGGGAACACACAAGGCGTCCTGCGCGTTCCCCTTTTCATGCGTTACATTTTGCTGACCTGCGCTGCAATTTCCTCAGCGAAATTATCTTCGCGCTTCTGGATGCCTTCACCGCGCTCATAGCGGGTAAAGCGGCGAATGCTGATTTTTTCACCAATGGCTACGGTAGCATCGCTGACCAAATCTTTAATGGTCTTGTCTGTATCCTTTACAAAGGGCTGTTCCATGAGGCAAACTTCTTTGAAGTACTTTTCCACACGGCCTTCGACCATGCGGTCAACGATCTTCTCGGGCTTGCCTTCGTTAAGGGCCTGAGCACGGAAAATTTCTTTTTCCTTATTCAAGGCCTCCATAGGTACTTCTTCCTTGGTTACATAAAGGGGGTTAGCAGCAGCAATGTGCATTGCCACGTCATGGCAGAAGGCCTTGAACTGTTCGGTCTTTGCTACGAAGTCAGTTTCGCAGTTGACTTCCAGCAAAACGCCGATTTTTCCGCCCATGTGGATATAAGAATCAACCATGCCTTCTGCGGCAATGCGGCCAGCCTTTTTCGCAGCAGCTGCAAGGCCCTTTTCACGAAGATATGCGATCGCCTTATCCATATCGCCATTGTTTTCAACCAAAGCTTTTTTACAATCCATCATGCCGGCGCCTGTGCGCTCACGCAGGTCTTTGACCATTGCGGACGTAACTTCCATTGGAATATCCTCCTCACACATTCAGCGAACACGCTAAATGATATCTTTTATCAGACTTCCATGGCTTCTGCCAGAGCAGGAGCTTCCTCAGCTTCGCTGTCCATCTGCACGCCTTGCTTACCTTCCAGCACAGCATCGGCCAGTTTGCCTGCGATCAGCTTGACGGCGCGGATAGCATCATCATTGCCGGGGATGACGTAATCAATCTCGTCGGGATCGCAGTTGGTGTCAACAATACCAACGATCGGAATACCCAAAATGCGGGCTTCGGTAACGGCGATATGCTCTTTACGGGGGTCAACCACAAACAATGCGCCGGGAAGCTTTTTCATTTCACGGATGCCACCCAGGTTGGCTTCAAGCTTTTCACGCTCATGCTGAAGCTGAATAACTTCCTTCTTGGGCAGGCGATTCATTTCGCCGGTCTGCTCCATGCGGTCGATGCTGTTAAGGCGTTCCACACGGGCACGGATGGTGCGGAAGTTGGTGAGCATTCCGCCCAGCCAGCGGTTGTTGACAAAGTACATGTTGCAGCGCTTGGCTTCGGACTCGATGCTTTCCTGAGCCTGCTTCTTGGTACCGACAAACAGGATGGTCTTGCCTTCCATCGCCACATCACGGACGAACTGGTAAGCTTCATCGATCTTGCGAACGGTTTTCTGCAGGTCGATGATGTAGATGCCGTTGCGCTCAGTGAAAATATAGGGGGCCATTTTGGGGTTCCAGCGGCGGGTTTGGTGACCGAAGTGGACACCAGCTTCCAGCAGCTGCTTCATGGAAATGACTGCCATTGCGATATTCCTCCTTGTTTTTACCACCCTTTGCGTCATATTCGTCCGCCACCACGAAGGGCACAAAGAACGAATCGGCAAAGGTGCGTTATCCGTCCTATAATAACACATTTTGTGATGTGTGACAAGTTTCTTTCTTCATTTCCGAGCCACTTTTCGGATATTTTTTAGGTTGTTGGATTTGTTAAGGTTAAAAAAATGTCCCCAATCAAGGATGGCCACAGGCATTTTGCTTTTTGCCAGCATAACAGGTATTCCTTCAAAGTTTTTTAGTATATGCGCTCCAAGGATACATCATATTTGGATAACTGGTTATAGAGAAGCTGCCGAGTTTAATGGAGATACCGCAAAAAAGCACCAGCAACCGCCACCCTAAGTGATATAGAGGAGCAGGTGCTGGTAGAAGAAAAAAGCAGTCTCGCAGTGAGCTTTTTAAGCGAGGGCACTGGCAGAAACTACATCAGTATGATGATGGAAAAGCCGAGCCTGCGCATCAGAGCCGAACTGGAATTCATTGCTGCATAAGACGCAAGACTATACTTTCTGACAAAGAATACCTATAGCAGTAGAATCATCCGTTATGGGTTCGCCTTGTAAATTGCCCCAAATAGAACGTACGGCAAACCCTCCCGCATGCATCTCTTGTGATATAGTATCTGGTGTAAAAAACGTCTGCCAGACACGGTACACTGTCATATCATGGTCAATCACACCGTACATGTCACATATGGCTGGAATATCATCATAGATATGTGTGTGCTCCAGCAAGATATATGGGTGAGGCCTCCAAAAGCCTGACTGTGCTGCTTCCCAGCGGAAAGCAGCATTTTTCTTGCGATGCTGGAAGGCTTTCATGCTGCAGACATCCAATGCAAACCATCCGCCAGGCTTCAATGCACGGTATACATTATCAATCACTCGTTGCCTGTCCTTAGGTGGCAGCACCCCGTAATCCTCATAGATAAATAGCGCTGCATCAAAACAGCTATTACCAAAAGGCTTTGTATAGCTATCATGATAAAACACGGCCTGCATACCTTTGTTCAGCTTCCTGGCATATCGAAGGGAATTTTCCGACAGGTCAATACCTGTTACCCTGTAGCCCATTTGACATAACTCTTTTGCATACAATCCTGGACCGCAGCCTAGATCCACGATTGCTGCCCCTTCCTTTATACCTGTCGAAGCTGGTAGATGCTTGCATATAGCCTTGATAGTATTCAGCTTATAGCTAGCCGCATCCAAATCAGGGTCCAAATGCGCCTTCATCATCCCCTGAGAAATGTGGGTGTCATTCCACAACTCTGCCCCTGGTTCATAGGCTTTAGGCCGGGCGAGCATATCTATCCAATTCTTGATGGGAAACATTCTGTTTCCTCCTTTATATATCTGATGACTTTCGGCAGCAAATGAAAAGAATTCAAATATGGCAGCACTTTCATAGCATAAAAAAAGATACCGTGATCAAAAGAGCGCGCAAGCATAACAAAACAAGCCCTGTCATCCATATAGCTTGTCAAGTTTAGCTTACGTCTTCTTTCATTTCCAGAAAGCGCAGATTGCTGCTCCTTCCGGACCAGTATCCCTCCATTATGCTATTCCATTTGCTTCCACTTTGATTTTATTCTCTTTTGCAGCCCATGTCAACTCCGATTTTCATTTAAGACATACGGAACAACGCTTCCGCCATAAGGCATGATGTACACATCCTTGCCAGATACATCCAGCTTCTTTTCCAGTTCCTTGATATCAGTAAAGGCCTGTAAAGACATCGGTGCAATGACCTCCGGCTGTATCTTTGTCAGCATCAGAACATTTGCTTTGGCAATTGCCTCACAGGCAGCATAAAAAATATAGCCTGAGATGGTAAATGCCTCCCGCAGCGCAGGATCCAGCCTGCCTTCACAAAGGGGCTTGATCCAATCAAAGAACGCAGGTGTACCGCCTCCTTCCCGGCATTCTGCCAGAAAGACCATGGTTCCCCCATCCTTTAGTGCCTGGGATGCGTTAAGCAGCGTTTTCACCGCCTGATACAGATTGATATCCTTAGGATAACCGCCGCAGCTGGCGATCACCACATCAGATTTTTTCGCAATGGGTAAACCAAAGTACGCCTGTACCAAACGGCAGCTCTCTTCCCATGCCTTCAGCCAGTGGCCGCAAATGATACCGCATTGCTCCTGACGGCTGTTAGCTATCACATTAATACCAAATACAGGATTAATAAACCCAGCCGCTTCAACCATATCCTCATGAATGGGATTGCCATCTAGGATGCCCATGCCGATTTTAGGATTAGACCTTTGAGCATTGGGGGCCAGCGCATGGCTGTGATTAGCAAATACCGTATCCTCGCCACTTACACCTGGCAGAATGCTCTTGCGGCCACCGCCATACCCTGACATTAAGTGATGGACTGTTCCGCCGATCAATATTACCTTACGTCCAACAGCCAAAGGGTTCACCTGAACAACAGTCCCCCGGGTTGTAGTCCCCACAGCGACAAGCTCGCCCTTACAGTCATGGTTTATGACCTGAAACCGGCTGTATACAGACGCAGAAACAAGGCTCTGAAGTTCATGTTCCGTTTGTGGGCGGTGCGTACCCAATGCTACAAGGAAAACAATGTTCTGCTCTGGAACGCCGATGATATCACAAAGATACTCCACAAGCAGCGGGCATATCTTATCTTGCCTCATCCAAAACCTTGTTATGTCGCTGATGATAATAGTCACCTTGTCATCTTTGCAAACAACCTTATTCAATGGTAGCGACCCTATGCAGTCGACCGTAACAGCCCTTTGAAAGGCAGTTTGCAAATCAGTGATCGCAGGGGTATTTCCTTCTTGCAAGTATTGTATGGAAGCGGCACCTTCCAAGGATAAAGATACAGACCCATCACCATACTTCAAATCAACCAGCATAACATCACCTATCCAAATGCCTCTTGGCAAATTTATCTACTGGCAGATAAAAAAAGCCGCGGGGTATAACCCGCGGCATGAAGCTCAGTCAACTACGGAATCAAGCGCGGCGTTCACTGCCTCAATTACTGCCTTGGCTGAAAAAGTCGCACCTGTAATGACATCTACATTGGTACCAATCTCAAAGGGGCCAGTTTTGCCGATAAACTGTTCAAGGAAAGCTGCATCCTTGACTTTGGTTCCAATGCCATCTGTCTCTGCAAAGCTGGCGTTCTCCCCTACAACCATGTCAGTGATAACGCCCTGGGCATTGATCGTAACTGCCACTTCGATGGGGCCATTAAAGCCTTCCTTCATAGCAACTGCTGTAACGCTGCCATCCGTCTCTCCAACCATGGGCGGCAAATTTTCCAATGCTTCATTCAAAGCTTCAATGACAGCGTTGAAAGAAAAGGTAGCACCAGCAATGGTGTCCACATTTTTTCCCGCCTCAAAGGGGCCAGTTTTTCCAATGAACTGTGCAATGAAGGCTTCATCCTTCACCTTGGTTCCAATCCCATTTGTCTCTGCAAAGCTGGCATTTTCACCAACTGTCATTGTAAGAATTTTTCCGGCATCATCAACGGTGATCACAACTTCGATGGGGCCAGCAAAACCTTCCTTCATTGCCTTTGCCGTACGTTCTTCGCCGGTGGCTACATCAGAGGCCTGAACCGGCAGGGTTTCTAGAGCAGCATTGACCGCCCTTACCACGGCTTTGGAGGAGAAGGTAGCACCTGCTACCGCATCAATATTCACGCCCAGTTCAAAAGGCCCGGTCTTGCCAATAAACTGGTTGATAAAGGCTTCATCCTTTACCTTGGTGCCCAGCCCTTGAGTTTCGCTAAAGCTCACGTTTTCGCCAACACGCAACTGTGTAATCTTTCCATCGGCATCCACTGTTACGATGGCTTCAATAGGCCCTTCAAATCCCTCAAATGCTGCTTTGACAGTTGTGCCAGCCGCAACGGGATCAGCATTGGGCGCTTGCGCAGATTCTCCGCTCAATGCTGCCAGCGCTTCGTTAACACCTTTTTCAACAGCCTTTGAGGTAACTGTTGCACCTGCAATGGCATCCACATCTGTTCCAAGGGTTACAGTACCGGATTTGCCGATAAACTGGCTGGTAAAAGCTTCATCCTTTGCTTTTGCGCCAAAACCAGGTGTCTCAGCAAAGCTATCGCCGCCAATCAGCAGCGCTGAAATTGCACCATTATCATCAACCGTTACAGTGACATCAAACTTTCCTGCAAAACCATCCACAGTAATGGTTGCAGATTTGCCTTCGGCCGCTACTGGTTGTCCTTCGGTAGCCGTTTGGGCGGCAGGCTCACCGCTTAAGCTTTCCAACGCAGCATTTACTGCATCCACAACGCCCTGAGAAGACCATGTTGCTCCAGCAATTGAATCAATATTCTCATTCAGTGTAAAGGGACCTGTTTGGCCAATAAACTGATTGGTGAAAGCTGCATCCTTGACTTTTGTGCCAAGGCCCGGGGTCTCGCTGAAGCTGGCATTCTCGCCCACTGTGATGCCAACAATCTTACCAGCATCATCTACGATAATGACTACTTCAATGGGGCCAGCAAACCCTTCCTTAGCCGCCTTAGCACTGCGACCTTCGGGCACAGGCGTGGGTTCTGCTTTTGGCTCCGAAGCAACAACCTCGCCACGCAAGGCTGCCAGAGCTTCGTTAACAGCGCTTAAAACAGCATTAGAGGTAACCGTTGCACCGGCAATGGCATCCACGCCATCACCATAAGCCAGCGTTCCGCTTTTACCGATAAACTGATCTGTGAAAGCTGCTTCTTTTGCTTTTGCGCCATAACCAGGGGTTTCGGCAAATTTCTCGCCGCCTACAGCAATAGCAGTAATCGCCTTGCTGTCATCAACGGTAACTGTTACTTCCACCGGGCCGGCGAAGCCGTCCTTGGTGACTGTGGCTGTATTGCCTTCCACCTGGGTGCTTACGGCGTATTTGTCTTCGATAACAATACCCGCAACAGATGCCATATAGTTACCTGCCTGGTTTACACCATTCACCACGGCTCTTGATGTAACGGTAGCCCCTGAAATCGCATCCACGTTCTCAGGAATATTTGCAGGCAAAACAAGTTCTTTAAATTGATCGGTAAATGCTGGGTCCTTGGCTTTGGAGCCTAATCCTGCAGTTTCAGCAAAATTTGCTCCGCCAACAGATATGGCGGTAACCTTACCAGTCAGATCCATGCCAACCACAACCTCAACAGGTCCGGCATAGCCTTTTACAGTAGCCTGAGCAACATAACCAACAATCTCTGTACCTTTAAGGGCTTTATAAGCGTTGTCCACATTGCTGTCTTCAGCAAGCTGCATTTCTTCAAACGCATCGGCGTCTGCAAACACTGCAATACGTGCAGCGTTGGCCACATCCAGACCGCGTTGCTCAATAGCACCTTTGGTTAATTCGTTGGTTCCGGCCAAGGCAAGAGCCGCTACCACTGAAATCAGAAACAGTACCAGCCACCCCTGAAGCTTCTTGGGAGCCTTGTTCTCCATATCCGTTCCCCTCCTGCTAAAATGCCATAAAATAGGTTGCCTGCAAACTGCTTGCCTTCGCATAAACAAAGCATGTATAAGCAGACAAAAGCATTTGTCTGATAAATACATATACTTGTCCAGCACTTTTTCTACAATGCACCAGCTTTAACTTCCTGCTGCACGTAAGCAATAAAAAAGAGCAGCGCTTGCATCAGCACCACACCGGCTATGCAACTAGTGACCATCGGGTGCATGCGGACTTCCATTGTATAATTGCACTCAAAGCCGCCTAATACGATGGCATTATACCATGTGTGTTTTTTTACTGTCAATTGTGTTTGCATATTTTCACGCTTTTAAAAGTAATCATTGTTAAAACTACACATTATAATCGTTATATTGACAAAAGTATAATTTTCCGCTATTATATGAAAGATTTGATGTCATGTATACATGACAAAATAGAACATGGAGGATACCTTGATGCGTAACAAGATTGCCCTTCTCCTGGTCGTATGCATGGTTACCATTCTTGCCTTCACCGCGTTTGCTGCTGCCGAAACGAAAATCGGCCAGGTCCAGTATGCAGCTCATGGCACAAAGGCTTTTTGCGTGGCCACCGTTGTTCTTGATGGCGACAAAATTGTTAACGCTCTGCTTGACGAGTATCAGTTTGTCGATCCTGCCGTTTATACCAATACGGTGCCCAATCCTGACACCTTCAAAAATGCAGACGGCTATGTTCTTGTCTCCAAGCGCTTGAACAACGATCTGTACAGCAGCAACATGGCCACCAAGGGTGGTTCTACCCAGTCTCTGCTGACATCCTTCCAGGCCATCGAAGCATTCGTGAACGGCAAGACCGTTGCTGAACTGGAAGCTTTCGTTGCTGACTTCGCCGCCAAGCTGGAAGGCAAAGAAGATCCCGACAAGAAGGCCATCATCGTTGACACCGTAGCTGGCAGCACCCTGACTGACACCTTGGGTTACATCCAGGCTCTGATCGAAGCTGCAAAGGCTGCTCAGTAACCGATTTATTCAATAAAAAAAGCTTGCCGAAAGGCAGGCTTTTTTTGTTCTGTATTTACTGCATGAGCTCAACTCAATACCAATGGTTATTGTAATACCAGAACGTTACCCGCATGCAATCAGCGCCTTGGAACCCGTTTCATCGACTGCATAACCATTCTGGCTGCCGTGCCAGTTAGTATGCCTGTTATCACGCCGGTTACCATCAGTACAGATAAGTACGAAAGCAAAGATGGTGTCTGCAGTATCAACATAGCCATCAAGACCTGTCCCACATTGTGCATGACTGCGCCGACGACGCTGACGCCCAGAATACTGATCCCATGGATACGCTTGATCAATAGCAGACCCGACATACTAAGTACAGAACCAGCTGCACTGTAAAGGATGGTCAGCAGATAACCAGGTTGATATAAAAGCGGTACCGTCACCTTCAATGCTAGTAAAATTAATGCCTCTTTCACACCCAGCATATACAGGGCAAACAACAGCACTCCGTTGGCAAGTCCCAGCTTAATGCCTGGAACACCAACGCTCAGTGGAATCAGCGATTCCACAAACCCCAAAACTAGCATCATTGACAGCATGACAGCCATCAAGGCTAACCGCTCTGTCTTTTTGTTCACTGAGTACCTACCCTGGCTTCTTCAGGCGTCATAAGCTCCAGCACTACCTGGTTGGGTAAGCAAATGATCATGTTGTTTAGTACCCGAGTATCCTTGTTATCAAGTGAAACCGTTCCCTGCTTAACACATTCCTGATTATCACAACTGGCCGATTCCATGTATACACTGTCTTTGCTTACATGGATAACATTATCACGACCGTTGCTTTGATGCAAACTGTATGTGGCCTCTGAGTATAAAGGCAAAGGGCGGTACCTTGTATCACCAACCGTCAAAACCAAATAAGATTGCGGATTGCCCTGTTCACCAGCTGACGGATTTGCACCAGATGGTGTACTAATTTCCTTCAATACCCTCATGGGGTCATCCTCACCAGGAAGCCCTAATTGAAAGCCTCCTCGTGTCAGCATAAAAACACCCACAGCAAGCAACAATGCTACAACAATAACCAGCCAATCCTTGCGTTTGAACATGTGTTTCTTCCTTATCCCTTATTCCTTGTACAGGCTGCGCAAGAGGGCTATTTCTGCCTGATAGCCATCCAGCTCATTGGGCGTCTCCAAATAGAAAGGCAGATTCTTCAGTGCAGGATGATTGATAACCCTGGTCAGTGCTTCCAGCCCCAAATACCCTTCGCCAATTTTTTCATGCCTATCCTTATGGCTGCCAAAGGGGTTCTTGGTGTCGTTAATATGGATGGCCTTTAAGCGATCTAGACCGATGATTTTATCAAACTGCGTCAATACGCCGTCCAGGTCGTTGACGACATCATACCCCGCATCATTGATATGACAGGTATCCAAGCACACACCCATTTTACCCTCAAGATTGACTCGGTCAATAATCTCCCGAATCTCTTCAAACTTGCTGCCTACCTCACTGCCTTTGCCGGACATGGTCTCCAGTAAAACCAATGTTGTCATTTCAGGCCATAAGATTTCGTTAAGAAGCTCGGAGATCAGCCGAATCCCCACCTCCACGCCCTGCTGTACATGGCTGCCTGGATGAAAGTTGTACATGCTGCCCGGGGTGTACTCCATACGGCGCAAATCATCTGCCATGGTCAAACGGGCAAACTCCCTTGTTGATTCCACCGCTGCGCTGGCATTTAATGTATAAGGTGCATGAGCCAGGATCTTGCAGAAGTTGTTTTCTTTAGCAAGCTCCAAAAAGGCTGCCACATCCTTAGGGTCAATTTCCTTGGCGGCTCCACCCCTAGGATTTCGAGTAAAAAACTGAAAGGTATTAGCACCTATCTGTACAGCTTCCTTGCCCATGTGCAGATAGCCTTTGGATGCAGACAGATGACAGCCTATATTTAACATAATGATTCCTCCGTTATTCTTCCTGCTCTTTGATGATAAGCCCCAGCAGCACTGCTAATTCAGAGGCCTGCAACGGTGTTACAATGGCCCCTCT
>JAEYQQ010000011.1 GCA_023409955.1 Bacillota bacterium | reverse complement strand
AAAGTTACACGCTTTTATCCTCGGCCTTCTGTTGGCATTTACAGGTGTCTTTGGCGCTCAGGCAAACGAGCATATCCCAGACTACATCGGCCTGTACAAAGCTGCACAGGCCCGTAATGACAAGGCTGCCATGGAGGCCATCCGACAGGATATGCCCCAGGATCTATACTCCGCTCGCGAGAATGGCTTATGGGGTTATATCAACTTTCTGGGCGAATGGGTCATTGCACCTAAATGGGTTACTGCAGGTAACTTTCGTAATGGCGTAGCAATGGTATCCGAAACAAGTTGGACAGAAGAGCCTGGAGATGGAATCATAGACACCAGCGGAGTTTATCTAGTTCCACCCAAATATTTGATGGTGGAGAGCCAAAGCGGCCATTATTTTGGCGGAAAAGATACAGGGCATATCATAATTGCAGAATGGATAGACAATGGCTTTGGATTGACAGGATACTTTGATGTCAGTCAGCACTTTTACACCAAACCCCAATGGCTGGATGTAAGCCTATACAATTGTGATACAGGCCTGCTGGTGGTACAGGATGCAGATAGCGGTAAGTGGGGTTATGTGGTGAAGTCAACCGGCATCATGAAGCTCCCCCCTAATTGGGATAATGTATTTGCGGCAATCTTTAACAACGGCTGGGCGTTTATGGAGACGTATGACGAGCAAACAAACACAACGACTTATTCCTTTGTTAACCAAAGCGGAGAAACCCTTATTCTCCCAGAAGGCATATCTATCTGTGATGATACATTTTCAAACGGGCTTATCATGATCAAGGAGGATGCAACCGGCCTCTTTGGATATGCCAATGCATCAGGCACGTTGGTCATTCAAGCGCAATAGATGCCACTTCATTCAAATATGGAAAGGCCACCGTCTTCTACAAGGATGCATGGTGGCATATTGATACATCGGGTACTCTGCTGGAAGTGCTAAAAGACGAGAGTGAAACAATCTCAACAGATGATATGTATGATATGGAAGAGGGACTGCAATGGTTTGAATCAGCAACCCACAATGACCGCTATGGACTGATGAACAGGAACGGCCGTGTCCTATTTGAACCTGTTCTTGAACTAAATGATTTCGCCATGATGACAACAGCTTTTCAGAAGGCCTGCAGCCCGTCGGCTTACAGGGAAAATGGGGGTACATTGACGAAAGCGGCACATTTATCATTGCCCCGGTATATGATGCCGCTTATAATATTGATAACGGACTTGGATACATAAGGCTGGATGGGCGGATGGGATACTTAGATCATTATGGTCATCTGGTATATTTTGAGCAACTTAATGACATTATCAAATCACAGGACTAAACAAGAGTAAATTCGATATTTTCTTAAGAAATCGTCAGATTATATGTAAAAAAGGCCGTTTGGTTATCAATAAACACTTGCATTACATACTAAAGCATGATAAAATAGTTTTTGCTGATTCACGCTATTTCAAGGAGGTGAATGACATTGCCGAACATTAAGTCTGCTATCAAGCGCGTAAAGGTTAGTGAAAAGAAGAATCTGCGCAACCGGATGATCAAGAGCGGAGTAAAAACTGCCGTGAAGAAATTCCAGGTTGAGTTGGCTTCCAACCCCGGTGCCGCCAACGTGCAGTTGAGCGCAACCACCTCCGCCATCGATAAAGCAACTGCCAAGGGCATCCTGCACAAGAACGCAGCAAACAGGAAAAAGGCCCGTTTGGCCAAGAGCCTGAGCAAAGCGATGGCCCAGTGATTTGCCAATAGAATAGTAAAACCTGCAGAACCCTTTTTCATATGAAGATGGGTTCTTTTTTTACGTAATCGCCGGCAAAGCAGAGGAAAAGCATCCCCATTTCTCACATGAAGATGCTTATCCTGCATATGCCAGAATCATCGTTGTATATAATATCCAGCTCATCATATCAGTTTCGATTGTGATTACAGGAACACGACAATACTTTGGCATATCCTGTACAAATATCCAATTGACAATCTGCAGCCTATAGTATGATATTTCCCCACAGCCAAGTTAACTTAATCATTTCCACTTCTGAGGCTCTGGTGTTTGAATAACATCCGGCTTTTTTGCGCCATCTTTCAATACAAATCCCAGATCGCAGTTAAAGCTGCGGCCGCCGCTTACCACCATCACGTCCCCTGTAAAGGCGGTAGAACCGTCGTGCCCGGCAACGCTGCTTGCCAGCAATGGAAAATCATTAAGCAGTACAGTCGGCACAAGCTCCTCATACATGCTTACATGCACCAGGCTGGTCATGGGATATACATTTTCAAAAAGATAGTAGCCATAGGCATTGGTAACGGTTTCCCCTACCATAACGCCTTCCTGGTACAGGGTTACAGTCATGCCGGGGATGCCAGGTTCTCCGGTATCCTGCAGGCCGTTCCGGTTTTCATCCAGCCAGGCAAGGTCACCTAGCATGCCCGGACGCAAAGCGCCGATATCCTGACCTGTGCGGTCTTCACCCATGTATACAGGCAGGATGTCACTGATATTCATCTCAAGATCAGCGATAATACTGACACCCTGGCCTGTTACCAACCGTTCGTCGTGGGGCTTGATCATTAGGTAACCTTCCGGCAGGACGGCTCCGATCCTGTAGTCTCCGGGCATCAGCTGATCAAACCTGTATGCACCGTCCTCCCCGGTAATGGCTTCCTTTATGGGCGTACTCAAATTATCCCCCGCATACAGGAAGACATTCACACCAGAAAGAGGTACGATATGACCCTGTCCATCTACCCATGTCGTTCCTTCAATGGAGGTATACTGCCTAACGCCAGCCCGAAGGTCAGCAATCACATCACCCTGCGAAAGGACATAATCCTTTAGTACCATGCTGCCGGGTTCCGCATCGACAAAGCTGCTCTCCCCTACAGCAGAATCAGCAGCAACTCCGTTATGCGGCAGATCAACTGTAATGTCATAAATTCCGGGATGCATCACTGGCAGCGTGAATGCGCCTTGTTCATCTGTCAAAAGCCTCGTATACAAACTGCCCGTAAGGTTATCGGTAATGGAAACCCCAATGCCTTGCAACAGACTTTCTCCATCGTCCATGGCACCATTATTATTTTCATCCAGCCAAACACGCCCGTAAAGAGATGCAGGCATCGTTCCGCCAATCAACTGGCCATCCAACTTTTCACCCATTTGCAGGTCAAGGTTCAAGCTTGCCTTATTCTCATCAGAGGATGGCATGAGGATGCCTTCTCCTTGTCTTGTGAATATGAATCCGGACTGAAGAGCCGCTTCTAGCTGATATGTGCCTGGGCGCAGACCCTCTAGCGTAAATATGCCATCGGCATCAGTCACAACCTCCGCCATATTCTTCCCATCGCTTCTCAACAGAGCAAGGCTCACGCCACCCAGAGCAGCTTCATTCCCATCCACCTTTCCATTGGCATTGGCATCATGGAAAGCAAAACCGGTGATCCGGCCTAGTGCCACCGCGCCGCAAAGAGGGGCTGTATGAGTTTCACCAATCATAAGGTCAAAGGCATCGCTAAGTGCCGCAAACCCATTTCCTAATATTTGGTTCCCGTGCACTGTAACGTTGGCATACAAAGCATCCTCAGGCAAAAGATAGGATAGCGTATACCTGCCGGGATATAGGTCATGAAAAGCATAGCTTCCATCTTCTTCTGTCACCATGCTTAAAACAGTCTCGCCATCTTCATTGAGCAATGTCACAAAGACACCAGCAAATCCCGCTTCTCCTTCAGTGAGCAGCCCGTCATCATTGGCATCACCAAATACATTGCCCAAAACCGTAGCCGGAGGTATGACGCCGGCATTGATATCCGTTACGTTTTCACCAATGGCAACGACTACTGGCTCCGTCACGCCGTAGTTGTTCTGAATAACAATCACACGGCTTCTGTTTGGTCCCTCTGCTATCTTGGTGAACATGGTTTGCACAGGCCTTTCAAACGAAAGGATGTACTCCATGGGCATTAGTCCCTCAAAGGCATACCGTCCTGAAGCATCAGTGGTTTCTGTATCGATCATATTTCCAGCTGTATCATCCAAGCGCACCAAAACGCCCGCGATAGGCTTTTCACCCTTATCAAGCAAGCCGTTATAATTATCATCCTCAAATACATTGCCCTGAAGGCTGCCAGGCACAATGGCTCCAGCTCCCACCATGCGGCGCTCACCGCTTGAAAGCTTAACAGCAGCAATCGCCCAGCGCTGCCCATTTTTTTGTATAAAGAGGTTTTCCTTTGCCGCTCCGTTTGCGGGCACACGTGTAAACACAAGGCCTGCATCAGGCAAAGCTGCACGTAGGCTGTATTCCCCTCCGCGAAGTCCATCAAAACGGAATGAACCATCGTCGCCGGTTGTGTATGCAGCCAGTGATTTTTCACCAGCCTTGCGAATCAGTTCCAGCGCTACACCGCCGAGCAGCTGCTCGCCCTCATCCCATACGCCGTTAAAGTTGGCATCAAGATATGCGATTCCTTCCAGAACTGCACCAGGCACAAAACCAATATTCTGATTTTCTTCCCGGCTGCCAGACTCCAGCAAGTATTTTCTCTCATCTGCTACAGTTCCTTCCGTGGTGAAGATGGAGCGGTTGACTCCGCCTGTTGTGCTGAACCTGGTAAAACTCATGCCTTCGGGACCCTGCACAGTCATCACATAGGAATCAACCCTTGCGATAATTTTGTACCACCCGGTATCATCTGTTATCACCTGATAGCTTTGTCCGCCGCTGCTTCCCCTTAATGTTACGGTGCATCCGGCCAAGCCCGGCTCGCCTTGTGCCATGATGCCATCTTCATTTTCATCCAGCCATATGCGGCCGCTGATATAACCTGTCCTAACGCCGCCCCCCCCCCGGTCAATTGCCCCGCCCAGGGGCAAGGTAAA
>JAEYQQ010000184.1 GCA_023409955.1 Bacillota bacterium | reverse complement strand
GATGTCATACAGCTGATGATGGCCTCGCTGATTGCTGGAGGCCATGTATTACTTGAGGATGTGCCGGGTACAGGCAAGACCGTTCTGGCCAGAAGCCTGGCCAGATCCATCGACTGCAGCTTTGCCCGCATACAGTTCACACCGGACCTGATGCCCACCGATATCACTGGCGTCAGCGTCTATCAGCCGGCCTCAGGAGATTTTTCCTTCAAGCCGGGCCCTGTGTTCACCAACATCCTCCTGGCAGATGAAATCAACCGCGCCACCCCCAGGACTCAGTCGGCCCTGCTGGAATGCATGCAGGAGGGCCAGGTCACCGAGGGCGGCGTTACCCGCAGACTGGATGCGCCTTTTTTGGTGATAGCCACCCAGAATCCTGTGGAGATACAAGGGACCTTTCCCCTGCCCGAGGCGCAGCTGGACCGCTTTTTGATGCGGCTGAGCATGGGCTATCCCAGCCGGGATGAGTCTGTGGCGCTTTTGAGCCGCTATCATGCAAATGATCCCCTTGCCAATCTTTCCCCAGTAGCCACAAAAGCAGATCTACTGGCTGCCCAAAGCTTGCTGCCAAAGATTTCTGTGTCCCAACCAGTCATGGAATATATCGCGGCCCTATGCGAGCAGACCCGCAAGTTTGAGCAGGTACAACTGGGTGTGAGCCCCAGAGGCATGCTGGCATTGATGCGTGCCTCTCAGGCCCTGGCCCTGCTTAATGGCCGGGAGTATGTGATACCGGATGATATCAAGACCTTGGCTGTACCGGTTCTGGCCCACCGGGTGATCGTCCGGGGCATGTACGGTAAATCCGGTGTCGCCCAGACGCTCATACAGGATGCGCTGAAGGCTGTGCCTGTACCCACGGAGGAAAAGCTGTAATGGATGCCTTGATGCTGCTGGTGTCCATCGCCCTGCTGGCCTACCTGCAAAGCCTGCTGGTGCGCCATTTCGGCATGAGAAAGCTTGCTTACAAACGTTGCTTTTCCCGCCATAGCGCCCATGAAGGCGATACAGTGGAAATGGTGGAAGTGATCCGCAACCAAAAGATACTGCCTGTACCGTTTCTGCGTGCAGAATCACGGCTTTCTCCAAGCCTTGCATTCCAGTCGGATACAGAGGACCACATTACGGAAAACCGTTATCATAAAAGTATATTTTCACTGCGTCCCTATTGCCAGATTACAAGGCGGCATACCGTACAACTGAAAAAGCGAGGGTATTACCCCTCAGGCACTATCTCCATCACCGCCGGTGACCTAATGGGCATCGCTTCCCCCACGCTTCAAGTCGAATCGGGTGCGGCCATCCAGGTGTATCCACGGCTGTTAGATCCAGACCATATGCCTTCCCCTGCATCCAAATGGCTGGGAGATATGCTGGTCAAGCGCTGGATCCTCCCGGACCCTGCCTGGACTGGCGGCATTCGCCCCTACGCGCAAGGGGACCCTATGCAATCCATCCATTGGCCTGCCACAGCAAGAGCAGGTGCCTTGCAGGTGAAGGTCCACGATCCCACCTCCGATGCCAAGCTGATGGTGGTGATAAACGCCCAGATGTCAGAGCACCAGTGGGCAGATTTGATGGAGTATGAACAGCAAACGGCAGAGCATATGATCTCTATGGCCGCCACAGTATGTATAGACGCCCTGCAAAACGGCCTGGAAGCTGGATTCGCTATCAATACCCCCATGGACAAGGGATCAGATGCCACTATTTATCCACCTGCCCGGTATGCAGGGCGAGAGGATGAGCTCCTATCCGCAATGGCCCACCTGACCTTGCAGCGGACCCAAACCTTTCCTTCCCTCCTGGAAAAGCTGGCTACCTATAACGGGATGGATATACTGATTCTGTCTGTCTACGACAGCGAACTGGTCCGACAACGGATGGAAGCCCTACGGCTGCGGGGCAACAGTGTTACGCTTCAGCTAATTGACAAGGCAGCAGCAATGCCGGAGGTGGAACATGGACATTAATCCTATCCCCAACTCTACTAAGGCGCCGCTTACCTTCCGCCGACTGCGCGCAAAGGCTGCAGCCGCCTTGCTTTTGTACCTTGGCATCTCTCCCCTATTTCTTTTGCCAGGAGTATATTTTGCACCGGATTTCTTAGCCGAAGTACTGCTCCTCCCCTTGGCAGCGCTTGCGCTAACTTACGCGGCAGGACTTTTATCTTCCAAGAAACGTTCATTGGCTTTTGCAGCAGCACTCCTGTTCCAGGCCATATTATATGCATTGGTCTTCCTTCCGCGTCATCCGCTGGCAATGCTGTTATACCTCCCCAGTTTCGTTGTAATGCTTCTGTTCATGCCGGCCATGGCCAGGCCCTCCGGCATGGAATGGTCAGGGCAGATGCTGCTTTTCGGGGTCATTGCCCATATCGTCGGCCAGATACTCAAAGGCATGGCGGAATTTTCTATAGCAGGCAGCCTCCTTACCCTCTTCTTTTCCATCTACCTGCTATCCTGTCTTTTTGTTATTAACCGCCTGACCCTGCTGGATGGATTAAGGGAAAAGCAATCGCCGCCTGTAAAGATACTTTCCCAAAACCGCCGTCTGGTGGCACTCCTTGGCATACTGGCTTTGCTGGCTGCCGGTTGGCGCAGTCTGCGTGATGTCTTGCTAGTGATTGTGGATTTTGTAAAACGTATACTCATCACTGTGGTTCTTTTTCTGATGGGGCTGTTTCCCAGTATGCAGCCGGCAGAAGGTCCGAGTGGTGGCCAGGGCCTAGATCTTAATGAATTGGGTGAATCCGGCACACCCAGCACCTTTTCAGTAATTTTAGAAAAGATACTCATCTTCATCGGCTTTTCCTTTCTGCTGGTCCTTATACTGTATGGCTTTTACCATATAAGTAAGCTGATTAAAAAAGCAGTGCTTGCTCTCATGAAGCACCTGAAAAACTATACCAGATCCATCAGTGAGGGCTATACGGATCAAACAGAAAACCTCTTTGATTTGCAGCAGGTAAGCAAAACAGTGAAGGATAAATGGGCATCCATGACAAAGCGCAGCACCAAGCTTCCCCCCTTGCAAAGCCTTGCTCCAAGAGAAAGGATACGCCGGGTGTATGCCATGCTGCTTGGCCGGATGAAGGACACAGCATCCTCTCTCACCGCCAGAGAGGCCCTGGAGAAAGGCGGCTTGAATGTTACCCCTGAGCAGGCAAAAACGATGGCGGCCCTGTATGAGCAGGCAAGATACAGCGACCAACCCATCACTTCAGACCAAGCGGAGACCATGCAAAAAAATGCCGGGATATAATTGCGGAGGATATGAATGAGCAAAATCATTGTTACCTATTTGGGCCAATGCGGCTTTCTACTGGTCTTTGGCAAAACCAAAATTGTCACTGACCCTTATCTCAGCGATTATGTGGATCAACATTTTTCCAGCAGCAGCACCCCCTGGAGACGGCTGTATTCACCACCGATCTCCCTGCAGGAATTAAAACCGGAAGGTATACTAATTTCCCATAGCCATGGAGACCATATGGACCCCTGGACCTTGCAGCCCTACCTTTACCAGAACGATGCATGCCTGGCAGCAGCACCTGCCCCTGAATGCATGCAGCTGGAGAATATCGGCGCAACCCGCATCATCTACGCCAAAGCCGAAGAGAGCTTTTTCATTGGTCCAGTCAAGATCACCCCCATTCCCTGCGCCCATACCCAACTGCATTTGGATGAGACTGGCCGATTCCACGAACTGAGCTACATCCTTAATTATGACGGAATAAGTATCTTCTTCGGTGGGGATATGAGCCTGTATGACGGTTTAGAAAAACGTCTTGACGAAGCTCATTGCAGCCTGCTTTTGCTGCCGGTAAACGGCCGGGACGAGGATCGTACCGGCAAAGGCATTGTTGGAAACATCAACCATATTGAAGCTGCTCATTTGGCAGCCTCCCTTCATGTACCTTACATCCCCATGCACCACGATCTGTATGATATCAATGGCTGCCGCACAGAGGATATTCTTTCCTCGGCTCAAGCGGAAGGTGCAAAAGCCCATATTCTCAAACCCATGGAATCGCTTTATATTGCAAAAGATGGTATTACTGCAGCACCCAAGTAATCAAATGAAAAATGCTAAGACAAAGCAGCCTGGCTGGTGAAAATTCCAACCAGGCTGCTCCTTTTTTTAAGACCATTACTTATTAGCCATACGGTATATATTCTCAATATCTGACTGGCTCAACTTCTTGAAGCAACCTACCAGCCGCTTTCCAAAGAAGGTGCAGGAATAAGCCATATCCCGGATGATATCCTCACTTTGAATGCCAATACCCAGCTCTGTAAAGCAGGTTGGCATAGACAGCGAGCGGAAATAATCCACCGTTCTCTCTATTCCCGCCCGGGCTGCCGCATCCTCCTTGGTCATCTCAATCCCCCATACCTTGCGGGCATAGCCTGCAAATCGCTGAACATTGGTGGTATGGCAGTATGTAGCCCAAGCACCCCACATGGTGGAAAGGCTAGCGCCGTGAGCCACGTCAAACCTTCCGCTGAGCTCATGCCCCAACTGATGCACCCCAAAGTCTAGCAATCGGCCAAGTCCTGTCAGCCCGTTATGGGAAAGGCTCCCGCACCACATTAACTCACTGGCAGGCCCATAAGCACCAGGGTCTTCCATTGCCAATGTTCCGTTTCTGATGGTTACCCGCAAGAGTCCCTCCGCCAGCTCATCGGTAAGCTCGTTCCCAGGGGTTGGTGAAAAATACCGGTCCAGGGTATGCATCATAATATCCACAATACCGCAGGCGATTTGATAAGGCGGCAGGGTATAGGTTAGCTCAGGATTGAGCAGCGCAAAGCGAGGCCTGTTTAAATCCGTAGAAAGCCCGCGTTTTTCACCTGTTTCATCATTGGTAAGCACGGCGCTGTTGCTGCTTTCGCTGCCTGCTGCAGAAATAGTCAGCACAACACCCACTGGCAAGGACTTGGTCAGCTCCACCTTTCGCTTCCAGAAACCCCAGATATCCGTCATAGGGTTTGCTGCCCCATGAGCAATGGCTTTTGCTGTATCAATGGCGCTGCCTCCACCCACAGCCAGTATGAAATCAGCTTGAAAATCAAGCGCCGCCTGAATGCCTTCTCTAGCATGGGATAAAAGTGGATTGGGTTTGGCTCCGCCAAAGGGAAGGCAGGATACCCCTTCCCGCTCCAGCTGGCCGACGATGTCATCCAGAAGCCCGGATTTAATCACGCTTCCGCCGCCATACACCACAAGTGCCCTTGCCGCACCATGCTTACGAATTAACGCGCCAGCCTTCTTTTGTGCTTCTTTGCCAAAATGAATGTCTGTGGGGGTATAATATGAAAACGCTTCCATGATGTACTCCTTCCTTCTTAGGGAAGACAGGCTAGATTGTCCCGTTTCCAGTTCCGTATGCCATTGTAGCATAGTCTTGTAAGTAGCAACAACAACTTTTGACACAAAGACAATTGTTTTTGGCACATAATTCTCTTGACGAAATTTGTCTGTCGTGATAATCTGCGCACAGTATGCATTCTACGGAGGGAACTAATATGGAGAAACAATACAGACTTGGTTTTATCGGTTATGGTGGAATGGCAGGCTGGCATCATCAAAACCTGATCCGTGCTCCGCATGTTATTCCTTATGCTGTTTATGATATCAATCCGGCAAGGGTCAAGATTGGCGAAGAAAAGGGTTTAAAGGGCTATGAAAGCAGCCAGGCGCTGCTTAGTGACCCAGATATTGATATCGTGCTGGTGGCGACCCCCAACAACTTCCATGCTGAGTATTCCATAGCCGCCATGCGTGCCGGCAAGCATGTTATCAGCGAAAAGCCGGTGACAATGAATTCGGATGAGCTTCTTGCCGTCATGGCTGTTGCCAAGGAGACCGGAAAGCAGTTCTCTGTCCACCAAAACAGGCGCTGGGACAAGGATTACCTGACTGTGCGCAAAGCCATTGAGGACGGCCTCATCGGCGATCCATACCTGATCAAATCATATGTCCTGGGCTCCAGGGGCATCCCTGAAGGATGGCGCACCCACAAAGTGGCCGGCGGCGGCATGATGCTGGACTGGGGTGTTCACCTGATCGACCAGCTTCTTCAGATGGTTGGTAAGCCCGTTGTGAAAGTATACGCAAGAATGCAGCATGTTACCTTTACCGAAGTGGATGAAGGCTTTACCGCAACCCTTCATTTTGAAAATGGTCCTGTGGCCATGGTAGAGGTGGACACCTCCTGCTTTGTCAGCCAGGGCCGCTGGCATGTTCGTGGAAACCAAGGCACTTTGAAGGTGGACAACTGGGATGCAGAAGGCAAGATCATCCGTGCAAAAGACATGAAAACCCAGTGGGAAGAAGAAATCGTCTATACATCCGCAGGTCCCACCAAGACAATGGCACCACGCTCCAGCTTTACAAGCGAAGAGTTGGACTTGGATGTTGTCAGCGCCGACTGGATTCAGTACTATCACAACTATGTAGCCGCATTGGAAGGCAGAGAGCAGCTATTTGTTAGGCCTGAAGAGGCCCTTCGGGTAATGCGTGTCATGGAAGCCACCTTTGAAAGCGAACGCACCGGCCAGGCTGTTGATGTACGGATATAAAACGATCTTTTTCAACAATGATCCAAGAGAACGCCGATGTTTTCCAGCGGCGTTCTCTTTATAAGCAAAGAAACCTGTACTTTTGCCCAAATAGTAACAGACTTGTGTGAAATATCGATACGACATAGGTCGCTCAATTTACCATCTTATTAACAAAATCAATCTCATTTCTAATTCCTTTGTGGGCATCATTCCACAAGCCCTTTGTCAGGCGAATGCGCAGCAGGCACGTATTGGGGTCTTCGTCATTATTGGCTTCGTTATACCACGCAGCGAATACAGTGCGTAGCTTTTTCATCATCTCTGCGTTTTTTTCGTCACATACCCAGCCTAAATTTTCGCCGATACCATCTGCCGTGAAATTTTCCACGATAACGCAAATAGCAACTTCAGGATTTTGAGCAATCTGCCGCATCTTGCCTGAGGTTGCATAGGTGACGGTATAGAAGGCGCCATCCTCATAATAGGCATCCACAATGCGGGCAGCAGGCCGACTTTTGCCATCGACCCCCGGATCCAGCGCGATGGTTGAAAGAGAGATCAATCCATCCTTGTTCCCCACTTTTTCGTTCAGCAGCTTCATGGCTTCCTCGTACCTGTTCATTTTTTCCTCCTTTAATGGAACATATGATCTATAAGCGCCTCTTGTATCTTTCTATATTCGCATTATACAATATTTTCTACTTCATAGCAAAAAAGTTATCTTGAAAGACTAAGAGCGCCGCTGTCTCAAGCGGCGCTCCCTTTTACCATTTCACTTTGATTCCGTAGTATTTCTCGATTACTGTCAGTCCATCATCCCGCAGTATTTCCGCCACAGATTTACGTATGTGGGGATCTTTTAGGGCTGGTATCCCCAAAGGATGCGCCGCATCAAACACTGCCTCGCGCACGCCTTGCTTTGCGTACACTCTAAGCCGATGGCTGATTTTCGCAGCAGCCTGGGTGGCGCGCTTATCACGGTCGTGTTCGCCAGTGTGAATACGGCTCAGTTCGTCACGAAGACTCATAGGTGCGTCCCCCTTTCTCATTCTCTTACTTCATTATAACACAATAAGCAGCTTTCGAAATGGGAAATTGCACTTCCCAATAAGTTTAGTTTTTCACTAAATCCCAATTTGCACAACAGGTACAAAATACATCATGCTTTATACATGAATCTTATTCATTTTGTCAATGAGAAATACACCGCCTATACAATATGCATCGAGTGCAAAGATATCTCCCATATCCTCACATTCAAAGGCCATAGGTGTATTGTACTTATGCTCTAACTGCTTTGCCATGATGCTTAGCGGTAATCAGCATTTTCAGCGGCTCAAATTTTTCATAAAACACTGCTATGAAATCTCCTGGTCTTGATGAAGCAATGGCCTTGCCCAAAGCATCCTCTTCCTTTAGGCACACTTCCAGTTCCAATTGCGGATTCCCGCTTTGTCTGGCTGCTTCCATCAATAGATTGGCAATCTCGCCAGGCTTTCTGCCGCGCAGATCTATATCCTCCTTAATAATCAGCTTATGAAAATGCTGTCCGCAAAGGACCCCTACCTTTTTAACTGCCTCATCCTGCCTGTCGCCGGGTATGCCAATCACGCCCACCAACCGTTTTGCTTTTTGCTTTTCCAAAAAATCAATCACTTTACTATAGCCAGCTATGTTATGACCGTAATCCAGCATCACCTTGACTCCGCCAATTTCAAACAGGTTAAAACGCCCAGGGTTATTCTCACCATCCGGCCGGAAGGATGTTAAACCTTGGCGTATTTGGTTTTCTGGTATACCAAGGCCCAGCAGTGCCGCAGCAGCAGCCAAAGCGTTTTCCACATTACACACTGCTGTACCCTTTAATGTAATAGGGATATCCTCCACCTTACACAGAATGGTGGTTTTGCCCAGGTACTGGGTGTACATTCCACCCTGATGCGACCATACCGCATTGCCGCCCTGCTTCAAATGCTCCTTCAGCAGCATGCTATCCTGATTGCTGGAAAACATCAGTACATTACAACGCACTCGCTTTAAAAAGTAAGGCGTCATCTTGTCATCAGCATTCAGCACTGCACTTCCCCAAGGTTTTACAGCCTCTACCACCAATGATTTTATGTGGGCTAAGTCTTCCAGCGTTTCTATTCCATCCTGCCCTAAATGATCCTCACTGATATTGGTGATCACACCCACATCTGCCAGGTCATACCCAAGTCCCCTGCGTACGATCCCGCCCCGTGCAGTCTCTAGCACTGCGGCTTCGGTATCCGGATGAGAGAGTACAATGCCGGCGCTGACTGCTCCGGTGTTGTCACCAGAGAGCAGGCATTCATCCCCAAGATATACGCCGCTTGTTGTGGTCATGCCCACCTTAATTCCCGATAAAGCAATAGTATGCGCAACGAGCCTGGTTACCGTTGTCTTTCCATTGGTACCCGTTATGGCACAAATGGGCACTGTATAGGGCATTCCAATTGGGTAAAGCATATCCAATATATCTTTGGCCACAGGGGCAGAAGGCCCCTCTGATGGCATGATATGCATTCTGAGGCCAGGCCCTGCATTCACTTCCAATACAGCTCCGTTATTTTCAAATAGCGGGATGCTGATATCCGGAGAGCAGATATCTACCCCCGCAATGTCCAACCCCAATGCTTTTGCTGCGCGCACCGCAAGCTTTGCATTATCAGGGTGGATAATATCCATGCAAGAGCATGCCGTTCCCCCAGTGCTCAGGTTTGCGTTTTTCCGCAAGAAAACAACCGTACCGGCAGGAAGCACAGAATCAGGCGTGTAGCCTGCTTCGCTTAAAACATCTGCCGCCACATCATCCAGCTCGATTTTCGTAAGGGGCTTGGTGTGGTCTTCACCTCTCAGCGGATTTTCATTTTCCTTTTCTACCAGTTGACGGATGGTGCTAGTTCCATCTCCGATCACATGCGGCGGCTGACGTCGAGCTACCGCGGACACTTTATCCCCAATTACCAATACGCGGTAATCCTGTCCTGTAATATGCTTTTCCACAACAGCAGCAGAACTGTACTGCAATGCAAGCTTAAAGGCCTCCGGAACTTCCTCACGACTTGTAATATTCAGCGTAACACCATTTCCATGATTGCTGTCATAGGGTTTAATTACCACCGGATATCCAATTTCTTCAGCATACCGCAGTGCGCTGCCTATGGTATAGGCAATCTCACCTGTTGGCACAGGTATGCCATGTCGTCTCAGCAGCTCTTTTGTCAAGTGTTTGTCACCTGCAATGTTTACTGCAATACAACTAGGTTTATCTGTAAGCGCAGCTTCCATACGCCTGGCATACTTTCCATACCCAAACTGCAATAGACTATCATTGCCCATCCTGGTAACAGGAATGCCGCGCTTTTGCGCCTCCTGATAAATCGCCTTGGTGCTTGGGCCAAGATCCGTTCGGGAAGCAAGCATTTTTAGCTCCCGAAGCAATGGTTGCAGATTTGGCTTCTTCCCTTCAAACATTGCATTAAAAAGATTGATAACCGCTTTCCCGCAAGCCACAGCCACCTGCTCATTGAGATAGCGATACACAATAAAATAGCAAGGCGTATCCCCCTCCTGACGGGTAATGCCATAGCCCACATTATAACCCAGCATATTTTGCAATTCCAGAATCGCATGCTCCGCTACATGGCAGGGGTAGGTCCCTTCAGCTAAACGCTTTACAAACCCGCCCTCTTCTCCAGTACCGCACCGATGGGTCTTCAGTCCTGGAAACAGCTCAAGTAACGTATCATTAAGCCCCACTACAACATTGGTGGGGGCATGCTGCTCCTCCTTCAATTCTACTGTTAGCTTAATGACAGGTTTCATGCAGTATACATTGCGTCCCCTGAAGATGCGGATATCCTTAATCTCCACGCTTTAATCCTCCCGGTTTGTTTATGCGTTGGATAATGGCACAATGACAGTGTGTTTTTTCAGATCATAACCGTAGCCCTTTGGGAGAATATGCAATGTTACATTAGCTATGGCGAGAATTTCATCAGGCTTTGATTCAGACACGTTGGATTGGCTGATGGTGCTGCCATCTATGACCGTTACAGAGTTTGTGCCAAGCACCTGAAAATGGCTGTCAGGATACACATGTATAGCCGTATCCTCATCAATTCCCACTCCCAGGGTGTGCGGGTTTTCAGCCACACCGCAAAGCAGCCTGCCTAATCTCCCCCTCTGGGCAAAATGCTGATCCACAATTACCTGCTCCAGCAGCCCCAAACCAGGTGCCATTTTCAGCGTACACTTGCGGGCCGTATCATTATTTAAGCCGTCTGTAATCATGGTGCTGCATACCACCGATGCTCCTGCACTGGTCCCAGCCACCATTGCCCCACCCCGAAACGCCTCATAAAGAGCTTCCTCCGCCCTGGTTCCGCCCAAAATGCTGGTAATGCGAAGCTGATCACCGCCGGTAAAAAAGATGCCTGTTGCATCACGGATTATGGCAGAATGAGTGGGATCATCTGCTTCCTGCCTCGTCTGGATATCCGCTACCTGTACAGATGGTATCCCCATGTCCAAAAAAATTCTGCGATAAGTTTCTGCAAGCTCCTTGGGCTGTTGGCTGGCAGTTGCCAGTATGACCATTCTCCCGTGCTCCCCACCGCAGGCATTGGCAGCAGCATGCAGGATTTCCTTGGCATTCTCTTTATCCTCAGCCCCACCAATTATGATCAGGTTGCCTTTCACCTTACCATCCATCCAATCCCCCCGTAGCGGTTCTGATGCTTATTCTCCCCTGTCATTTTGCAAACATACCCGCCACTAGACTTCATATTTTCCCTTTATCAAGCACTGTCCGCTGTGAATAGCCATTTTCCCGCCAAGAATCAAATGAACAATGGATAGATCGTCCTTTTTGAGCATCAATATGTCAGCATCACTACCTGCCTTCAAAGCCCCTTTCTTAGGATAAAGCTTCAACCGCATGGCAGGATTCTTCGTCACCATCATCAGCGCTGTCTCTATGGAAATAGATTTTTCTAAAATACAGGAAATGACATCCTTACGCAAGCTGTCTGTATGGCCACGGCCATCCGGACTTTGAGGATTGCTTCCCCCCGCATCGGAAGAAAAGGTAACTTGCTCCGGCTTTACCCCGCAGTTGATCAGCTGCCTTGCCGCCTCAGGCAGGGTATAACCGGTTTGATCTGTTTCTCCGGCCGTCAGATCAATAAACCCACCCTTTTGGCCATATCGCATGGCAGCCTCAAACAAAGGCTTATTCCTGTTCAAATGAGTGGGAACAAACATTGAAATGGGAAAATTGCTTTCTTCGATCAGGTCAGTCAGCGGCGATAGACCTTTTTTTCCATCCCCCACATGCAGATGCAAAATGCCAGCTTTACCGCCGATCATCCCCCCCATCTTCACCTCCCAGGACAGTTCCCGCAGCATTTCAAGGCTGGGGTGGGAAGACCGATAATCGCTGATGGCCACCTCTCCTGCACCTATCACCTTATCAATTAAAGCGATGTCGTTGATGACCTTCCCTGTCAGCGTATCGGTAGGCAGGCCATAACTACCGGTGTAGATGACGGTACTGAGCCCTTCCATCTCTAGAGCTTTGGCTTTAGCCAGTAGTGATGTTACGCTTCTTGTAACCCCATCCGCACCTAGCAGCCCGGCTACCGTTCCAATGCCAGCATTCAAAAAGTCTGTTAGCATCATTTCCGGAACACGGCTTTGGGGGCCTTCCTCCCCACCGCCACCTGTGATGTGCACATGCTGGTCTACAAACGCAGGGCAAAGATATAAACCACTGCAATCCAGCACCTGAACCTCGTATTCTGCCAAGGCAGTAATATGCTTACGCATGAACATTATCTTTTCAGGTGAAAGCAAAACATCCATCTTTCCCATAGGTTCCGGCGCAAAAACCTCACCACCCGTTAGTAAAAGCATCCTAATCCTCCACAACAAAAGAATTACAGCGTTGCTATCATTACCGAATAATCTCATTGCCATAATGGAATCTGACGGACAAACTGGAAACATATCACGTCTTAACCATGCGATTTTGGGACAATATAGAAAAGAATGAGGTTAAAGGAGAAAAGACATGGAACGAACTTCCTACTGGCATCTCACGCAAAAGCCAATGGAGTGCCCACGGTTGGAAACAGATATGGAAACAGACGTCCTTATCATAGGCGGAGGTATCAGCGGTGTTACCGCTGCATATTGCCTAACACTGCGGGGAATTCAGCCGGTGCTGATTGAAGCGCAAACCATCTGTGCTGGCACCACCGGCAATACCACCGGGAAGATGACCATACAGCATAGTATCATCTATAGTAACTTAATGGAAAAATTCGGAATAGATGTAGCTCGTGAATATGCCGCCTCCCAAACAGATGCTCTACGCTTTGTAAAGGAAACTGTTCAGAAGAATAATATCCACTGCCAGATGGCTGAAAGCACTGCCTACATATACGCCATGATAACAGAAGAAAAAGAGAGTCTGCTGGCTGAATATGAGGCTGCCAAGCGTATGGACATTTTGGCTGAATGGACAACAAAGCCGGTTTTTCCGCCAAAGTCCAAAGCGCTGCTGGGGTATCCAGGCCAGGCCGTTATTCATCCCATACGTTATGTCCAAGGTCTTGCTCGTCTGGCACAAAAAGCCGGCGCAGCATTTTATACGCATACCAAGGCAATCAGCATTGAAGAAAACAGCTCTATTCAAGTGACACTGGATAACGGTTGTGTTATACGCTGCAAGCACCTTATTCAGGCTACACAGTACCCCATCTTTGACGGTCCCAATGTTTTTTATACCAAGCTGTATGCCAAGCGAGACCATGCCGTAGCCCTGCGCATGCAGGGAAATTGGCCGGAGGGAAGTTTTATTAACCTGGGAGAACCTACCCATTCCATCCGTACCCATGTTGAAAACGGAGCTCCTATTATGATTCTAGTAGGAGAAACCCATGCAACAGGGCGGGAAGAAAAAAACGATAGCACGCCATATGAACGGCTGATTGACTTTGGCGACAAGTTGGCTGGCGTTGAGAAAGTCCTAGCCCAATGGTCTGCCCAGGATTATCAAACCCCAGATCAAATTCCCTATATTGGCAGAATATCAGATAACTCAAACATATACATTGCTGCAGGGTATGGCAAATGGGGTCTGCTTAGCGGAACGCTTGCCGGCATGATGCTGTCAGAAATGATAGAAAAAGGTCACTGCAAACATGAGGCATTGTACTCAAGAAACAGGCCTGATATTACGAGCTCTATAGGAAAAGCCGCCAGTGAAGTTTTTTCATCTGTAGGCCAGCTTATCAAATCTAAGTTCGAAAAGACGTATGATACAGTTGACCTTAAAAAAGGTGAGGGCCGTTCTATCCGTTATAAAGGACAGCGGGCTGGTGTCTACAGGGATGAAAATAATCACGTTACTGTTTTGGACATCACCTGTACTCATATGGGTACAGAGCTTAATTTCAACTCAGCAGAAAAAACTTGGGACTGCCCAGCTCATGGCGGCCGGTTCAAGACAGACGGAATGCTCATCGAAGGCCCTCCCAAAGATAACTTAAAAGTTCTTTTCCAGGGCAGCTTTGATGAGTTCGTAAATACATCAGAAGGAGTTCCTCACGATTCAGCACAGAATCCCAATGCTTTTGAACACTTGCCTCCAAACCTTGGCGATGAAACCTCGAGTATTGATCTACCACCTGATGCCGGGCTTTATCCGTCCCCCCTGCCCAGAAATGAAGAAGCGGATAGAAGGCATCCATCGTAATAACCTCATCTCCATCCGTTAAGCTGGATGGAGATGAAGATCTCTTTAGATGACTTCCCAGCAAAAATAAAAAGCAAGGAAGGACGGGGTACTCCCCGTCCTTCCTGCTCAATCACCTGGACTGAACACTGCTGCGTTATGTTCCAGGAAATTAACAAGGTGATGGAAACCAGATTGTAACCTCATGGCTTTCACCTCAAAAACAGCTTAACCATGCAGGCTCTAATTTATTCACAATCTTATAATTTTCAAATTTTCGTTTCTTTGCATATGACGCCACCATATAATATGATCGCTATATTTGTCGGCAAACCTTTTATTTATCGCACACCCACGAAAATCTGTGGAAATATGCATTGGATACTTGACAGAAAAACAATTCACGCTTATACTAATTATCGCTGCTCGTTCAGCAGACCCCAAATCAGGGTATGCAAAACAGCAACAAAAAAGATATGCGATCGTGGCGGAATTGGCATACGCGCACGTTTGAGGGGCGTGTCCGAGAGGGTACGGGTTCAAGTCCCGTCGATCGCACCAAATAATCTCGATAGTATTGATACCTTTATGGTTGAGACTATCGAGATTATTTCATATGACAAAGCAAAAGCATATTTATTTTCTAAATTGTCGCCGTGGATACGCAGCATAGGGCGGCTGGCTGGGGATAGGAAGATGTCTGGGTAAGCCGAACGGACGATTTAGAGGCCGTTGGCATCGCTAAGAGACCTGGGGACAGCGTGCTTATACCACGAACGAATCCGGTTCGAATCCGGAATGCCACTATGTAAACGGTCATTTTTTATGGTTTCACTTTCTGTGCTATGGTTTCATTTTTGCGTGAAACCAAATGAAACTATTAGAAACCATATCATTATTATCAAGATGATTCAATAGAAGATCATGTATGAGAATTCGTACATGATCTTTTATTCATTATATGATAAACTTCTCTATAGCAACGCACAATCGGATAAAACGTAAATAACCAAAATAGAATTGTACCTTCATTATAAAATGGATAAATGCGGATGCTATCTTCATGTATACAACACACGCAAAGCGATGTCATACTTACACTATTCACTATGCATAGATAAGGACGGTAGGAAGATGAAAGAAACTGCTTTAATTACTGGAGCTTCCAGCGGTCTTGGTTTGGAGTTGGCCAAAATATATGCGAGCGAGGGGTATCACCTTGTCTTGGTAGCACGAAACGAGAAAAAGCTTCATCAACTCAAAAACGAACTTGAAAACACTTATCCTATTACCGCAGCTGTGTTTGCCACGGATTTATCCGAAAAAGATGCTGCATACAAAGTATATAACTTTACTTCTAGTCAAAACATTCGCATTGATGTTTTGATTAACAATGCAGGGTTTGGAGATTTTGGTAGATTTGATAGTTGTGATTGGCAGAAGCAATATGAAATGATTCAGGTAAACATAACATCACTCATACAGTTGACACGATGCTACCTAAAAGGTATGGTTGAATATAAAAGAGGAAAGATTCTCAACATAGCATCATTAGCCGCTTTTGCGCCAGGTCCCTTGATGTCTGTATATTACGCTTCAAAAGCATTTGTTTTGTCCTTTTCAGAGGCCCTTTCTGTGGAGCTAAAAAGCAGCGGCGTTTCCGTGATGACACTTTGCCCTGGCCCCACCAAAACAGGTTTTGAGGTAGCAGCTGAGTTGGATTCATCTGGTCTGTTTAAACACCTAAAGAACGCCTCAGCCAAGGATGTTGCTGAATATGGATACTCGAGTTTATTAAAGAAAAAAGTAATTGCTATACCAGGGGTAATGAATAAATTGATTGCTTTTGCTTCCAAGCTTTCTCCACGATTTCTCGTTCGTAAACTTGTTTATGCAATACAGAAATGACACTGCGCCAAACAAAAGCATACAGAACCCCCAAAATCCCGGAATCATTTGTGTTCCGGGATTTATATCAATTGAAGACCTACATACTGTTCCCCACATAACCGTGCGTGTCATTACCACTAATATCAGACCTATCCAGTCAGTCAATCCGTTGTCATATTCAGAATTTCAAATCAGTCTAGGAGAAGCTACACATAGTAGTAAACCAACCTGTTCTGCCAGGACAGACCTTGCAAGGCCTATAGTTTATGATGATATATGTATTCAAATAGCAATTGTAAAGTTCACACTAATATGTTATCTTCATGAAATGATATATGGGCGTTGGTATTAACAAAAATAAATACAATGCAGCAATCACCTAAGTAGGAGGCTATAATTTATGCAGGGTGAAAGTATCAAAACCACCAACAATCTATTTAGCGATTGCGGCATATCCCAAGCAGACATCGACAAGAGAATCAATGACACATTTCATGCCATTTTTGATGATCAGCAGAATCGGTTCTACTTTGACCTTGACGAAAATACCAGTTATATCATGGATACAGGCAATAATGATGCCCGTTCTGAGGGCATCAGCTAAGGCATGATGATGTGCGTACAGCGCAATGATAAGAAAAAGTTTGATCACCTGTGGTGCTTTGCCAAACGGTACATGTGGCAAAAGGCAGGCCCATATCAGGGATATTTTGCATGGTCTGTGAAGCCCGACGGTACAAAAAATGCCCAAGGCCCAGCCCCGGACGGTGAGGAATACTTTGCCATGTCCCTATTCTTTGCCTCTAACCTTTGGGGAGATGGCGAACCGCCACTGGACTACAGCGTTCAAGCCAGGGATATCCTGCACCATTGCCTCCACCAGCATGAAATGGTCAGGGGTGGCAGACCCATGTGGGAGCCTCAGAACGCGCTGATCAAGTTTGTTCCAGATCTCCCCTTCAGCGATCCATCGTATCATCTGCCTCATTTTTACACCTTGTTTGCCAAATGGGCTGATGAAGCAGACAGGGATTTTTGGCTTCGAGCTGCAGCACAAAGCCGAGCTTACTTGACCCTTAGCTGCCATCCCCAAACCGGTATGGCTCCTGAGTATGCCCATTTTGATGGAACTCCTGAAGCATTACACGGCCATGACAACTTTTACAACGATGCATACCGGGTAGCCATGAATATCGGCTTGAATGCCGCATGGTATGGTCAGCGCTCAGAATATAAGACGATCGTGGATCATCTGCAGGCTTTTTTATCTACCAAGGAGCCTTATAGGACTTACCAAATCGACGGTACCCCTCTTAAAACGCCTGCACTGCACCCTGTTGCCATTATAGCCACCACTGCGGCAGCATCTTTGGCCACTGATACTCCTCTATCACGGGAATGGGTCAAAAAGTTCTGGAATACTCCCCTGCGAACCGATGAGCGCCGCTACTACGACAATTGTCTGTACTTTTTCTGCCTACTGATGCTGGCAGGTCAGTATACGATCATTCTATAGATAAACCTGCAATCTATAATTTGTCAGGTATGTTGTAGGATTTCAGACATTACGAACACCAACACTTTATGCTATGCTGATGAAAACAGGCCTGCTTAAGGCTGTAAATGAAATAAGGGAGGAAATTCAAATGCGCAAGCTGGTTACCCTGCTGCTGGCGATCGTGATGATGGCATCCATCGTGTCCGTTCCCGCCATGGCTGAAACCAAGCAAGAACCCATCACCGTGTCGGTATTCGTTGGCGAGGCGAGGGATCAACCCACCTCCGACAATCCGATCTTCAAAAAGATCGAAGAAGAATTCGGCATCAAGTTCGAGTTTGAATTCCTAGCAGGTGATCTTCTCGAGACCCTGGGTATCAAAATTGCTGGCCAGGATTACGCCGATTTGATGGATGGCGGCAACAGCGAAAAGCTTATTGAAGCCGGCGCACTCATCGATCTGATGCCCTACATCAACAAAGAAAGCACACCCAACCTCTATGCTCATTTGGAACCCTATTTTAAACGTTTGCTCAACGACAAGGGCCAGTTGTTTGTTATCCCAAACTTCGGCCGCAACTACAACACCGAAGCCTATGGACTGAACTATGTTAACGGCCCCGCATTCTTCCTGCAGAAAAAGGTCCTTGCTTGGGATAACTATCCCATGATCACAACCATGGATCAGTATTTCGACCTGATTGAGCGCTACATAGCTGCTAATCCCACCGACGCCAATGGCAACCCCAGCACTGGTTTTGCCATTCTTTGCGAAGGCTGGCGTGCTTTCTGCCTTTTCAACCCTGTTCAGCACCTGATGGGCCGACCCAATGACGGCGACGTTATCGTGGATATCAATAACAACTACAAAACTGAAGTGTATGTCATTCAGCCCTATGCCAAGGCCTACTACAAAAAGCTGAATGAAATGTACCACAAGGGTCTTATCTCTCAAGACACCTTTGTCATGAACTATGACCAATACATCGCCAAGTTGTCCAGCGGCACGGTTTTGGGCATGTTCGATCAGGCATGGAACTTCCAAGACGCTACCAATGCTCTGAATACTGCCAAAATGTATGAGAACACCTTCCAAGGCCTGCCCATCGTATATGACCCTCATTACGTTGATGGCAAGGAAATTGAAGAGCACTACCTCAATGGCGGCGTCATAAATATCAACCGCGGCTTCGGTATCTCTGTCAACTGCGAGTATCCCGAGCGCTTGGTGAACATGATTGAAACCATGCTCAGCGACGAATGGCAGAAGATCTTTGCCTGGGGCGTGGAGGGCGAAGGATACTATGTGGAAAATGGCCGTATGCTGAGAACCAAAGAGCAGTACGAAAATGCTCAGAATGCCGTGTGGCGCAACGCCAACACCGCTTATGCTCTGTGGCAGAGCTTGCCCAAGAAGCAAGGCATTATGGACGACGGTAACTACTGGGATCCCAACCGTCAGCCTGAAATCTACTTCAGCCTGATGAGCGACTATGATAAAGATTTCCTTACCAAATACAATATGAAGATCCCCCTTGACTTCTTCAACGATCCCATCACCCTGGCTCCTTACGGCGAAGCATGGCAGATTGACGTCACAGTTAACAAGGATGCCGATGATGCCAAGCTCAGCTTCCAAGACATTCAACGCCGTGACCTGCCGCAGATCATCATGGCAGATCCTGCCGAGTTCGATGCCAAGTGGGATGCATTTGTCAAGAGCGTGGAAGAAATCCCGATCTCTGATTTCGTAGATTTCATGCAGGAGGAAATCCTCAATCTGGTTGAAAAGAACAGCAACTGATTCACCCAAAATACTAGCACGGCGGCGGAAGGGAGGCCTCCCTCCCGCCGTCGGTTCATTCCAGCCTGATGAATGTGAGGTGTACCAAATGAACAGGGCTAGCGTTTCTTCTACTTTACCAGCACAAACTCCTGTCCGCCATCTAAACAAGCGGCAAATATTATGGCAGCAGCGACAGCTAATGTATATGTCCGTGCCTATGCTTCTTTATATTCTTTTGTTTAACTATGCACCTATCTGGGGCTGGATCACAGCCTTTATGGATTATGATCCCGCCGTTCCCCTGTTTGCCAATGAATGGATTGGCCTGGAGAACTTCCGCTGGCTCTTCAGCCGTCCGGAGTTTATCCGCAGCATCCGCAACACATTTGCCATGGCCACCATCAATCTGGTCTTTGGTTTTGTATTTCCTATTGCATTAGCACTTTTTTTAAACGAAATCAGAAGCCGAGGCTTTAAACGCACGGTGCAGACCGTTACCTATCTGCCTCACTTTTTAAGTTGGGTTATCGTGGTAGGACTTGCGCAGAACGTATTTGCCAGCAACGGTATTATCAATGAACTATTGGTAAGCTTGGGTCTGATAAAGCAGCCTGTTTTTTTCCTAGGCGAAGGCAAATATTTCTGGTGGCTTGTCGGCGCCATCAATGTGTGGAAAGAATGCGGCTGGAACACCATCATCTATCTGGCAGCCATGGCAGCCATTGATCCGGCGCTTTATGAGGCGGCGGAAATTGATGGTGCTGGTCGTTTCAAGCGTATGTTCCACATCACTATGCCAGGTATCAAATCCACATTCATTGTTCTTTTGATTATGAATATCGGCCATCTTATGGAGGCCGGCTTTGAAATACAATATCTGATGGGACAGAATCTGGTGATGGATTGGTCACAGACCATTGATATCTTCGCTTTGAAATACGGTATTACGAAAGGTCAATATAGCCGCGCCATTGCCGCAGGTATCTTTAAAAGTACCGTTTCCATCGCTCTAGTAATGACCGCCAATTTCCTTGCAAAAAAGTTCGACGAAAGCACCCTGTTATAGTCCTGCATTGTATTCAACCGGCTCGACAAAGACAAAAGGGGATGGCAAAATGATGATACAGCGAGCAAAAATCAAAAATGTCAGAAAGCATCTGATGTTTGATATCATAAACACAATAGGTATGTGCATCCTCATGCTTATTACGCTATACCCGGTAATTAACACATTGGCATTATCATTCAACGACGGCACAGACGCTGTTCGGGGAGGTATTAAGCTTTTACCGCGCGTTTTCAGTCTCAAAAGCTATGAAACCATTTTTGTAGATGAAACGCTCTTTTCTGCCTTCTTCATCACTGTAGCCCGAACTGCAATACAAACCGTACTAAATATCATTTTAACATCTATGCTGGCATTTGCTCTTAGCCGTAGGGAATACGTGCTGCGCAAATTCATCACAACGCTGTTTGTTCTGACCATGTATGTAAATGCAGGCCTCATTCCCAACTATCTACTGATCAACAATACCTTGAGGTTGTCAAAGTCCTTCTGGGTGTACATCATCCCTACCATGACCAGCTGTTTCAATATGATAATCCTCCGGACATATATTCTGAACCTGCCTGAAGCAATGGTGGAATCAGCCCGTATCGACGGTGCAGGGGACTTCTACTTGTTCTGGCGAATCATTTTCCCACTGTGCCTGCCGGTGCTGGCCACTGTGGCCCTTTTCGTGGCTGTAGGAGCATGGAACAGTTGGTTTGATACACACCTGTACAACGCCAGCAAATCCCACCTCCATACGCTGCAGTACCTTCTTCGCATGAAGCTGGCCACAACAACCAACAGTGCAAATGCAGCCAAGACCACGGCGGATGCTTTGGTGTCCACCACCCTGACAACACCTATCACGATCCGTGCCGCCATTACAGTCGTATCAGCAGCACCGATTCTTGTCATTTATCCGCTCCTCCAGCGCTATTTTGTGGTAGGCCTGAGTATCGGCAGTGTCAAGGGCTAATGCTTTGTCGAAATTCTACGGGTGTCTTCCCAAACTGACGCTTGAAATGCTCTAGAAACAGCTTGTACTGCGAATACCCTACTTCGCTTGCAATTTTGTGTGCCGGCAGAGTTGTGCTTACCATCATCTCAGCTGCCTTTGTGACCCGCAGATCACTTAGGTAATCTCTAAATCCGATGCCTGTTTCCTCACGGAAAATACGCCCCAGGTATGCGACATTATATCCCAAAGCGTCCGCCACCTGTTCTAACGTTAATCTTTTTATATGATGTCTGTGCACGTACGCTTTTACCTGGTCGCTTATTTTCTGAGGAACAGGCGTCAGCAAACGTATAGCAGTAAGTCCCAGTGACTTAATATCCTTTAGATTCAGAAGTGATGAATGCTTATCAGGCTTTGCTTCCATCTGTTGACTGCATAAGCTGAAAAAGAGTTCATATGCTTTTGCTTTGCTGCTTATACCACGTAAATTGCAATAAATCGTCATTTCATCGGCAAGCTGGCTAAATACATCTTGCTGCAATAGAGAAACTGCCCTTGCCATATCATGGCACCTTTTTATCAGTTCATCCTCAAAGTCATCTAGCGTGGTATTGAGCGAACAAAACTGTTTGTACATTTCATCAGCATGTGTAACTTGTTCCCCAAGTATGAAATCACGCTCTATTTCGAATAGTGCTTGTTTCAGCATAAGAATTGATGCATTATCTATTCCATCCCGGTCATACAGAACAAGCCATTCACGTCCGCCAGCAATATGGGTTGTTGCACGCATTCCGCCTTGAGATAAGCCTTCCAGCAAATGATTCACAACATCATATGCCAATGGTATTCCCCAGGTTATAATCTGCCATTTACCGATTGGCAGCATTGACGCCCGCTCAGTTTGTCCCATAAAAAGTGCTGTTACATTTTGCTGATAATCGGCTATTGGAAGCTTATTTCTAATCTCCTTATCAATCAGGTCTTTTCGTATATGCTCTAGCACCTCTCCAGCTTCTTTGGCATCAAGCGGCTTTAACAGATATCCTGCCACGCCCAAGTTCATGGCCTTTCGTGCATATTCAAAATCACCATATCCACTAACGATAATAAAAGCACCCTCGTATCCTGATTTTCGAGCTGCAGATATCAATTCCAATCCACTGATATCTTGCATTTTAATATCTGTAACAATCAAATGCGGTTGAGCCTCTTGGATTTTTGATAAAGCTTCTTTTCCGCAATGACACCTAGCGCAGATCTCAAACCCTTCCCGTTTCCAGTCAATGAGCAGCGCAAGCCCTTCCAACGCTAAAGGCTCATCATCTACCAGCATCACACGATGCATATCCTCATGCCCCTTTCATAGGAATGCGCAGACTGACAATCATACCCCTTTGGGCGTTCTTCAGCATCAAATCGCTTCTCTCTCCATATTGAAGTTTAAGCCTTCTATATATATTTTGTAGACCAACACTATCCTTCATATCTGCCGGATCAATAATCTGCTTTTGCAGGTCATTCAAACGATTCGGATGAATACCGACACCATTGTCACTTACGTTTATGGTTAATAAATCACCTTCCACCTTGGCCGTAATGCGGACAACCCCTTGTCCGCTAATATGCTGTATGCCATGCTTGCAAGCATTTTCCACCAACCCCTGCACACTCATCACAGGTACCATAGCATCCAATGCATCTTCACTTACATCAAACTCATAAATCAATTTATCACCAAAACGAAATTGCTCAATTTTCAGAACCATGCGTACAAAATCCAGTTCTTCACGAAGGGATATGATATCTCTTGACGTATCCACCATGCGTCTCAGAATTTTTGAAAGAGGTGTAATGATTTCAACCAATTCCGTATAGCCATTACGTACACACAATACCAATATGGCATTTAAAGTGTTAAAGAGAAAATGCGGGTCCACCTGAGCTTGTAAGTATTTCAATTCAGCCCGTACATTTTCCAACTCCAAGCTCTTTTGGTGTAGTTGAAGTACATATATATCATGTATCAGTTGCTTTAGTCGCTCGCCCATGGTGTTAAAGTGCTCCATCAGCTCACCGATTTCATCTTTTCCCATTTCCTTTTTGATAGGAGAAAAATGCTCAGCAGTAATGCTATCCATATGCCGAAGCAGCTTTTGGCTCCGTACCACAATGGACCCTGCAAATACCAGTGATAGCCCTCCAGCAAATAGGGAACAGAAAGCACCAAGCAAAAGCCCAACCCAAATTGCATTACGGATACTGTTTTCCATATATCCATTATTGATATTTGCCACGAGCTTCCAGCCATTCATAGCAGTATTCTCACCGAATGCACGGTTTAGCTCTACATTGGCAGGTGGCATAATGTATCGCTTTGCTACCATACTGTCTGTCAGGCTCCCTGGATAACTTACAGCTGACCCGTCTGGCGCAATTAGATATACTGATAAATATTTGCTTTCCTGCTCTACCACGCGGTGTATAGGCTCCATATTCAAGTCTAACTTCAGCAACTGGGTGTAATAGGTATTGCTAAGGCTTCTCAAAATGCTTAACTGAAGCTTTATGCCTATGGCAGGTGTTTGTCTTACATACGCCACCATCACAGGTGACTGAGTAACGGTTGTGGGAAACCATTCTTCCGCCATTACTGCAGGTGTAATTCGGGGGCAGTATCCCCCATCGAAAATGGTGGGGTTGTCAGTATATACAGCGATTCCCGTTACCTGCTCCACATAAGCAAACAAATAGCGATTCATAATGGGTCTTAATTCGATGTAATAAGAGGCGTAATATCCTTGAGGAGATGTGAAGTGTTTATTCATTATAATCCCCAGTTGCGTATCAGTAGAGACGGCATTACTTAATGCAACAACCTGTGAAAACTGTGTCTCCAGCGTTGTATAAATCCGGTCCAGGGATTGTACTGCGTTTTGATATTCTCTTTGCCTGATTTCTGATGTGACATTGGTAAGAACATAAACAAGCAATGCGGCAATAGGCAAAAGAACGCCTAGCAGAAACTGAAGGATGAACTTGCTGCGAATGGAAAGGTCATTGACACGTAGCTGTATCATCCTCTCAATCCTCCTTTCCGAATGACGCTCCTCTGTATGCAATGGGACTCATGGCCATACGTGCACGAAACTGTCTGGAAAAATAGTCAACATCCCGAAAGCCTACTGCGTATGAAATCTCTCCAACCGTACATGTCGTCTGGCGCAGCATCCTACATGCATTGGATAATCGTATGTCGAGCAAAAGTGCATGATATGTTTTTCCTATTGTACGTAAAATCATCTGACCAAGATATGCCGGGTTTAAGTCGAGTTGATCTGCTATATCACCTAGAGATCGGTTTTTTGCATAATCCCTGTTAAGGATATCAAGTACTGTTCTTACTGCTGGAGGATATGCATCATTTTTGCCAATCTCCTTTTTCAAGGAGCGAAGTACGTGATCAAATTCCAACAGCCACATTTCCATAGACAGATTCTGCTCTTGCCATAGATTATGCAACCTACTTAACCAGTGAGTCGGCCGAAATACTTGCAAATTGTTTACCAAGAGAGTTGCTTCTAAAGTTTTAACCATGTAACGCAGTGCTAAAAGCGTGGGTTTGTGCTCATTTATAAGCTGATAAAGCCGTTGAAGCTCTTGATGCAGCTCTGAATCATCATCTTGGAAAAGCGCATCTGATACCTTGGAAAGGGATGATAGTGTCATCCACTTTGATACAGAATCATCAATAGGCTTGTATAGCCGTAAGGAACCATAAGGTTCAAATAGCACCTCTAAAGCATCCAACGCTTCACTTAAACTTCTTTCAAAGCCTTCTGCGCCCTTGGCAACGCTGCCGATGCCTATTAGCACCTTAACACCATAGCTGTGTAATAGACACTGATACAAGCTTTCCAGCCGTCCCAAATCTCGCTCAATTTGCTTAAAACAAATTCCACATAAACTAGATGTAAGCAAAAAAGCAATGCCACCAAAGTTGGACATCAGAACTAGTACACTTTGTGTAAGCTCTTTTTCTTGTAATGAAACTACAGCGCAATAACAGGGGTCTCCCCTCTTCAAGTCCAGTAGCACACCTGCCCGAAGCAGGCTTTCGCTCCCGGCGTCTCCAGATGCTATACGTCTGAGCACATGGTCTCGCAATACCGGTATCCCATCGCCATCCGTTATCCTTTGATTCAAACGCCCATCCAACTCTGCTTTGACGGCCTTGAGTGTATTATGTACTTCATCCTTATCTATGGGCTTTACCAGATAACCAAATGCATGTGATCGTATGGCAGATTGTGCAAACTTAAAGTCCCGGTAGCCGCTATAAAACAACAGTATGGTTTTTGGATGGTAATGATGCACAATCCCTGCAAGATCTGTTCCCAGCATGCCCGGCATTCGAACATCCGTAATTAAAAGATGCGGCTCGTAAGCATCCATCAAATGCAACGCATCCTGTGCATTGGATGCTTCCGCACAGATGGTGAATCCATGGTTTTCCCAGTCAATCATCAATCGCATGCCTTCGAGCATAAACGGTTCATCATCCACAAGCAAAACACGGTATAGCATCATCCACCACCCGTTCTGTGCCTTTCCGTTATATCCAATTACATGCATTATATAATAATATTATACAATTTTTTTCAATTTTTTTCAATAATTTTTCAGAACCCGCAGCACACCGTCCATCCCCTGCTTTCTCTTGATTTCACTTTTATTCTTATACATATTCTCATCCGCTTCACGGATCAGGTCATCCACCGTTTGGTTCTTTCCAGGAACATACTCAGCCATACCAAAGCTTAAGCTTATTAAAAATACATGTTGCATTGTACAGTTTATCATTTCTATTTTATCCATAACTCTTTGCAGAACGGCATCTGCTTCAGATGCTCCTACAGTAGTAAGAATCACTAGGAACTCGTCTCCACCCAGTCTACATATTGCATCTGAATCACGAAGGCTTTCTTTGAGCACTCCTACTGCAGTTTTAATCAACTCATCGCCATAATCATGACCCAGAGTGTCATTCACTGTTTTTAGTCCATTTATATCCATAAATAGTATTACAAATGATTGATTGCTTTTGTTAGCTATTTGGATTTGTCTTTCTATCATCAGCATGCCGGATCTTCTGTTTAAGGTGCCCGTCATTTCATCCGTTGTGGCATACTTCAGTAGGAGTTCATCCATTTCTCGCTGCTTGGTTACATCTTCCTTGATCGCAATAAAATTAGTTATCCTGCCCTTTATATCCTTAACAGACGAAACCAAAGTGTCATCCCAATATACTTCACCATTTTTCCGTTTATTACAAAATGTCCCCTTCCAATCTTCCCCCGTCATAATTGTTTTCCACATGTCTTCATAAAAGTCGCGATTTTGCTGTCCCGCATTCAAGAAGTGTATATTTTTGTCAACACATTCTTCGAGGCTGTATCCAGTTTCTTGTGTAAAAGCAGGATTCACATACTCAACCGTTCCATGAATATCTGTTATAACAATAACACTGGATGAATGCTGGACTGCATGATATAGTTTCTGATGCATCATTTCAGCAGCTCGTCTTCTTATATTGATATGCGCCATGAATGCAACTACTATTATCAGTACAATAAAGTATGCAAACAATGCCGTTATGAGCCCCCATTGATCCTGGCTCAGTATTGGTGTGATGCTAGGTTCATATAAATAAAGTAATACCCAATCTGTGTTTCCTATGGATCTTTTAGATATTATATACTTTTTATTGTGGAAGTGAGCAGTTTCATCATCGATTTGTAAATCAAGCTGCTGGATCGGCGTGTTCAAAAATTGTTTGGAGGATATAATGTCATTATATTCTTCTGAAGATAGGGGATATATTGATCTAAACAACCAATCTTCTCTATTAGACGATATAATGATACCTTTTGCTGTTGTCACTGCACTTATACTAACGGATTCCTTTAGTATATTATCAAATATGTGCATTCCCATTTTGCTAACAGCTACTCCAATAATATTGTTTTGACTATCCCAAATCGGCGAGCTGAAATATACCCCCCTTTCAAAGGTTGCTGAACCTAATGCTGGATAGATGACATCCTTTCCAAGCATGGCTTCAGTAAAATATGGCCTAAAAGCATAATTTCGCCCATGCATATCGAGCGTTTCAATTTTTGCATTAACGCTTGATGCAATCACTGTTCCTTGATCATCCAATATATAACACATATCTAAGCCAAGAGCCTTTTGCAGCATGTTCAGCTTGATCACTATCTTTTCATGGGCATCAAATTCATTAGCGTTTTCTGAAATTGTCGTAGTAACATCCTGTGCAATTGTTTTAGTAACGTCTGCCAATCTCGTAAATATTGAATGATTGATAGCAGAAAATAAGTCTTCACTGCTCTTATTAGCCTCATACTTGCTGTTACCTCTGCCAAATGTAAAGATCATGCTTACCATAACAATTAAGAGAATAACAATAGCCATGCATATACTAAAATATAGTAGCAAAACATTGGATATTTTCTTGCCCATGTGTCCACCTCCATTAATGCTGACCTATATGCAGATTTTGGGTGGCTTTGTCATTTGTGTTGCTCTAAGATACATGCTCATCAAAACGAAATATTCATCTTATAAGGATTGTTGAGTTTGATTATTCCCTGAGTTGATACACTAACCGTTAAGTACAAAATATTTAGTATAGCGTATTAATCAACAGCTCTCAATGAATGAGGCCTGATACGTTTTATGTACCCGCATATAAAATTGACGAATCAATCAATTTACTGATTATACAAAAAAATTGTAATTTGATTAACAAATTACAACCATCTTAGATATCCCAGATAAGCGTTATGGCGTGCTCCCATACTATATAGTTATGCCAAATGCATTTGATAGAAAGAAAACAGTACGATCCAAATCTTCTAAAACAGTTCTGCGATCTTTATGCTAAAACCATGATGTTCTGTAATAATCACAATAAGTGTTGGCTACGTTCCTCATGAGTATCATCTGCCAGAGGAGCATCGTTCAAATAGAGCCGTCAAAGCCTGTGGATGGAATTGACGAACTCCTATGCGATCTGGGTAATAATGGCTTATATGAAAACAGAAACCGCATAAAGATTAAGTTGCCTACCATATAAGCATTTCGCTAAAAAGGTGTTTTTGCACTTGATATGCATTGGCACCAGCCCCCTCAAAGTGCCAAAATGCTTAGGAGGCTATCCAAGAACCTAAATGAGCATAAAAAATGTATAGTAATTGCCTTGTTCCCTAAATTGTAAGGCCCGTTGCAGAAAAACATAGGTAAGATTAAAATAACATCCGCTACGAACGTAAACAAAAAATCCGCTAAAACTAGCGGA